>NZ_JBIRTN010000033.1:0-45431 GCF_044334705.1 Streptomyces sp. NPDC020731
CGCTCGTTTGCGCAGCTCAGCGGGATAGGAGGAAGGACGTGCCATGACTCAATCCTTTCACGGAATCGAGTCTCTACCGAACCCGGAACGGTTCAAACCGAAGGACCCTGGAGAACCCGACCACCGCGCCGGGTCTCCACCATGTCCCAACACCGAAAACGCGTCAGCCACCCGGCAGTTGCCCCTCAACGACGCCTCATCGCCCCAACCGAAACGGCGAGGCTAGCGGTTGAGTGCTTCCATGGCGCGCCACTGGCCGTAGACGTCGCCGAAGGGCTGGTGCATCAGGTACAGGTCGAGGTGGTCCAGTCCCAGCTTGTCCAGGGACGTCTCGAACGCGCGGCGGGTGTTGTCCTGGGCGGGGGCGTCCTGGACCCACAGCTTGGTGGGGTGGTGACGAACAGGTTCTCGCGGGCGATGCCGCTGGACTTGATGGCGCGGCCGACGGCTTCTTCGTTGCCGTAGGCGGCGGTGTCCAGCAGGCGGTAACCGGCGGCCAGGGCCTCGGAGGCGGCACGCTCGGTGTCCTCGTCGGGGAGCTGGTGGACGTCGAAGCCGAGGAGCGGCATTTCGACGCCGTCGTTGAGGGTGACGGTCTGCATGAGCGGAATGTCTTTCGCTGTGCGGGCAGGGGCGGATGAGGGTCCTGAGGACCTTGCGGTCGGCCATGGCCCGGTAGGCGTCCGGGGCCTGGTCGAAGGATCGGCAGCACCGGGAGCATCCGTCCCGCCGGTGCCGGCCTCGGTGCGAAACCGGGTCAGCCGCCCACGCGGCCGCCGCGCGTCCAGCGCCGCCCCTCAAGGGGCGACCGGTGTCCTCGAGGGCTACGCGGGAATCCGCCGATGGATGCCCTCCAGCAGGTCGCGCATGGCCATGCGGAAGATCTCCGCTTGGTGTTCGCCGATGAAGGAGGTGTGCCCGAAGGCCTCCAGGACGACCATGCCGTGCATGTGCCCCCAGGCGCCGAGGAGGAGAACCGCTGCGGAAGGCGGCAGGGTTTCCGAGCCATGCGGAAACAGGGGTTCCAGGTGCGCCTGCAGAGCCGGCGAGAGCGCCCGGGTGTCGGCTGCGGCGAGTTGTGCCGTGGTGAACCCATCGAACATCTCTCGCTGGAAGACCATGCCCAGTCGGCGCATCGCCTGGGTGGTCGGGCCCTCGGCAGGTGCCTCGTAATGGCGCAGTGGTGCGCCGTACAGCAGCCGGAATCGCTCGACATGGGTGACGGCCCAGCGGCGATAGCACTCGGCAGCGGCCAGGAACCGCCGTGCAGCCGGTTCCTCGGCCGCTGCGTCGACGGTTGCCGTCACGGCATCGGCCAGGTCGTCGTACGCCTTGGCCACCAACGCCGTGACGAGGGCGTCCCTGTTCGGGAAGTAGTGGTAGAGCCCCTGCACGGTCATGCCGAGGTCGCGGGCGACCGCTCGCAGGGACAGGGCGTGCGGCCCGTGCTCGGCGATCTGGCGCTCGGCGGCGTCCACGATCTCTCGAGTAGCGACGGCTCGGCGTCGCTGGCGCAGGGACGGCAGGACCGTCGCGGGCTCTTCGGCGAACATGCGGTGATCCTAAGGCGGTTGACGGAACGGGTCATCAGAGAACTACACCCGCCTGAAAAACCTGACAGTGTCAGGTAAATCTCCTTCTGCTCAAGAACGCGCTGCCTCGTTAACGTCGTTCCCGGTGGCGACGAGCGCGGCATCGCGCACCCTCCACCGGGGCGAAGAGGGCTCTGCGACGCATTCCGCCGGCTTCTCGCCCGGCCGCCACCTCTCGTCTTTCCCCGAAGAACCCCGAAGGAGATCCACTCGTGTTCGAACGTATGGCCGACTTGGCGATCCGCCGGTCCCGACTGGTGTTGATTGTGGCCGCCTTGGCCGTGGCACTGATGGGCGTGGTGGGCGCCGGTGCTTTCGACAAGCTGAAGGGAGGCGGCTTCGACGACCCCGCCTCCCCCTCCACGCGGGCAGCGAACGTCATCGCCGACAAGTTCGGCGGCGAGACCAACCTCGTCCTGCTGGTCCGCTCCCCCGGCGGCCGCATCGACACCCCCGCCGCCGAGGAGAACGGCCAGGACCTGGTGGCCGAACTCAAGAAGGACGAGCGGCTCAGCAACGTCGTCTCGTTCTGGGAGACGAACAGCCCGGACCTGCGTTCCGAGGACGGCCGTGAGGCCATGGTGCTCGCCCACGTGAAAGGCGACACCACCGAGCAGCGGGAAAGCGCCATCGCGATCCTGGACATCTACAGCGGCTCCTACAAGGACACCCTCACCGTCCGGGCCGGAGGAGGCGCCGCTGTAGGAGCCGACCTGTCGAACCAGGTGGTCGAGGATCTGGTCCTCGCCGAGGTGATCGCCATACCGCTGACCCTTGTGCTGCTCCTGATCGTCTTCGGCAGCGTCGTCGCGGCGCTGTTGCCGCTCGCCATCGCCGTCATCGCCGTCATCGGCTCGTTCGCCCAGCTCTTCCTGCTCGGCAGCGTCACCGACGTGGCCGACACCGCGACCAACCTCACCACCGCCCTGGGTCTCGGACTGGGCATCGACTACGCCCTGTTGATGGTCAGCCGCTTCCGGGAGCAGATCGCGGCCGGGGTGAGCGTGGACGACGCCGTCCGGCAGACGATGCACACCGCGGGCCGCACCGTCGCCTTCTCCGCAGCGACCGTCGCGGCGGCCCTGGCAGCCCTCACGGTGTTCCCGCAGTACTTCCTGCGCTCGCTCGGCTTCACCGGGGTCGGCGTCGTCGCCATCGCCGCCCTGAGCACCCTGTTCGTGATGCCGGCCCTGCTGAAGGTTTTGGGGCACCGGGTCAACGGCGGGCGGATGCCGTGGGCGAAGTCGCGGCGATCCGAAGCTCAGGCACCCGTGTGGGGACGGCTGGCGCGCACCGTCATGCGGCGACCCGTGCTCACAGCGGTGCCCGTTCTCGCCGTGCTGCTGCTGGCGGCGAGTCCTCTGCTGAACGTCACCTTCGGGACGACGGACGAGCGCGTGCTGCCCGAGGACGCCGAGAGCCGCCAGGTCTCCCAGGTCCTGCGGGAGGAGTTCGGCGGCAGCGAGGACTCGGCCGTCTTCATCACCATCGACACCTCCGTGGCCGAAGCCCCACTGGCCTCGTACGCGGGGCGACTGGCCGCGCTCAAGGGCGTCGAGCACGTCGAGACCAGCGCGGGCACCTACAGCGCGGGACGGCCCGCCGCGACCGGCCCGGCCGACTCCGCCCTCGGCCGGCCCGACGCACAGCGGATCAATGTGGTGAGCAGCCTGACGCCGAAGTCGGAGGCGGCCGAGAGCCTGGTCAAGCAGGTGCGCTCGGTGACTCCGCCCCCGGGTACGGACCCCCTGGTCGGCGGGAACGACGCCGTACTGGTCGACGCCAAGGAATCCATCACCGACAAGCTCCCGTTGGCCGTGACCCTGGTCGTCCTCACCACCTTCCTGCTGCTCTTCCTGTTCACCGGCAGCGTCGTGCAGCCGGTGCGCGCGCTGGCTCTCAACCTGATCAGCCTGGGCGCCACCCTCGGTGTGATGACCTGGATCTTCCAGGACGGCAACCTCTCCTCACCGCTCGGCTTCACCCCCCAGCCGATGGAGCTGTCGATGACCGTGCTGATGTTCTGCATCGGCTTCGGCCTCTCGATGGACTATGAGGTCTTCGTCACCAGCCGGATCAAGGAACTCCACGACCAGGGAGCGGACAACGAGACCGCCGTGGTCAACGGCCTCGGCCACACCGGGCGCATCGTCAGCGCGGCCGCCTTCCTGCTCGCGGTGAGCTTCTTCGCCTTCGGCACCGCCAAACTCAGCTTCATACAGATGTTCGGCCTCGGCAGCGGACTGGCCATCCTCATCGACGCCCTCGCCGTCCGCGGCGTGCTCGTCCCCGCCGCGATGCGTCTGCTGGGGAACTCGGCCTGGTACGCGCCCGGCTTCCTGCGCACGCTCCACGCGCGGTACGGCCTCAGCGAAGGCGGTCCCAAGCCGACGTCCGCCCCCGGATCGGCGGCAGCTGCTCGGGCGGACACAAAGGAGTCGACCATGGTGTGACCCGCCTGGCCACCGCTCAGCCACCCATCACAACTCATCGCGCAAGGCTCAGGAGGTAAGGAAGTGGGTTCCTCCCACGTGTTCCCCTCAGGCGGACGATCGGCTGGCTCTGTTGGTCGGTTTCGAGAACGTCTGCCACTCAGTGGCAGGAACGCTCTCCTCCTCCGGAAAGTGATGTTGCCGAGATTTGGGAACGCCTACATGCTTGTGTCAGGACCGTGGTTGTGCATGGCCGCGGAGCCGCCCGTGGCCCGACGCCGGCAGTCCCGGGAAGGGCGGTCCGGTGCCCTTCGTGGCGCTCGCTCAGTTCTTCGGTCGGGACGTTCCCGGCCTGGCCGCCGGACCCGGCGGCGCTGACCTGGTGCAGCTCTTCCGCTGCCGTTCACCCACGGTCCGTACCTAGAGCGCCGATACCTCCTGCAGTGGCGGTGGGCCGCGCAGACCGAGCGCGCGGCCCACTTCCTTGCCGCCGCGCCCGAAGTGCCGTTGCTCCGGTGGGAGCACGAACTCCCCGAACCCTGTGTCGTGCATTCCGAGGAGGTGGACACCTGTCCGTGGGCGGAGGACGACACGCTGCCTGCGGCTCTGATTACCCGCATCGACGCCTGGGACGATGCCCGGAGGGCGAAAGGCGGCCGTGACGCCCCTAGCTACCAGGGCGCCCTCTCGATACCGCCCGGCTGGCGGGTCGGCGGCTTTCCCAGCTGGGCGTCGACGGGCCCGATGGACATCATTTGCGCGTCCTGTGCGGCCCCGATGCGGCTCCTGCTGACAGCCGGGGGCGACGAGATGGACCCCGACTCGCACAGCTGGATGCCGCTCGAAGACCGCGATCCGTCCCGGCGGGGGATGGCCTGGATCCGGGGCGGCCGGTCCGTCGCCCAGCCCACCCGGCTCCGCTTCGGCCGTGACCGAGACCTCCACGTCTTCACCTGCCCGACCGACCCGGGACACCCGCCCCAATGGGTACTCTCCTGACGCGTTTCAAGGGCGACGGATTAGGCCAGGGCGCACCGCTGCGAGCAACCGACACGCTCGGCCTGGTGCTCGCTGTCCTGGTCACCGCCGCGAATGCGCACGACACCACCGGCGGCAAGCCGCTGCTCGCGGTGCCGCTGCGCCGGAGCATGGCCAAGGACGCGGAATTGCTGGTGCTGCGCAGGCAGCTCACGAGTCCGGTGCGATACGAGCCGACGGATCGGCTGTGGTTCGCAGCACTGTCCTCGCTGATTCCCCGGCGCCGGTGGGCGCAGGTGTTCCCGGTGACACCCGCGACGCTGCTGGCGTGGCACCGCAGGCTCATCACCCGAAAGGGGGACTACAGCAAGCGCCGGGGCGTTGTCACGTTGTCGGATGTGCGTGGGGCTGATGGCGTGCCGTGGTGTGGTCGGTTCGAGTGCCAGCCTGAGTCAGGCCGTTGCGGCCGTGCCGACGACTCTGGTGACGTGGTTTCAGATGGCGAAGCGGATGGTCATTTCGGCTCGGTAGCCGGAGGCCGTCATCAGGTGGCGGCGGGGTCGGAAGCGGGGTGAGATCCCGCCGAACGCGGACAGGAACCGCTGGGCTGCGCCAACGCTGCGGAAGCTGTGCCGTTCAGAAATGCGTCGCTGCAGGTTGTAGGGGGTCTGGTGGTGCTCGGGGCCGCCTGGGACGATGCCGTGGGTGATTGTCTCGCTGGTCTATCAGGTGACGAGGAAGCTGCTCTCAGCCCCGGCTGTTCTCCTGCGCCGACAGACGGCGAAGGATGCCGAACTGCTTGTCCTGCGGCACGAGAACGCCGTGCTGCGTCGGCAACTTGCGGCCCCGGTGCGGCACGAGCCAGCGGACCGGTTGTGGTTCGCGGCGTTGTCCTCGCTGATACCCCGGCGGCGCTGGGCGGAGGTGTTCCGGTGACTCCGGGCACCGTGCTGGCGTGGCATCGGCGGCTCGTGACACGCCGATGGGACTACAGCAAGCGCCGGAGCATGCCTGGCCGACCACCGACTGCTCAGGCGATCAACGCGCTGGTGCTGCGCCTGGCCAAAGAGAATCCGCGCTGGGGGTGTCGCAGGATCCAGGGCGAGCTCGCACGGCTGGGGCATCAGGTCGGAGCGTCCACGGTCTGGCAGATCCTGACCTCCGCCGGCGTAGGCCCGGCTCCCCGCCGGGGCGGTCCGACCTGGCGGGAGTTCCTGACAGCGCAGGCCGACGGCATCATCGCCTGCGACTTCGTCCACATCGACCTGGTGGGCCTGCGTCGGGTCTACGCGCTGGTCTTCCTCGAGCACGGCACGCGCCGCCCGCACCTCGCCGGCGTGACCGCTCACCCCACCGCGCAGTGGACGGTGGAGGGTACGGCCATGCCGCTGAGGATGCGCTGGTCGTACATCCATACGGTGTGATCGCCCGTTGGTGAGTTTCTCCCTCTCTCCGCCTGGCGTGACGGGACGCTGGGAATTGCGGCGCGGGACCGGCGCCCGAGGTTCCTCTGTGGGTGGGGGCAGGCATGACACTGGAAACGGAACGCCCTGGGAAACTGGAACAGCACACGGTGTTGCTGGTGGCGGGCTTAACGGATCTGGCCGTGAGTACCCTGGGCTCGGCGCTCGGCACAGTGCGGGGGCTGTTGCGTCGCTCGGACACGGCGGAGCTGGCAGCCGAGGCCGAACAGGACCTGATCGCGCGTGGGCGCCTGGCGCTCGACCGGTACGCGGCCGCGCCACCGGCCCATCTGGAGGTGCTCGCCCGTCACGCTCTGGCCCGGCAGGCCGGCGATGGTGTCTGAGAGCTGGGAGGCGGCTGCGTTCAAAGCCCGCGTCGATGAGGTGCTGCGCTCCTTCGTCGCCCAGGAGGCAGACCAGTTCGCGGTGATCGATCCGGCTCTGGATGTCGTTGCCCGGCAGGTGGAGCAGGCGGTAGCGGATGGCAAACGACTGCGGGCGGCCTTCTGCTATTGGGGCTGGCGTGCGGCTGGGCAGCCGGACAGTGATGCGCTGGTGCGGGCCGCGGGCTCCATGGAATTGGTGCACGCCGCCGCCATGGTGCACGACGACCTCATCGACGACAGTGCGCTGCGCCACGGCCGCCCCACCGCGCATGTCGCCCTACGGAGCGCGTTGCGGCGCCGGCCGCGGGCGGCGAACGCGGCCCGCTCGCTGGCGATGCTGGTGGGGGACCTGCTGATGTCGCTGGCCGGTCAGCTGTTTGTCACCAGCGGTTTGCCCGCCGCCTACCTCGGCCGGGCTCGCCCGCTGTGGGCGGCGCTGGCCCGCGAGCTGATCGCCGGTGAGTGCCTGGAGATCCTGCACACCGGAGCCATGCCGGACACCTCCGTGCCGCTGAAGGTGATCCGGTACAAGACCGCCAAGTACACCGTCGAGCAGCCCTTGCTGATCGGCGGCGCCCTGGCAGGCGCCGACGGGCGGCTGCGCGAGGGATATTCCGCCTACGGGCTGCCGCTGGGCGAGGCGTTTCAGCTCAGGGACGACCTGCTGGGCCTGTTCGGGGATCCGGAACGCACCGGCAAGACCAACCTCGACGATGTGCGCGGCCACCGGCCCACCGCCCTGCTGGCGGAGACATGGCGTATCGCCAGCGGCGAGGAGCGTGAGCAGTTGCGTGCCCTGCTGGGCCGACGCGACCTGGACGGAAACGGTCTGGAGGCCGTGCGCACGGTGATGCTGCGGCTGAAGGCGCCGGACCGCATCGAAGAAATGATCACCGCGCGGGTCGAAGAAGCCACACGCGGCCTGCACGACCTGGACCTTCCCGGGCACGCCACCGCGGCCCTGACCGCGCTGGCCCATTCGGCGGCGGTCCGCCACCACTGACGCCCTCGCACAGAGGCACGCCGCACCGCACCGCCTCATGCCCGCGACGGCACCCCGTTCGCCCCGCACGAACAAGGAGCTCTGTGATGACCTACACCGAGGCGTCGATGGACGCCCTGCGCCAAACCGGTGACGTACTCGCCGACGCCACCGTCGCCACCCTGTTCGAGCGCGGCGAGGTCGGCAAGCTCAACACCCTTATGCGGTACATGTCCACCGCCGGTGCTCCCCTGCCCGACGGGCTGCCCGACGTGGCCCGGGAATACCTCCAGGCCACCGGCGCCCCGCCGGTCTGGGTGGACTGGGGGGAGATGGAAAGGGCCCGCCTGTTCTTCATCGACAACAACGTGCACATCTCCACCGCGCTGTCGTTCGCCTCCATGCCGGCCTGCTACGTCGTCCCGCACGTGGCCCGGCTGCTGTCGGCCGCCCACGGGCTGAAGTACCCCTCCAAGCGGATGGCGGAGACCGGCCAGTTCACCGTCTACCTCATGCAGCCCGGCGCGTTCGAGGCCGGCAGCCGCTTCATCCCGGCCGCCCAGAAGGTCCGCCTCCTGCACGCCTCCATCCGCCACCACCTCAAGCGCGAGAACCGCTGGGACACCACCACACTGGGCGTGCCGATCTGCCAGGAGGACATGATCGGCGGGCAGATGTTCTTCTCCCTGCTCGTCCTGGACTCCCTGCACCGCCTCGGCATCCACATGTCCACCGAGGGTGCCGAAGCCTACTTCTACGCCTGGCGAGTCGTCGGAGCGATGCTCGGCGTCGACCAGGACACCGTCCCCACAACTCTTGAGGAGGCCCGCGAGTTCCTCGACCTGTACATGATCCGGCACATGGCACCGTCGGAAGAAGGCGCACACCTCACCCGGCAGTTGATCGACCTGTACGAGGAAGTCGTCCCCGGCACGTTCTTCGACCCGATCGTCTCCGCCCTGATCCGCCACCTGATCGGCGACACCTGCGCCGACTGGCTCCACGTCGCGCGCACCCCCTGGGACACCGTCGTCAAAGCAGTCCCCCACCTGCTCGGCATCCTGGAGACCATCGAGGACCGCTCACCGCTCGGCGCCTGGGCACTGGACCGCCTCGGCCACCTCACCACCATCCTCGAACTGTCCTCCCTCACCCGCGGACGCGTCATGCACTACGCCATCCCCGAACAGCTGAAGAACGACTACGGCGTCACCGGCACCGTGCCCCGCACCCACCGCTGGACACCACCCGCACCCAGCATCACCTGACACACAGCCGGACCACACGCCACGGTCAGAACGACCGCGACCGAGTGGGGACAAGGGCCCGCTGCCATCAGCCGTGGAATTCACCGTTTGCGTCAACCTGCCCAGCGCCGCTCCGGTCTCGCTTCTTCCCTACGCATCCGGCCGGGCGGTGCCGTCCCCAGCCCCCGCGGAGGTGCGGACCAGGGTGCTGTCGAGCAGCACCATCTCGCCACCCGATCCGGTGAGCTTTTGGCGATCAGGGCGATCCGACCCGGTGGAAACTTGCGCCAGCGCGAGCCGACCTTCCTCAGGTGACTGCGAACCAGGCCGGAGACCAGCTCCAGGGTGGCGCTCTAGAGCAGCAGGCGGCACTGGTGGATAGGCCCTTCGGTGCCCTCGGCAGGGCTGGTGTTCTTTCACACGGGATCCCCAGCTCCTTTCGGAAGACTGTGCGCTACGCCGAAATCAGGCCGCAGCCGGTCAGACGGACGACTGCGACAGGGCGGTGAAACGGCCGGCGGGAGTGCGGTGCGGCCACCCCCGGTCCGCCAGGCACCTGAGCTTGTCGCGTACCGGTTCGACCTGCCCGGGCTGGGTGCCCCTGCCGAGCTGGACGCTGACGTCCTTGGCCGGGACCGGCTCCGAGACCGCGGCCACGACCTTCATGATCGTTTGATAGTCGGCGGGCAGCGCACTCTCGTCCATGCCCGGCTCGCGGTGCGGGACCGGCAACATCCCGCCTGCACCCGGAGTCGTCGTCACCCGCACCAACTCCTCAGCCACAGCCGGGTCGTCGGCCAGCACGACCCTCCGCTGCATCACCCGGACCAGCACATCCGCCACCAGCAGCCCTCGCCCACGCCAGCCCCATGACCAGCAAATTCAGGTTGGACGACGCTCAATGCCAAACAACGGTTGAGAGCTCTCCGCCGCGGATTCCCAACCGGACCGGAGTGGCTCAGTGCAGGGTCTGGGCGGCGTACAGGGCTCCGAGGGCTGTGGCGAGGGTGCCGAGCAGCAGGCGTAGGGCTCGTTCGGGCAGGCGGGGTTGGAGGCGGGCGCCGAGGTAGCCGCCGATCAGTCCGCCGGTTCCGCAGGCGAGTCCGAGCCACCAGTCGGGGGTGATGTCTCCGAAGCTCACCAGGGACAGCAGTGCGTAGGCGGCTGCGCCGACGAGGGAGGTGGCGAATGTGGCGGCGAGCGCGGCCGGGGCGACGCGTGCGACGGGCAGGCCGCGTCCGGCAAGGATCGGGCCGAGGAGGGAGCCGCCGCCGATGCCGTACATGCCTCCGATCACGCCGACCGCCAGGGCGAGGCCGGTGAGGGTGCGTGGGGGCAAGTCGCCTGTGGGCGGCTGCTGATGGTGATGGTGTGCCGGGGTGAGGGCGCGCAGGCAAAGCCACAGGCCGAGTGGGAGCAGCAGGATGGCGATCAGGAGTCGGAAGACGCCCGGGCCGGGGAGGGCGAAGACGCGGATGGCGGCGCCGATGACGACACCGGGCAGTGTGCCCAGCACCAGGCGGCGGGCAAGGTCTCCGCGCAGGGCGCCTTCGCGGCGGTAGCGCCACAGGGCGCCAGGTCCGGCGACGACGTTGAACAGCAGGTTGGTCGGGGTTACCGCCGGACTGGGCACGCCGAAGACGCTCAACTGGACGGGGAGAAGAAATACGGCACCGGACACGCCGACGGGCGCGGTCACGGTCGCGATCAGCAGACCGGCGGCCAGCCCTCCCGCCAACGTCCAGTCCACCAGTGCCCCCGTTTCGCCCGCCCGGTCAGTATCAGCGGCTCGGCCGCCATGAGGGGGGTCTGAAACAAGATGTTCATGAGCGGCAGGAACAGCCGGGCCCCGGAGTCGGACGCGTGCGCACCTGGTTCGACGGGACAGCCGTGGGTGCGGCGGCCGGGGCGCAACGACCGCCTATGGCTCCACTCGTGATCCGCTGAGCCCAGGGCTTGCGCCCATCGCGCGGTACAAGCCGATCGAGTCGTGCGCGGCGGTGTCGGCGAAGCCGTACTTCGGCACTGTCACGTTGTGGGGTCGGGTGGTGCTGACGGCTCGCCGGGACAACGACTCGCCGGTGCGGGTCCCCGTTGTCAGGCCGCCGCGGTGGCGGCGGTAGCCTGCCGCCGGACAAGGCCCAGGCCGCGAACGTGGCGGCCCGGGGCAGCCGGTACGACGACGAGGGGCGCCCGGTGTCACACCGGGCGCCCCTCGCGGGTGCTCAGGGGCGGGCGCCGGGCTTGTTGACGACGCCCCAGGCGGCGCGGGCGCTGACCATCTCCCCGTCGTCCCGGGTCTCACCGAGGTAGGCGTAGCTCTCGGGATCGAAGAAGATCTCCTGCTTGCCCTGCCAGCCCGAGGGCGTCCTCTCGGCGTAGGTCACGCTTACGCCGATCGCCGCGCGGCCGAGCGGGTCCCTCACGCCGGTCGTCACCCGGGTGCCGGGGATCTTCGCGAGAGCCCGGAACAGGCCCGCCTGGACGTTCGGCGGGATCAGCACCGACCGGTACAGGACGTCGATCTCCCGCCAGTCGCGCTGTGCGCGCGTCTCCCCCTTGACGGAGCCGATGGCGTGCTTCTCGCGGATGCGCTTCATCATGCGGTCGGAGCCGCTCGGCAGGGTGGCGAGGAAGCGGTAGAACTGCCGCTGGGAGCGGTCGTCGTAACCCTCCTTCTCCCACTTCTCCTCCTGGTTGGGGCCGTACCAGACCTGGAGCTCGTCCGGGTCGAAGTCCGAGATGTCACCGGCCGGGGGGACGCCGGGCAGATTGGCGTGCCCGGTGCCGTCCCAGCGGGTCCACTCCTCGCTGCTTTGCGGCTTGCCCTGGACGAAGACAGTGCTCTTCTCGTACACCCACTGCTTCGGGCCGGGTTCGGTGCCGTCGTGCTTCTCGACGGTCGCGGCGGCCAGTTCGAGGGCGTCGGCGGAGGCGCCTGCCGACAGCACCTGGGGGCCCTTCCTCGTGGAGGCGCGGGTACTGTCCTCGGGCAGGGTCGCGACGATCCCGGCGGTCACGGCGAGGGCCCCTGCGGTGGCGGCGCCGACCAGGATCATCCGGCGCCTGGGAAGGACCGCGCGCTCAGGGCGGGTCTCCTGCCGGAACGCCGCGGTGAGCCGGGCCCGCGGCGCGGCGAGCCGGTCGGTGTCGGGAAGGGGTGCGTCGGCGCGCAGGCCGCGGAGTTCGGAGAGCTCGTTCATGCGGGGTCACTTTCGTGTGTGCGAGCTTCGATGAGGGGGCCACTGGCCGCGCCGGTTGCGGTGCGCAGCTTCCGGCGGGCGCGGTTGAGGCGGGAACGGACGGTGCCGACGGGAATGTCGAGGGCTTCGGCGATCTCCTGGTAGCCGAGGTCGGCCCAGGCGAAGAGCAGCAGGACGTGCCGGTCGCCCGCGGAGAGATGGGCCAGCGCCCCGGCCAGTGGGCGGGCGGCGGCCTCGGCAGCGAGGCGGTCGTCGGCGGAGTCGGTCCAGCTGTCGGCGACCGGGTCGTGGCCGGTGCGGGCGAGCAGTTTCAGCGCCCTGGCCTCCTCCCGGCGGTGCCGGCCGATCTGCTTGGCGGCGATGCCGTACAACCAGGGCCGGGCGTCGGCGCGGGCCGGGTCGAACCGGGCCCGTATCCGGAAGGCCGTCAAAAACGTCTCGGCGGTGACGTCGTCGGCCGCGTCCCGCCCGAGCCGCCGGGCGACGTACTGATGGATCGCCGGGGCGTGACGGTCGAAGAGCGCCGCGAAACGCTCGGGTTCCTCGAGTGAGGCCGCGATGAGCTCGGCGTCGCCGCCGGCCAGGTCGGTCATGGACGGTCCGTCCGCTGGTGGGGTCGGTGGGTATCAGGATGGTGGGTGGTCACACCCTGTACTTGCCAAGTCGCCGCGAACGGGTTCACGCCGCCGCCTCAGGCGCCGTACGCCTCATGACACCCACCCGGTGAAAGGACAACGACGCCCATCACGGACTGGGTGGTCAGGTACGGCATATGGGAACGGCCGTCTACCTCCGTAGGACAGGGGCGACGGAACGGTGATGAAGGAACTCCGTCCGGTCATTTTCGAGCACGCGCAGCCACTCGCCGTCCAGTGCCGCACCAGATCGTGGTGGCAGCTTCTTGCGAGGCTCCAGCCAGAGTCCGCCGGGTGCAACTGCTCGGCCGGCGACGACCAGACCTACCAGACCGTCCTCCCTCCGGCACGCCGCCTCGGCCGTACGCCGGCGGGGCAGCCCATCGTTCTCTCCAAGGAACCGCGCCGTGTCCATGATCCGCCGCCGCCACTTCTACGACCTCCCCGCAGAAGCACGCCAGGCCATCACCGGCAAGGTCGGCCCCGTCCATGCCGCCCGCGCCGCCGACGAGGGCCTGAACTCAGGCATCGCGACGTTCCCCGACACCGACCACGGCCCCGTGTTCGTCAAGGGCATCCCCACCGATCATCCGCAGGCCCCGGCCCAGCGCCGTGAGGCCGTATGAGCTGTGCCCATGAGGAGCGGAGCCCCAGCGGGCCGTCGCGGCCCTGGCGGTGTTCCTCAGTCCGAACGAAGTCGATCCGGTATCCCGGTAGTTGGTCTACGGAGCCACAGCTCTGTGTGAAGCTTTCCCCATGACTCACCCGCGTGAAGAAGTCAGGGCCAGGCTGCAGACCGATCGCCCGCACTCCGCCCGTGTCTGGAACTACCTGCTGGGAGGCAAGGACAACTACCCCGTCGACAGCGCGGCCGGTGAGGTCATCCTGAAGACCTTCCCGGAGTTCGCCGCCGTCGCGCGGCTGCAGCGGCGGTTCCTCGCGCGCGCCGTGCGCTTCCTGGCGGGCGAGGCCGGTGTCCGCCAGTTCCTCGACATCGGCACCGGACTGCCCACCGCCGACAACACACACGAACTGGCCCAGCACATCGCGCCGGAGAGCCGCATCGTGTACGTCGACAACGACCCCCTCGTCCTGGTGCATGCGCAGGCCCTGCTCACCAGTAGCACCGAGGGCGCCTGCGCCTACGTCGACGCCGACGCCAGGGACCCGGAGCGCATCCTCGCCGAGGCAGCGAAAACCCTGGACCTCAGCCGCCCGGTCGCCCTGACCATGTTGGGCATCATGGGGCAGATCTCCGACGGCGAGCGCCCCGCCGACCTGGTGAGCACGCTGGTGTCGGCCCTGCCCTCGGGCAGCTACCTGGCCCTGAGCGACGGCACGAACACCAACGAGGCACTCAACACCGCGGTCGGGGTCTACAACGGGCAGTCGGCCAACACCTACCACCTGCGGTCACCGCAGGAGATCGCCTCCTTCTTCGCCGGGCTGGAGCTGGTGGAGCCGGGGGTCGTGTCCACGGCCACCTGGCGCCCGGACGCCGACCGGGCCGAGGAGGACACGGCCGACGTCTCCGTCTGCGGTGTCGCGGTCAAGAAGTGACCCGGCCTGCCACTCGGTAGTCCCGCAAAGGCACCCCGTAGCGCCGGCGGAAGGCACTGCTGAAGTGGAAAGGACCAGCGCTGCCGGACGCCTCGGTCACCCGGGCGACCGGCAGCGCGGTGCTCCGCAGCAGCCGTGCGGCGTGCCGCAGGCGGCTCTGCCCCTGCCGGAACCGGGTTACGACAGCGGATGTCCACGACGCCGAGCGGCGTTCCGATGGTGCCGTGTTCGATGCCGATGAGAAGTGACAGCGCCGGCCAGGGGACGCTGTTGCCTGCCGACGTCCTCGGCTGTCGAGAGGCGGCCGCTCAGGCCGCGTGGAAGCGCGGAGGGACCGGGTTGCGGTACCGCTTGCCGGCGTCAGGAGGCGTGAGGTCGCTGAAGTCCTCGGAGGAGGAGAGCGATCAGGCGTCGGGGGTCGTAGCGGGGGTCGTCGTCGCGTCCGATGCAGAGGTTGCCGATGCCGCGCATCAGCTCGTACGGCTGCGTACCGGGCCTGACCTCGCCGGCCTCGACCGCGGCGTCGAGCAGTTGGGCGCAGACGGGCAGCAGGCGGTCGAGGAAGTAGGTGTGCAGCGCGGCGAAGCGGTCGTTGTCGGACTGCAGGGCGTCGGCGAGTCCGTGCTTGGTGACGAGGAAGTCGACGAAGAGGTCGATCCACCGGCTCAGTGCGTCGAGCGGGGAGTCGGCGCCGGCCAGCAGGTCCGGGCCGGCCTCGGCGCACGCCTCGATCTGGTGGCGGTAGACGGCGGTGACGAGGTCCGCCCGGGTCGGGAAGTGGCGGTAGATCGTGGCGATCCCGACGCCCGCTCGGGCCGCGATCTGGCGGATCGGCGCGTCGACGCCGGAGGTGACGAACACCTCGGCGGCGGCAGTGAGCAGCGTCTGCCGGTTGCGCTGCGCGTCGGCCCGCTTGCCTCGGGACGGTGACTGCCCTGCAGCGCTGTCGGTGGCCATCACGCTCTTCTCCTCTGCGGATTGACAAAACGGATCGCTGATCCGGATACTAAATGGAGCGACGCTCCGTTTCAGGTTAGTCGAAGCGGGACGCCCCTGACCACCTTGCCCGCCGGCCGCAGGAGACCGGCGGGCAGCAGGTGCCACCGAAAGGGAACCCACATCGTGAGCACATCCACTGCCACCAGCGCCGACGCCTCGGACATACCCGCCCCGGTCCTGTCCTTCAGCCCCGTGTCCCTCTCCGTGCCCGGACGTCCCGTGGACCTCCAGGTACGCGTCTCCGCACCCGCGACCGGAACCGGTCTTGCCGTCATCCTCCTCTCCCACGGTCAAGGCCCCTCGAACAACCTCTCCTCACTCAACGGCTACGCGCCGCTCGTCAACTCCTGGGCCGCCCACGGATTCGTGGTCATCCAGCCGACCCACCTCACTTCCAGGACACTGAGCCACCTGGTCGCCGACGCCCCCGGGGCACCCTTCTTCTGGCGCTCGCGCTCCGAGGACATGTCACACATCCTCGACCGGCTCGACATGATCGAGAAGGCCGTGCCGCTGCTCTCCGGGCGGATCGACCACACCAAGGTCGCCGTCGCCGGACACTCGTTCGGCGGCTTCACCTCCAGCCTCCTGCTCGGTGCCCAGGTCACCGACCCCGACGAGGGAGGAGAGGTGAGCCTTCTCGAATCCCGGATCAAGGCGGGCGTGCTGCTGGCCGCACCCGGCAGGGGCGACGTCCTGAACGGACCGATGGCTGACGCGCTGCCGGTCTTCCGGACCATCGACTTCTCCACGATGACCACGCCCACGCTGGTCGTCGCCGGCGACGAGGACGACTCCCGGCACTTCACGGACATGGGGCCGGACTGGCACGCCGACCCCTACACCCTCGCCCCCGGACCCAAGACCCTGCTCACTTTGTTCGGCGCGGAGCACGGACTCGGCGGGATCGCCGGATACGACGCCGCCGAGACCACCGACGAGAACCCCGGACGAGTCGCCGCCCTCGCCCGGCTCACCGCGGCCTACCTCCGCACCCGGCTTCGTCCCGGTGACCCCACGTGGCAGGCCGTGTGCGAGGCACTGACGACCGGCCCCGATCCGATAGGACGAGTCGAATCCAAGTAAGCCCTCCCCCACTTCCACGTCCCTCATCGCACCGTCGGCGCCCGAAGCCAGTCAGAGGCCGGTACTCAACGACGGTGTCCGGGCAGCAAGCCACCGCCGCGTACGGATGAATGCGGTCAAGTCGTGCGGTGCGGGTCGGTTTCACCCAGCTCTGCTGCTTGTCCTTGGAAGGCCCGTACCAGTGTCATGACCTGGGGGAGGTTGCGGCGGAGGATGGTGGCGACGCCGATGTGCCGGGTCGGAGCCGGCGGCACGATCGGGACGGCGCGTACTCCTGCCACCTGCGGGGTCTGCGCGATGGAGGGGATCAGTGAGATTCCCAGGCCTGCGGCGACGAGCGAGCGGGCGAAGAAGTAGTCGGTCGTCGTGCTGCGCACCTCCGGGTCGAAGCCGGCACGTTCGGCGTAACGGCGCAGGTAAGCCTCGGTCTTGAGGCAGCCGAGTACCCAGGGCTCGGCGGCCAGCTCGGCAATGTCGAGTGACTGGCGGCCGGCCAGGGGATGGGCGTCGGGCAGGACGACGTGCAGGGGGTCTTCAAGGAGTGCCGTCCACGCCAGGCTGGAGGTTGGGCCGAGCCACCCGGGCAGCGGGCCGTCGAAATGGTAGGCGAGTGCGAGGTCTACCGCGCCCTGGCGTACCAGCGGCAGGCTGTCCTCGGGCTCGGCTTCCCTGATGTGGACCACGGTCTCGGGGTGGGCGGTGGTCAGCCGGGCGAGTACGCCGGGCAGCAGGAGCCTGCCTCCACTGGTGAAGGTGGCGATGGTGATCTGGGTGCGGCCGCCGGCGAGTCGGTCGACTTGCCGCTGGGCGTGTACGAGTTCCGCGGCAACCGACTCGGCGGCCCCGACCATGATCCGACCGGCCGGGGTCAGTGTGACTCCGCGGGTACTGCGCGCGACGACCTGGGCACCGAGGCTGCGCTCGAGTGCGGCAACGTGCTGGGAGACGGCCGAGGGGGTGAGGTGGAGGGCTGCTGCCGCCTGGTTGAAGCTGCCGTGTTCGGCCACCGCCCGCAGGACACGGAGCCGCTGCACATCGATCAACAGTAATCCTTAATACGTAGCCAGTAATTGGGCACTTCTGCTGATGACTGTAGGTGTTCAGGATGGGGGCATGAAAAGGATCTGCGTGATCGGCGGAAGCCGCTACTTCGGCAAGGTCCTGGTGCAGCGCCTGCAGGCGGCAGGACACCGGGTCACTGTGATCAACCGCGGCTCCGCCCCGCCGCCGGCAGAGGTCGAACACCTCGTTGCCGACCGTGATGACGAGGCCGCCCTGACCACCGCGCTGGGCTCTCGCAGCTTCGATGTGATCGTGGACCAGGTCTGCTACACCCCGGTGCAGGCCGCGATCGCCGCCCGTGCCTTCAGCGGCCGCACCCGGCGCTACGTCATGACCTCCACGATCGAGGTCTACGATCCGGCAACCGCCTCGCTGCCCGCGGTCCCGCCCGGGGCACCGGTGCCTGAGGAGACAGTTGATCCGGCCACCTGGCTGGTGCGGATGGACCTGCCCTGGCACGACGCGGCGTACCTTCAGGCGCACTACGCCGAAGGCAAGCGCCAGGCTGAGGCCGTCTTCGCTCAGCACCACGGGTTCGCTTTCGCCTCCGTACGCAGCGCCCACGTCCTCGGTGGCGGCGCGGCGGAGTTCACCGGCCGGCTCATGCACTACATCGAGCGCGTCACCCACGACACGCAGATCACCGTGCACGCCGAGGCGCTGCCCACGGTCTTCATCCACTACGAGGAGCTGGTGAAGCTGCTGGAATGGGCGGCCACGCTCACCGATGCCACCGGCCCGGTCAACGCCTGCTCCGACGGCCCACTTGACGTCTACGGCCTCGGTACCGTCATCGCCGCACAGGCCGGCAGGAAAGCTGTGTACCGCAGCGTCGCCGCGGGCGAGCCGGCCTCGCCATTCTCTTTCGACCGTCACTACGCCATGAGCAACGCCCGCGCGAAGGAACTGGGCTTCTCCTTCTCCCGCACCACCGACTGGCTCCCCAGCGCCGTCGCCGAAGCCCTCGCCGCAACCGCCGCCCCCAGCTCCTGAGGAACGGACACACCATGCGGTACCGCACCATCGGAGATACTGCCGTGAGCGCCGTCGGTCTGGGCGCCATGCCCCTGTCCATCGAGCACCGCCCGGACGAACAGCGGGCCATCGCCACCATCCACGCCGCCCTGGACGCCGGGGTCACGCTCATCGACACCGCCGACAGCTACCACTGGCACGCCGACGAAGCCGGCCACAACGAACTCCTCATCGCCCGCGCCCTGGCCCGCTACGGCGGTGACACCTCCCACCTGCTCGTCGCCACGAAGGGCGGCCGCGGCCGCCCCGGCGACGGCGGCTGGACCGTCAACGCCACCCCCGGCCACCTCAAGCGTGCCGCCGAGACGTCCCTGAAGCGCCTGGGCATGGAGGCCATCGGCCTGTACCAGCTGCACAAGCCGGACCCGGCCGTGCCCTGGGCGGAATCCGTGGGCACGCTGCGCGAGTTGCTCGACGCCGGCACCATTCGCGCCGCCGGGATCTCCAACGTCACCACCGGCCAGATACGCGAGGCGCACGCGATCCTCGGCGACGGCCTCGTCTCCGTACAGAACCAGTACTCACCAGCAGTCCGCGACAGCGAGCCCGAGCTGCGGCTGAGCACCCGGTTGGGGCTGGCCTTCCTGCCCTGGAGCCCACTGGGCGGCATCTCCCGAAGCTCCCTCGACGGCACCCGCGGCCCGACCGCCGCGGGCCCCGCCTTCCACCGCGTCGCGGCCGTGCACGGCGTCAGCCCGCAACAGATCGCCCTGGCTTGGCTGCTGACCCGCTCCCCGGCGGTGATCCCGGTGCCGGGCGCCAGCCGCCCGGCATCGATCCAGGACTCCGCCAAGGCGGCCGAGCTTGAGCTGAGCGAGGCGGAGCAGACCCAGTTGGACGACGCACTGCCCAGCTGAACCGGCGCCACTTGCCGACGGGTCGACGCAGGAAGCGCGACGCCCGACCAGTACAGGCAAGCACCGTCGAGCGCCATGGCGGCGGCGTTGTCACGTTGCTGGATCCTGGTGTCGTTGGCACCGGGGCCCCTCAACGCGTTTCACGTGTCCCACAGGGAGCTGCGGATGACAGCAAACGACTGGTACGGCCGACTCGACGGCGAGGACTGTCCCGCTTACGCGATGGGCCGGGCCGCCGAGACGCAGGGCACCCACCGGACGCAGACGCTGTTGCCGCGCGGCCACCGTGGGTGAGCCTGGGTCCTGGAGGACGGCGGCGCAGCCGAGCCCTCGCTGCACGGAGCGCCGGCTCCTGCACCTCTCCCCAAGCCGGCCTCAATCCTCGTCAGTTCGCGGTGGGGCTGCACGTCGCGCGGATCGGCCTGTTCTGACGCAGTACTTTCCAGTCGTCCTCAAGGATGGAGTACTGGAGCATGTCGTGCCAGATGCCATCGATGTGCGCGAAGTGCCGCAATTGCGCCTCCTTGGCGAATGCGCCGCTTTTGTCCAGGGCGCGGATCGCCGCGGTGTTGGTGGGCAGCAGAAGGCACCACATGCGGTGCAGGGCGAGGCGGTCGAAGGCCAGGACAGCGAGGAGCGAGCCGACCTCCGCACCGAGGCCGGTGTGGGTGTGGTCGGGGCTCAGGGCGATGCCGAACTCGGCGGCGCGGTGGTTGCAGGCGACGAATTGGTCGGTGGAGGGCGAGGTGAGGGAGAGCTTGGCGGTGCCGATGAGTTCGTCGGTGTCACGGATGACGACGCCCAGCCGGTAGAAGGTGCGAGGGGTCTGCCGGGCTTGCGTGCAGGCGTGGTCGATCACGGCGCGTGCGCCGGCGGCGGTCAATGGCTGGCTGCCGTAGCAGCGGGTGGTGCGGGAGTCGCCGAAGATGTCCAGAACGGCGTCGGCGTCGGCGTGTTCCAACTCGCGCAGGCGCAGGACGGTCCCCTCCACCGGCACGAGGGGGGTACTCGGGGCGGACGTCGGTGACGGGGTCGGCGCCTCGGACCGGGGCGTGTTCACGCAGTTGTACTCGGCTTTGTCGGGGAGGGTGGTCATCAGGGCTCCTCGCGGGTGTGGGGTGGCTGGGCGGCGGCGGGCCGGCCGGGGTGGGAGACGGATGCGAAGAGCAGGCGGGTCACGGACAGGGGCCCGTACGAGCGCAGTCCGGGTACACGGTCAACCACAGGTGCCACCCGGCCCCACCACAGGCCCGCTCCACGGGGCACGCGCACCGGCAACGCGGCGGCCACCCCCGGGCAGGCCCGCAGTTCGCGCAGTCGCGCGGGTGTCATACCCCACGACATCGGCGGTGGCCGGTACCCGGCCGGGTAGCGGAACCGGCCACGGACGGTGCCTGCGGCGAACCATGCCGGTGGGGTGTCGAACACCAACCGCGCTCCCGGCAAACGCACTGCGCACGCCTCCACCAGGGCCCGCACACGGTCCCAGGCCATATACATCAGCACACCCTGTGCCAGGACGAGGACACCTTCCGAGGTGTCGACCTCCCCCGTCCACCTCTCGTCCAGGAGGCAACCGGTCAAAGTCCGGCACCGGTCGGTGTCCGGGAGCAACCGGCGACGCAGTGCGGCCGACTCGGCGAGTTCGACCCCCAGCCACTGCACCGTGCCGTTGTCCACTCTCCAGAACTGCGTCTCCAGCCCCTCGCCCAGACAGACCACCGTGCCGCGCGGATGCCGGGCCAGGAAGGCACGCACCTCACGGTCGTAACACCGCGCCCGCACCGCCACGCCCCGGGCCCATCCGCGGTTGTCCGTGCCGAAACGCTGCGCGAACGGGTGGTCCAGGGCCTCGACCAGTTCGACGGCCTTGGGGTCGGCCAGGCCGCACTCGGGATCGCGGGCTGCCAGGGAACGGTGGTACAGCGTCCACAGCGCCGTCTCACCCACCGCATCGGTCATCGGTTCCTGCCCCAAGAGATCCATCGCCTCAACATGCCGCACCGCCTGTGCCGACCACGGAAAACTCGGAACCTGACGTAAACCAAACCACCCGAACGGACGGAAGGTTGCGGGTGTGAGGAGATCGACTTCACGAACGGCCGCAGGCCCAGCACTCCCACCCGGCCCGAACGCCGAGACGCGGCAGCGCCCTTGCCCGCGGGTTACCGGCTGTGGTCGGGGCGTGACGGCGGCCGGCTTTCGGGAGACCCCAAAACCAAGATCGCCGGGTGCCCCTCGGGCGGGTGGCAGCCGGCGCAACGCCGACACCCGCCACCCCGACGTACTCGCCGCCCGGCGCAAGTAACTCGCCCGCATCCGCAGCGAGAAGGGTATCCGCTGGAGCGGACGCTCCTTCGCACCCGCAGCCCGAACTCGAGTGGGACCTCGCTCACCTGCGCCAGAACAGGTGGTGGGTCACGCCGCTCGGGCTGGGCACGACCTCCAGGTGGAACCGGTCGAGCAGCTCATCGGGGGGCTCCCAGAGTCGTAGCCCGGACCCGAGCTTTACCGGCGAGACCGCCACATGCATGGTGTCGACGAGGCCGGCATCGAGGAACTGCCGGATGGTGGTGACCCCGCCGCCGAGTCGGACGTCCTGCCCCTGCGCCGCTTCCCGCGCCCGTTCGAGGATCGTGGCCGAGGCGCCGTCGACGAAGTGGAACGCGGTGTCGGAGAGCGTGAACGACGGACGCTTGTAGTGGGTCATGACGAACACCGGCGTGCGGAACGGGGGCTCCTGCCCCCACCAGCCGTGCCACTCATGGTCCTGCCAGGGCCCGCGCTGGGGCCCGAACTTGTTGCGGCCCATGATCTCGGCACCGATGTTGCGTGCGAAGTCCCGCGTGAAGCAGTCGTCGAGGCCCCGGCTGCCCCCGGGGTCGGTGCGCATGGGCCAGCTCGCCGTGGCGCCGGCCCAGGCGAACAGCCTCTCGGGATGGTCGTGGCCGAACGGTCGCTCGAGGCTCTGGTGCTCACCGGCACCGATTCCGTCACTCGAGACGTTGAAGTTCATGACTCTCAGCAGTTGGCCCATGTGTTTCCTCGTCCGGTTCTGTCTCACATCATCGTGTGGCAAGGCGCCGCACGTCATGACGTCGAACAGGACGTGGCCGGATCGACAGCGGCCCACAAGTTTTTTCAAGGCACGTCAGGAAGCGGCCCCCTTGACGGTGTGGCCATGACGGACACGGACGGCAGCGGGGTGGGCGCCGCGATCACATGCGTCGCAACGGACGTCACCGTCCATCCCACCGTTCCTACCGCCAACCCGGCGAACCTTCCCGGTCAGAACACCGGCGAGGTGCCGCGAGTACGTCCCGGAGCACGTTTTCGAGCGTGACGCGGGCCAGCTCGTGCCTCAGGGTCTCCTCGATGCCCTCGCGGATGCTCCGCATTGCCGGCTGGATGCCGTGACCCACCCCACGCATCCATGGTCCGGGGTGGTGCGGTGCACCGCGAACAGCGGGCCGGGTTCCACTGCCTCGTACACGTCGAGCGGGGGCATCGACTCCAGCTCGCGTGCCGGCGACCAGCCCACGTCCCGCCGGGGGCCGTCGTTCCGGTCGGCGTTCCATGCCCGGATGTCGCGTTCGAGGGCCTGGACGAAGCGGTGGGTCCCACGGCGGGGCTCCTTCTGCGTGAGTTCGCCGAACCACCGTTCCACCAGGTTCAGCCACGAGGAGCCGGTCGGCGTGAAGTGCGGGCGAAAGCGGGGATGTGCCGGCAGCCACTTCTTGATGGCGGGTGTCTTGTGTACGGCGTAGTTGTCCAGGACCAGGTGGATGTCCGGGGTCGGGTTCTCCCGGGCGCCCGGATGAGCGAGCCCGGTGGCCCTCCGAAGGTAAACCAGCCTGCCTTCATGAGTGAACGCCTATCAAGCACCGGCCCATCGGCGATCCGACCGGCCCGAAAACATTCCTTGACACGAATATTCTCCGTCAGGAATACTTGTCTCCATGGACGCACTTCTCACCGCACTGGCCGACCCGGCCCGCTGGCGGCTCGTGAGCCTGCTGGCCGAGCGGCCCCGCTCGGTCGGCGTTCTCGCCCAGCTCACCGGGGCGCGCCAGCCGCAGACGACCAAGCACCTGCAGACCCTTGAGCGCGCCGGCGTCGTCACTTCCCAGCGCACCGGCCAGCGCCGCATCTACGCGCTCCGGTCCGCTCCCTTGCGGAATCTGGCGGCTGCACTCGGCCGGCTCGCTGACACCGCGGACCAGGCCGGGGGCCCGCGCGCGACCTATGACCGCTACGGGGTCAGCCTCCACGCGGAGCGGGCCGCCGCGGAGGAGTCGGGGTGGGCCGACGGCCGCTCGTTCCGGTTCTGCCGGTCGTTGGTGGGGCGCCCCGAGCTGGTCTGGCACCACCTGACCGAGGCACCGTTGCTCGCCCGATGGTGGACGCCCGATGACCTGTGCGTCTCCGAGCTCGTCTTCGAGGCGCGAGAGGGTGGTCGGATCGTTCAGGAGTACCGCGATGCGGAGGACGCCGACGGCTCCGACCTGGTCGCCGGGCGGGCGGAGGGTGTCGTCGACGACGTACGTCCTGTCGAGCGCCTGGCCTACCGGCTCTCCCCGCTCCTTCCCGACGGCAGCCTCGCCTTCACCGCCCACGTCGACCTCGGTCTCCGGCCCACCGATACCGGCACGGAACTCAACGTCCACTGGCGGATCACCGACAGCACTGTCGACTCCGCGGACTTCATCGCGGGCATCGAGATCGGCTTCGGCCAGAGCCTCGACAAGCTCGCGGCGACCCTCGTCGCAGACTCACACGGCACCGTCGCCACCGGCACCGGCACAAGGAGCACGAAGTGACCAACCAGACCGGCGGCCGCAGAGTCGTCACCAACATGAGCCTCTCGCTCGACGGCCACTACGCTGCGCCGGAGGACCCGTTGGACATGGGCTGGGTGATGCCGTACGCCGTCACCGACGTCGCCCGCGACCACCTGACCAGCCTCTGGGAGCCGGCGACGACGGCCCTGCTCGGGCGGGTCAACGCCGAGGGGTTCCTCAGCTTCTGGCCTACCGTCATCGGCATGGAGGGCGCCGACCCGCGCGACGAGGCATTCGCGAAGTGGCTCCTCGACACCGACAAGGTGGTCCTCTCCTCCGCCCTCGGCGAGGCGCCGTGGGAGCGGACGACGATCGTCGACAAGCCGACCACCGAGGTGGTCGCGGACCTCAAGGCGACCGAAGGCGGCGACATTCTCGTGCTCTCCAGCGCAAGTGTCATCAAGGCGCTGCTGGCGGCCGACGAGGTCGACCGACTGGCGCTCACGGTCTTTCCGGTCTTCCTCGGCGGCGGGCCGCGCCTCTTCGACGACGGGCTGCCCGCGGGGCAGTGGGCGCTCGTCAGCCAGGCCGCGGGCGAGCACGGCACGTTGTCTCTCGTCTATGACCGAGTCCGCTGAGCCGGCCGATCAGGGCACTCGTCAATTCGAGATCATCCTGTGGCGGGTTTCCGGCGTATCTGGATCATGCCCCTGGATCCCTGTGGGTTCAGGGAAACCGAAGGTCCTTCAGCGCGAACTCACGGGTGCACCGGTGTGCGTCAGGCCGATGCATCCGTGGGTTCGGGTGAAACACGGGGACGCCGGGCGATCCGAAGGGTTTCGGCGGTGACGTCGGCCGGACGTTCTCGGGTTATGACGGCCGCCCGCCGAACTGCCAGTTGTGCACTTCGATGTCGGCGTACCGGTCCGGGGTCAGGATGGCGCGTGCCGTTTCCGGGTCCGGTGCCCGGAGCAACGCCGCCGTGCCCAGCCAGGTGACGCCGTCGTCGGACAGCAGTGGCCCGTAGGCGATCAGCTCGTCCCGGCCGGGCGGCAAGGTGAGGTCGGCGGCCTGCCCGGCGCCGAGGCCGAGCACCAGGTATCGGTTGCCGCCGGTCCGGCCGCCGGGGAAGTCCCACATGGTGCGCCTCAGCGTGTTGCGCCACCGTCGCAGCAGCACGTCCCGGTAGACGCCGGCCTGGTAGTTCGGTTCGTCGAAGGCGAACGAGCGGGCGGCGGCGGGATCGGGCAGGTCGACGACGTGCACGCTGCCGGTTGGTGTGTCGCCGTCGTCGGCGAGGGTCGGGCCCCGGGCGATCATCTCCTTCGCGTACCGGTCCATGTAGGACCAATGCTCTTCCAGTAGCTCGTCGCGCAGCGGCAGGGAGCCGGGCCGGTCGCGGTGGTAGCAGAGGAACTCCATGCCCAAAGGATCTCTTCAAGGAGGTGGCCAGGTCGAGCGGGTTTCATGGCGATGGCTGTTCGGCAGTCTCGGTCAGAAGCGCGCGTGCCGAGTCCGCGTAGCGATGGGTCCGCAGCAGCCTCTTCGGCCACCAATGCCCGGACCCCCACGCCGGCAAAGCGAAGCTCGCTGGCATACGTGACATGGGGGAACTTCACGCGAGGCTGACCCCTGTCCGGATGACATCCCGCAGCGCGGATTCCCGCTGGCTGCACTGCTTCGCCCGGGCTCACACCGGCTGACTCCCTCGTCCTTCTTTTCGTGGGCCTGCAGCGATGTCGCCTGTCTCCCGCCCTCCCCCGTCGTCTCCGGGAGGCGCTGTCAACTTGGCTGGGCACAGGGTGTGTCGGGATGTGCCGGACCGGGGTTGTCCGGCTCGTGATGAGTCGGTGCCTGTGTGGCCGGAAGTGTGGGGAGACGCCTACCCCTTGTACGACGGAGCCACGACGCCCCCTCCCCGCGCCCAGCCGCCCGAAGACCGGCCCAGGCACTGAGCCCACCAACCAAGTTGACAACGCCCCAGCGCGTGCAGCAGCCTGCCGGTGACCGTGTCGACATGGAAGAAGCCCGCCGCGATGATCCCCTCGGCCTGGGTGGTGAGGAATTCGCGCCGGCTCGGGCCGGTGCGGGGCCGGGACGATGCCGGCCGCGTGCAGGATTTCCCACACCGTGGGCAGTGCGATCGAATGTCCCAGCCGGGCCAACTCACCCTGGATCCGACGGTGGCCCCACCGCAGGTTCTCCTGTGCCAGACGGAGAACCAGCCTCTTGAGCGCGGAGGCCATGGGAGGGCGGCCGGTGCGGCGTCGGTCGGCGTAGTTCCACTTCTTGGCGATCGGCCTGCGGTGCCGGGCCGGCAGCGTGACCGGCGTGGCCGCCGCCCTCGGTGACGTCAAGGCGGCTGGAGTCGATGGCGGAGAGGCGGCTGGCGGTGATGAACCGCCCCTCTCGACGAGGAGAAGCACACCGTCGCCCGCCTGGTCGGCGCGCCGCCTGGATACGTGGGCTTCGACGAGGGCGGACAGCTCACCGGGAAGGTCCGCCGCCACCCGTACGGCGTAGCGCTGTTCGAGATGAGGTGGAGAAGGTGCGCCCGGACGTCTTCAACACGCTGTTGCAGATCCTCTACGACGACCGCCTCAGCGACGGCCAGGGCCGCGTCGTCGGCTTCCGGCACTGCGTGATCGTCATGACGTCCGGCACGGCGCCCGCCGCATCCTCGGCCACCGGGGCCGACGCCGCGCAGCTGAAGGACGCGCTCACGCAGGGGTTGCGCGGCCGGTTTCTGCCGGAGTTCCTCGACCGCGTCGACGACACCATCGTCCTCCACACCATCACCGCCGACGGCCTGGGCGCGATCGTCGACCACCTGCTGGATCACAGTGAGTGGCGGGTGGACGCGCAGGGGAGGAAGCTGGAGGTGACCGACGCGGCGGAGAAGCGGCTGACCACTCACGGCCACCAGCCGGAATTCGGCGCCCGGCCGCTGCGTCGCACCATCCGGACCGAGTTCGACAACCGCATCGCCGACCTCCTGCCGGGCGACGAGGCAGACCCCGGCGGCACGGTCGTCGCCGACATCCGCAAGGCCACCGCTGACTGGTTGCCTCAGCCTCCGCGGGAAGCCCCATGACCGGCCCGTCCCCCTGGTAGCCGGGATCGCACGGGACACGGACGCACCGGGTGACTCGAAGTGCGCGATGAGGGAACCGGAAGAGAAGCCCTGACGTACGAGGGGAGGCCGGGTGCCCGCACGCCCGGCTCCCTCACCGGAGGAGAGACCACGATGGCGCACGAGGACGACGCCCGGCAGGCCGTGCCGAACACGCCGGGGACACGTACCGGCGGTGACGGCGTCACGCGCCGCCGTCCGCTGCGGGAGCGGCACGTCGAGGAGACGGTCGAGGTCGCGGTGCCGGTGCGGACGGCGTACAACCAGTGGACGCAGTTCAAGACCTTCCCGCGCTTCTCGACCGTGGTGCACGGCGTCGAGCAGATCAGGCCCGCCGTGACCGCCTGGACCATCGGCTACGGGCCCCTGCGCCACCGCTTCGCGGTCGAGATCGTGGAGCAGGACCCCGACGCCTACCTGGCCTGGCGCGGTCTGGAGCAGAACCCCTCCCATCAGGGCGAGGTCGAGTTCCGGCCGACGGGGTCCGGCGGCACCGCGATCACCGTCCGGATGCTCCTGGAACCGCAGGGAGCCGCGAGGATCCTCACCCGCTCGTCCAGGGCCGCCCGTCTGACCGCCCGGCTGGTGCGCGGCGAACTCATGAACTTCAAGCGGTTCATCGAGGGACTGGGGCAGGAGGGCGGGGCCTGGCGCGGCACCATCCGCAACGGCCGCGTGCAGCACGATCAGCCGGAACCGCCCAGAAGCCGCGTGGCCCAGTGGCCCGTCGGCTGACCGGTGTGCCGGACACGGCAAGAGAAAGGCGAACCGATGCAGAACCCGCCCGGTGAGGAGCCGGAGAGCACCCTCTCCGTGACACCGCCGAAGAAGTGGGCGGCCGGAGTCCCCGCGGTCGTGCACGCGCTGGAGTACTCCCTGGAGCAGACCTCCCCGCGCAGGACCGGGGTGGACCTGCTGACCATGAACCAGGTGGGCGGGATCGACTGCCCCGGCTGCGCGTGGGCGGACCCGGCCCCGGGCCGGCGCCATCGCAACGAGTACTGCGAGAACGGCGCCAAGCACATCAACGACGAGGCCACCACGCGCCGGGTCACCGCCGGCTTCTTCCGTGAGCACAGCGTCTCCGACCTCGCCGCCCGCTCCGACATGTGGCTCAACCAGCAAGGGCGGCTCACCGAGCCGATGATCAAGCGGCCCGGCTCCGAGCACTACGAGCCCATCGGCTGGAACGACGCCCTGGACGTCCTCGCGCAGGAACTGAAGGCGCTGGCCTCCCCCGACGAGGCCGTCTTCTACACCTCCGGCCGCGCCAGCAACGAGGCCGCCTTCGTCCTGCAGCTCTTCGCCCGCGCCTTCGGCACCAACAACCTGCCCGACTGCAGCAACATGTGCCACGAGTCCAGCGGCTTCGCCCTGAGCGAGACCCTGGGCACCGGCAAGGGCACGGTCAGCCTCGATGACCTCCACCACGCCGATCTGATCTTCCTGGTCGGGCAGAACCCGGGCTCCAACCACCCGCGTCAGCTCAGCGCCCTGGAGGAGGCCAAGCGCAACGGCGGCCGGATCGTGGCGGTCAACCCGCTGCCCGAGGCCGGGCTGCGCCGCTTCAAGAACCCGCAGAAGCCGAGCGGGGTCCTCGGGCGCGGCACCCAGATCGCCGACCGCTTCCTGCACATCAAGCCCGGCGGCGACCTCGCCCTGTTCCAGGCCCTCAACCGCCTGCTGCTGGAGGCCGAGGACGCCCGGCCCGGCACCGTCCTGGACCACGACTTCATCGACGCCCACACCACCGGCTTCGAGGAGTTCGCCCAGCACGCCCGCACCGTCGACTGGGACGACGTGCGCACGGCGACCGGTTTGACCCGCGAGGAGATCGAGAAGGTCCGCGACGAGGTCCTGCGGAGCGACCGCGTCATCGTCTGCTGGGCGATGGGCATCACCCAGCACAAGCACGGCGTACCCACCGTCCGGGAGATCGTCAACTTCCTGATGTTGCGCGGCAACCTGGGGCGCGCCGGTACCGGCGCCTGCCCGGTGCGCGGCCACAGCAACGTGCAGGGCGACCGCACCATGGGCATCTGGGAGCAGATGCCGGACACCTTCCTCGACGCCCTGCAGAAGGAGTTCGGCTTCGACCCGCCGCGCCCGCACGGCCTGGACTCGGTGAACTCGATCAGGGCGATGCGCGAGGGCCGCGTCAAGGTGTTCCTCGCCCTGGCCGGCAACTTCGTCCGCGCCGCTCCCGACAGCGAGGTCACCGAGGAGGCGATGCGCTCGTGCCGGCTGACCGCTCACATCTCCACCAAGCTCAACCGCTCGCACACCGTCTGCGGCAACACCGCGCTGATCCTGCCGACCCTGGGGCGCACCGAGCGTGACGTCCAGGCCGACGGCGAGCAGTTCGTCACCGTCGAGAACTCCATGAGCGAGGTGCACACCTCCCAGGGCCGCCTCGAACCGGCCTCCCCGCTGCTGCTCAGCGAAGTCGCCATCCTGTGCCGGCTCGCCCGGCGCACCCTGGACGGCAAGGCGGACATCCCCTGGGACAAGTTCGAGGGCGACTACGACACCATCCGCGACCGCATCTCCCGCATCGTGCCGGGCTTCCACGACTTCAACGCTCGGGTGGCCCGCCCCGGGGGTTTCCAACTGCCCAACCCGGTCAACGAGGGCGTCTTCAGCAACAAGGTCGGCAAAGCCCTGTTCACCTGCAACGAGCGCGTGGTCCCCCGGGCGCCCGAGGGTCACCTGCTGCTGCAGACGCTGCGCTCGCACGACCAGTGGAACACCGTCCCCTACACCGACAACGACCGTTACCGCGGCATCCACGGCAGCCGCCACGTCGTACTCGTCAACCCGGCCGACCTGAGCGAACTCGGCCTCGCCCAGGGCGATCACGTCGACCTGGTGAGCGTCTGGGAGGACGGTACCGAGCGCCGGGCCGAGAACTTCGAGGTCGTACCCTACCCGGCCGCCAAGGGCTCGGCCGCCGCCTACTACCCGGAGACGAATGTCCTGGTGCCGCTGGACAGCGTCGCCGACATCAGTAACCAGCCCACGTCGAAGGGCATCGTCGTCCGCCTCGACCCCACCCTTGACCGGACACAGCCCGCACCTGCCTGACCGATGGCACGATCCCGACGGGGCCCGCGACGACAGGGGCCCCGTCGGGCGTTGCCGGCAGGGGCGACGCGCCCTCAGCGGATCAGGAAGGACCCACGGGAGGGGGCATACGGGCAGCCGGGATCGCGAAGGCCGCCGCGACCACGAGGAGCAGGACCAGGAACAGGACGCAGGGCGTTGCCGCTCCCCGCAGCACCCGCCGGCGCGGAGGGTTCGGACGGCGCGGCGCAGGTCGTATCCGAGGTCGGTGAATTCCGCCCGGACGGTGGCGGAGACCTCGTGCAGCCGGGTGCGGTGCCAGTCGTCGTCGCGGACGACGTCCGGGGTCGCGGCGATCCGGACGAGGTCGGTGGGCATGAGGTGGCGCTGATCAGGAGGAACGTGAGATCAAGTTCGGGGCGTGGACCGGCAGCCGACGGAGCCGGGCTGTGACACCGACACCGGAACGGATCGAGCGACTTTCCCGCATCGACATGCGCTGGACAGAGGTCGTGCGAGCGGACAGCGTGGCTCGAGCGCTTCCTTCGCCTTGTCGCCCTTTGCCTTCTTACGACCTCAGCTCTGCGTCTCCGCGTCGAGGCGCGCGAGCCCCTGTTCCCAGCGTCGTCGGCGCTCGTCCTCGGGCTGGTCCCACCAGGGGGTGCCCCGTTCGCCCAGCGCGACCTTCGCCCGGTTCACGCGTGCACGCGCTGCCCGCTCGGCCTGCGCGTCGCCCGCAGTCGTCGCGGAGCGCACCGCGCGACGAGCCGACATGAGGTGACGTCGAAGACGAGCGGCGGTCTCCTCGGGGGTGGACGGATCGGTTGCCCGCCATTTCCTTCCCCTGATGACGACGAAGTGCCCGTCGGGGGTTCTCTCCGGTGACTGGTGTGCTTCCACGCGACCGATTCTGCCCACCGGGTCCGCCCCGGCGCAGCGCCGGGGCAGCACGGCACGTCAGGCCGTCGTCGTCCCGGTCCCGTTCTCGTCCTGCCTCGCACCAGCCGGCGTGTCATGTGCGCCCCGGCCGGCCACCGTCGTCCGGTACCGGTACCGCGGGTGCGTCCAGCAGGCGGTCCATGCGCTCCTGGTAGCGGTGGAGGTCTTCGGCCCGGCCGGGGACGAGGAGATACTGCACGGTGCTCAGGATGATCGCGGCCTCCCCCTGTCGGCTGACGGGGGCGATGGGGTGGTGCCGAGCATGTCGGCGGCCCGGCCCATGGTGCAGGCGGGGTGGTCGTCGTCGAGACGGCTGAACGAGTCGTCTGCTGTCATCTGCACCCCTCTTTGCGGGACGTGCGGAGGGGCCCTGGTGCCGTACGGCACCAGGGCCCCGAAGGAACTGCTACACCATCTGCCGGCCTCAGTACTGCGCCGGCCCTGTGCTTCCGCATGCCCGAGCCGAACTTCGCTGTCGGGGATGCGGGGATCGCGGTTGCTTGACCGGAGACCACCTCACTAACGATGTCCTGCGGTACCCGGGCGCGAACCTTCCGCCCGGGCGATCCTGATGGCGCTTGTTCCTCCGTTCTTCCCTCGGTGATCGACTGCTTGCGGGTGATGCGAACTGCTCGGTGACCTGTGACAGCGCCACTCTTCGACAGCCGAACCCGGTGCGCGCGCCCGCAGCCGACGCCTTCACCGGGGTACCGCTCACTGACTTCGCTGCTGGGTACTGCGAACTGCGACTTCCTGTCCTGCTGCTCGACAGTTCGTTTCTGCCGAGTCCCGCTTGACTCTCTGGACTACGCGAGAATCTTAACCAGGACACCATCCAATGTCTACTCCAGCCACCATAGATTTCCGGGTGTTCGAATGCGAGGCAATCGATATCGAACAGCGATGGAAAGCTGCACCGGGTGGTGTTCTCACAGGCCGGGGAAGGGCCGGCTGGGAACCGGGCGGCGCACGCGTGAGCGGAGGCCACGGCCTCCGCCGGCACCTGTAAGCACGTTGCGCAGACGTACCGGCTGCGCAGCCGCAGACCGTGTCACGGTCGGACGCTGGGCCGCTGGCTGTCGGGAGGCGACACCGTGGCGCCGTCGTACCAGGGGTACCGGTTCCCGAGGAAGGTCATCGCCCACCGTGTCCGGCTCTGCCACCGCTTCGCGCTGAGCTTGCCCGGGGTGAGGGCGTCTCGTACGAGACCATCCGGGAGTGGTGTACGAAGTTCGGTCCGGCCTGTGGCCGCGAGCTGCGACGCCGTCGGCCACGAACGGGGGCAACCTCGTCCGGAGCGGGCGCGACGCATCGACCGCGAAACGGTTTTCCCGCATGCTGCCGAAGAAGCGGTGCCGGGTGCCGCGGGCGCTGGTCACCGACAAGCCGCGCGGCTACGGCGCGGCCCGCCGCACCTCTGTGCGGCCCGGTTGTCGGTACGCGCTGATACAACTCTCGCGTATCGACCCAACGAGCAGAGGGGGCCCCGTGGGCGACTGGGGCACTGGCAACTTCGAGAACGACACGGCCGCAGACCACCTGTCGATGCTCACGGACCGGCTCATCACCGAGGTCGCGGACGCGATGGCCGGCGACCCGGTCGGGATCGAGCCCGACGAGTACTGGGGAGTCGCGGTGCCGGCCAACCTGGAACTGCTGAGCCTCCTGGCGCGGCAGGGCTACGTGGGGGTGTCGCTGCCCGAGGTCGAAGTGGTCGAGGGGTGGAAGAGGACGTACATGGCGGTGTGGGAGGGCTGCATGGACGAGTTGGAGGCTTCATCGGACTACAAGAACGAGCGACGCGCAGTCCTGATCCGTACTTTCGACGCGCTGGCTGAGCTCAGGAAGAAGGAGGACTCGGGCTGATGCCCGCCCCGAACGGACACTCACACGGTGCGCAGGACAAGCGGCGCCTTCGCTCCGCCGGCGGGTGCGGCAGCCCGTAGGTCCCCGGTCCGCCCGCCAGGCCCACCGCGTGCAACCCCACCCTGATGTCCGTCGCCTTCGCCGTCCGCAGGGCCCGCGTGTGCTGGAGCACCTGGACGGTGAGGAGGCGGCCGGGCTCTTGCGGAAGGGACCTCACCGAGCGGTCCGCGTCTACGGCGTCCGGCTGACACCGCTGTTCTCCGGCGGGGGGCCGCCCGTCTCCGCGAGGAACTGCCAGATGGTGGCGATGGCCGCAGTCTGCGCGAGCAGCCAGGCACAGGGCCAAGGGCTGGGTGAGACGTGCCGCCCTGACGCCGTTCTCCCACCAGGTGTCCCCGGGGCCGAGGACCGGGACCGCGTCGTGACAGGCGTGCTCTCGTCCCTCCAGTCACCGCCGGGAAGGGCGGCGCCCAGGCTCTCGTGGTCGGCGTCCAGCTGCCCGAAGCAGTGTCGCGTACGGGCCTTGGCCGGCCAGGCGCCGATCTTGACGCGGTCACCGTTGGCAAGCCGCCAGGACGTGGCGGATGTGGGCCTCGTTCACGATCAGGACGTGGTCGAGGGCCTCACGGCGGATGCCGCCAATGATCCTCTTGCAGTGGGCGTTCAGCCGAGGAGCTCGCGAGGCGCTCAAGATCACCTCCAGCTCCTCGGCCTCGAAGACCGCGTCGAACGCCGCACCGTACTTGCCGTCGCGGTCACGCACCGGGAACCGCGAAGATTCCATGCGCATGCCCAGACCGGCGGCGAGATTCCCCGTCTGTCGCACGGCCCACCCCCGGGCCGGGCGGGCGGTGACTCTCGGTGGTACGCAGGCGCCTCGTGCCGAGCACGGTGTCGAGGCGGAGGAAGTCCGCCGCGATGATGCCCCTGCCTGGGTGGTCAGAAACTCGCGCCGGGCCGGGCCGGAGCGACGATGCGCCGGGTCGGCGCCCGCGCCGTTGAGAATCTTCCGGACCGTCGAGGCGGCGATCCGATACCCGAGTCGGGCCGACTCCCCTTGGATGTGCCGGTGGCCCCGCCGCGGATTCTCCTGGGCCAGCCGCAGAACGAGCGTCCTGATCGCTGTTGGGATGGGCGGGCGGCCGGCGCGTCGGCGTGCGGTGCGGTCCCACTTGGCGGCGATGAACCCACGATGCCAGGCAAGCAGAGTGGCGGAGGCGACCGGGAAGACCTCCCGCCGGCGTCGCCGGGGTATCGCGCGGGCAGAGCGGCGAACCAGGACCGGTCGGCCGGCTCGTAGCGGATCGGTCCTGCCAGTTGCCGGCGTAGGACCGTGTTCTCCTGCCGCAGCACGAGCAGCTCGGCGTCCTTGGTGGTTTCACGGCGCAGCGCACCGACGGGATGGGGAGCAGCCCCGGGCCGCCTTGCGCAGCAAGGAAACGGTCACGCGGACATGCTCCCGGTGACCGAACCGCACCACTCTCACCTGCGCCAACGGCTTTTCGAGCGGCACACGGCCAGGGACAGGTCAGCTCCCTTCACCGCAGTGTTCCGCCTTCTTGTACGTGATCGCATCCTTCGGCGTGAACATGCTGTATGTGTTGTCCGGTGGGGGGTACGGGTTTTCCTCGAGCGTCATTTCCGTCCGCTTCCACCGCACACCGTCTGCGTCTGTGAACGCCAAGTGGTCAAGCTCCACCGACCCCGTTCTGCCGGAGCCGACAAGGGTCAACCCGGAGTTGTCGTAGTACTGGCTGAAGACCACTTTCCTCGCGTCGACGTCCGCCTTGGTGCACGGTGGCAGCTGGATACCCACCATGGCCTGTTGGGTCAGCACGAGTTGCTTGTACGTCTTGGTGTTCTTCGATCTCACCAGGAATCCCAGGTCCGCCCTGGTCACCGGATCCAGCGACCGGTTGACGACATGAATATGCGTCTCCACGAACTCGGATCCCTCATCGGTCGTGTAGTAGGTGACCAGCGCCGCCTGGGCGCGGGCGGCGCGCTGCGCGTCCTCCCTGCCCTGGTCCAGCTGGTCCTGAGCCACCACCGCGCTGAAGTACGTGGCCACTGCGGTGAAGATGAGGCTGCCGATAGCAGCCACGGCACCTACCGCAGCACCGATAGCGACCCATGGGACCCGCGATCCCCGATCGCGCTGAGACCGCCTGCGGATCCGGGCGGGTGCCGTGTTCTGCCGGGCGAGCCGTACCCTGCCCAGCCGCTGCTGATGGCCTGTCACCTCTTGGACACTGCCATAGCTCGTGCCGCTTCACCCGCCGGTTGCCGATCCTCCCGATGTACGCCGACGCCAGCTCTGATGCCGCGCCATGCCCGAACTGGCCCGGTCGGAGGGCCGTAGGCAGCGGAGCGTGGGCGATGGTGCCCTTGTTGACCTCGGGGATCGGGCCGTACACCAGGACACAGGAGGCGTCGGCACTGCCCGGCGAGTCCTGATCGGTGGACTGCCCGGTCCACGTCGCCGCGCCGGTGGGGCAGGGCAGTTCGCCAAGGTGATCGTTGAGCGTTTCCAGCGGTTCCAGCGGTTCGTGCAGGTCGGTCAAGGTTCCGGGTCCCGACGCCCCGATTCTCAGTCCGGGCCGCCGGGACTCGCGGGTGAAGTCGCAGATCGGTCATATGCCGGCTGGTCGGCATCCTTCAGCGGTCGCGGCCCGCTCCCCTGCCCTGGTCGGGCCGGTTCGTGTGGTGCTGCTGCCGGTCGGCGGGGTCGGCCGCTCGGGCTGCTTGAGCCGCTGTTCGGCGACGGTGCGTCTGCGGGCGTCGACCTCGAGCTTGAAGGCGGCGAACAGGGCGAGGTGCTCATGCAGTCGCGTCCAGGAACGGGCCGTGCCCTGCAGCATGTGAAGCGGCACTGACAACGTCGTGCTCGCGGGAGACAGGTGCATCCGTCCTGCCCCGGTCGTGGGACGCGCTGGGCCGGCGGCCGGGCGGACACGCGTCCAAGGGCAGACAGGAGCGGGACGACCAGATCAGGAAACGCCGTGGCGGCAGGGCACTGCGGGCGGTGCCGCAGGCCGCTGGGCCACCACTTCGGCAGGGGCGCTGACCGGTCGGCGTCGGGGCATCTCAGGGGCGGGGCTCCAGCACCTCCAGGGCACCGTTCACGGTGTCGTAGCTGCGCAGGGTGACGAGCCGGACCGACAGCGGCGGGGCAGGCAGCAGTTCGGGGACCCGCCGGTTGACGAAGGCGCCTGTCCGCCGGGTACGGCCGAGGGTGACGTGCGGGCTCCAGCGCCCAGGTTCGTGGAATGGGCTGAGGGTCTCGGGCGGGCTGTCCGAGGCCACCGCCTCCCACACCCGGCGGTGCAAGCCGGCCAGTGCGGAGTCGAGATCCAGCGCCCAGGCCAGTACCGAGGTGGGCCGCTCGAAGCGGACCACTCCGGTGAACCGTACCGGCAGCGGCAGGGCGGCGGCCGCCTCGGCGAGCTCCCAGCGGATCGGGGCGGTCAGCTCCGGGCAGGCCGCCAGGGTGAGGTGCGGGCTGTTGGTCGGTGAGCGGTGACGCGCCTGACTGGGCAGCCCCGCGTCCGCGAGTCGCCGCCAGGCCTCCCGAACCGCCAGCTCTGCCGCCTCGTCCAACAGAACCTCGACCGTGCGCACCACCGCAGCCTACCGGCGAGGCCAGGGCGAACAGGAACTCCGGCTCAATGAGGGGGCGCGCAGACAGCAGAGTCCACTGATGCCCCACACCGCCCCGACCCCGCTGCAATCGTCTCCGGTGCCGTCATGCGCGAAGATCCCTGCGGCCCGCCGCGCCGCGGGGGCGCAGGGCGTCCGAGGTCTTCAGGCCGACGATGCCGTCGCCGCCGCCCGCCGGCTCGCTCGGCGCTGCAACCCGCACCAGGGCATACGCGTCCGCTTCCCCCCACGCTTGGACCTCGATCGTGCACAACCTCGTAGCGGTTGCCATCCTGCGGCGGACAGTCGCTCAGTCGTTCTTCAACGGCCGTCGCACGGGTCGTCGTCCGCAGGCACCGGCTTGGTGTCGGCCGCCAGGCAGGAGGAGTACACCCGCGACTCTGGTTCCGACGCGGCACCCACGGCAATGATCGTCACGGCACCGACGCAGGTCAGCCATGCTGTCGCGGCGAGCCATGTCCTGCGGCTCACCGATCGCCACGGAAGCGGTCGCGGAGCTCGTCGAGGCAGTCGTCCTCGGTGCCGACCTGAACTCGCGAGAAGACCAGCACACCGTCTCCCCTGCCTTCCTGCTTACCCTTTGCCGGCTGCATCTCGATGTCCGCGATGTACTCGGCGCACTCGGCGCTGACGGGCTGCTCAGGCTGCGGGTCCGGTGCCGAGGAGGCGTTCAGTTCGGCGGTGGCGGCAAGGCCGACCGCGCACAGCACCACCCACGCGGCGGCCCGGGCGATGTCGGCGTCGGTGAGGACGACGGACGGGTCGGAGCCGCCGGGTCGGAGGACTTGCTTCTTCAGTCCCGAGGACGACGTTGTGATGCGGATGCGGCCGGCGTTATGTCCGGCACGTAGTGACGGGCGAAGAGGGTGGCGACCAGATCCCGCCGGCTGCGGACGCCCGTCTTGTCGAACACCGCCTTCAGGTGGTCCTGGACCGTGTGCGGTGACAAGCCGGCGCTGCGGCTGATGTCGGCTGTGGACTGCCCCCGCAGCACCAGGGCCGTGATGTCCCTCTCACGAGGGGTCAGCCCGTACGCCGCGACGATCAGCGCGATGTGCTCGGTGGGACCGGCCCGTTCGACAACGACAGCGGTGCGGGCCGAGGTCGCCGTGGGCTCCTCCAGGCGCCAGGCGTGCAACCGTACCCGGCCGTGTCTGCGGCTGTGCATCCACGAGGTGTGGGAGGCCGCGGCCCCTGTGGCCTGCACCGCCGCTGCCACCGCGTACACGGCGGGAGGCAGTCCGCGGTCACCGGGTGGCACGCCGTCGGTGTGTGCCAGATCGTCGAACCACATGGCCGCGGTGGGCGTCACATGGATCACCTGATGGTCACCGTCCAGCAGTACCAGTCCCGGCGCCGCTCCCGAGGCGTTCTCCTCGGCGAGCCGCGTCAAGTGCAGCCTGCGCAGTGCGTTCCCCAGCGGCTGGGCCAGCGACGCCGCCACAGCCAGCTCCGGGGAACCGAACGGGGGCGAGTCGTCTGCGCGGCCCATGATCAGGGCGCCCCACGCTCCATGGCGGTCCCGCAGCAGCACGCGTAACTCGTCGCGAAAACCCAGGGGTCGCATGATGTCGCGGTACCGGGGACTGAGGTCGAGGTTCCCGCTCGTCTCCCGGCTGAGCAGGCCCACCGGCGTCGGTCTGGCCGCCAGATCCGACAGGTCGTTGGCATCCCCCTCGCGGTACTCGATGTCGAGCATGCGCGGCATCATGGCGGACGGCAGGCCGTCTCGGTAGTCACCGCCAGTGTTCATCAACGTCTGCGGATCCACGGTCACACAGGCACATACGTCGAATCGCAGCACAGGCCGTATGACCCGTTTCACCGCCTCGAAGAACTCCTCGACAGTCCGCGCGGACTGTACCGCCCGCGCCGCCGCGTCCCCGAACCTGCCGACCCGTGTTACTCCCCCGTAGCGCCTCATGGTCCGAGGCTAAGCGTGGACCGGGGCTCCCGAGCCCGGTTTGCGCAGGTAGCTGTGCCTCCGCTTACCGTGCCCGGGAACCGTCGGTGTCCGGGACGCGCGATCGACGCTTCGATACGGGTCAGCGGTTGTTGTGCAGGACGAGGTTGAGCTTCGCCCAGTCCTTGCCGCCGTTCTCCCCGTTGCGGAGCGTGATCTCGCTGACCGTCGAGGTCTGTCCCGCGGGGACGTAGCGGTTGAAGTTGTACTCGGCGTCGAGGTCGGTGTTGGTGTCGTTCGTGCCCTCGTAGAACTGCAGGGTCACATGGATCATGACTCCGCCGGTGGCGTCCGTCTCGGCGGACACGTGCTTCTCCACACGGATCTCGCCCCCGCACGTGGTCTCCCACCACACCGACGGCGTGCGGACCTCGTTCACCCAACCCTCGGAGGCGACGTTGCCGTTGCAGTACGTACCGGCGGCGAAAATGCCCTCGTCGTCGCGGATCGTGTAGGTGCCGGTCAGAGCGATGTTCCGCCACACAGAGGCCGTGACCGCGTCACCCGCCACAGGCGGGGCCGCAACAGCAGCCGGAGCTCCCGCCGCCGTCAGGCCGGCGGCCGTGGCTGCGGCCAGCATCCCGATGATCTTTCTTCGTATGGACATCTCTTCCCCTCGTTGTCGTCACCGAACGCGCCGAAGGCGGCTCACCGCCATCGGTCGGACAAAGAGTGCCGCGGCCGGCCGGCGTATCCCATCCCAGACAGTTGGGGGGTCTCGCTGCCGGCGCCCTTGATCGCCCGGCAGCATTCTGAGCGACCCGGCCCGTGCCGGACGAAGGGCATCGGGTTGACCATGGCCGGCGTGGGCCGGCGCCGGCAGCCGACGGACGGCGGACGGCGGCCCGTCAGCTCTGGACTCGCCGTCAGCGTTCCGGCCGACAGGCCAGGACGATGCCGATCGCAGCCGGCACCACGACCACGACGACAAACCACGTGGGCATCACATCGGGCCACCTGTGAGCGACAGGGGCGGTCATGGGCATCGAACCGCCCTGAGCGGAAGTGCTCCTCGGATGCCCGTGGTCAAGATCGAGGCGGGCTTCCCCGCAGGCTCCGCCGCCCGCGTGCTCCGAGCAACTGCCAGGACTTGCGGTCCGGTTGAAGTGGATCAGGCCGCGTGACCCCGGGGACGTTCGACGAGCTCACCGTTGACGGATACGGCACCGGCGCGGACGAGAGCGACAGGTTGTGCCGGTATGGCCCGCCACCGTTCCTGGTCGGACTCCACGAGCTTGAAGACCATCGCCAGGGCGGCAGCCGGGCGGTCCGAGCCTCGGGCGACCTCGGCCCGGAGTCCGATCGAACTGAGGATCGGCTCGATCGAGCATTGCTCGGCTACGATCACGGCCATGCCGATGGGATACGTGGCGACGACCGCGCTCTTGGCCTGGTGCACCTTCTTCGCCGTTGTCGCGCCACGCCGACCCGGCCACTGGCGACTTCGAGTTTCTGGTTCGGCCTGATCCTCAACGAGGTGCCGTTCGTCGGCATCCATGTCCTGGTGGCCTCCACGGCTCTGGCCGCCGCCCAGGGCGATCTGGATTCGACGGGCGCCAAGGTGACGGCCGCGGTGGCCGCCGTCACCACCATCGGCCTCTCCGTCTCCGCCTGGCGAGGGCTGCGCACGGACCAAGTGGTCGGACAGGCCCTCGAGGAGGGGCTCGGGACCGGCTGGCGGGATCGTGTGCACGTACCGCTGCGCCGCCATCGACCCTGGGCCCGCATCCTGCTGCTGTCGGCCCTCATGCGGCGGCGTGACGTCCGGCGGATCCCCGACATCAGTTACGGGGAGGCCGGACGCCGGAATCCCCTCGACGTCTACCGCCGCCGCGACGCGCCGAAGAGCGCGCCGGTCCTGATCTACTTCCACGGCGGCGGCTACACCAGCGGAGGGAAGAACCGCGAGGCACGCCCCCTGCTGTACCGGCTCGCCAGCCAGGGGTGGGTGTGCATCAGCGCCAACTACCGGCTGCGGCCCCAGACCACGTTCCCCGGCCACCAGATCGACGCCAAGAAGGTCATCGCCTGAGTCCGCGAGCACGCCTCCGCGCATGGTGCCGATCCGTCGAGGCTGTTCGTGGCGGGCAGCTCCGTCGGCTCCAACCTGGCGGCGCTGTGCGCGCTCACGCCGAACGACCCGAAGTTCCAGCCCGGATTCGAGTCGGCCGACACCTCGGTCACCGCGGCGATCTGCCTCTACGGTTACTACGGCCACTACTTCGGCGACCCGCCGGACGAGCCGCCGCCCCCGCTCCAGCCGCAGGGATACATCCGCCCCGGTGCGCCGCCGTTCCTCATCGCCCACGGCACCAAGGACACGCTGGCGACCGTCGAGGGCGCCCGGAACTTCGTCGCCCAGTTGCACCACGTCTCCGACAGCACCGTGGTCTACGTCGAACTGCCCGGTGTGCAGCACTCGTTCGATGTCTTCCACTCCCCGCGCTTCGAGGCGGTCGTGGACGGCGTCGAAGCCTTTGCCGCCTGGGTCCTGGCTGCTCCTCAGGCGAACAGCGAGTAATGGCCGACGTTACTGACTTTGGCTCGTCAGGGTGAACTTCGGCGAAGTTCCTGATGGGTCGGGGGTGGTGGCTGTATCCCGTGCTGTGTGAGATATGCGGATGGGGCGGGCTGACCGCTGCGGGACGGCGGCGCCGGGAGGCGGTGCGGCTGCAGGCGGCCGGGCTGTTCGAGCAGGGGATCAAGCCGCTGGAGGTGTCACGGCGCCTGCGGGTGAGCCGGAAGTCGGCCTGTCGGTGACACCAGTTGTGGCGGGACGGCGGTGTGCAGGCTCTGGCTTCGCGTGGTCCGAGCGGATCCCGATGCCGACTGTCCCCGCGCTGCCCGGAGAAGTTGGCCGCATATCTGGAGCAGGGCCCGGCCGCGCACGGCTGGGTGGAGGACCAGGTGTGGACGGCCGCCCGGGTGGCCACGCCGATCGGGAGGAAGTTCCACGTCTCCTGCAGCGTCCCGGGTGTGACGCGGCTGATGCGCCGGCTCGGCTTCAGCCCGCAGGCCCCCGCACGGCGGGCCGCCGAGTGCGACCGAGAGGTCGGAGAGCGGGATGCGCGTCGTGTAGACGGTCCGGCCGCCCTGGCTGTGCGGATCGCCAGGTAGGTGGACTCTTCACGCACCAGGGGGAGGCGCGACGAGTCGACGGTGATCGTCATGGATGACTGCCTTTCCGAGCAGGTGGCCCTCGGCGGGCAGTAGGTGGAGGCGGCTGACAGCGCGTGATGTCCGCCGGGTGGGGCGTACGGGTCAGCCACCGGTGACGGTCGTCGGGTGGACCCGGCCGTAGACGGTGAGGAACAGCTCCAGCTCGGCGCGTTCGTCGGGCGTGGCCCGACCGGAGGCGAGGCGGGCGTGGGCAGCGCGGTGGGCGCGGCGCAGGTGGCCGCTGCGTTCCAGGTGGCTCCACAGGAGGCGGACCGCCTGTTGGTGGTCGTAGGGGATGGTCTCGTAGGACGTGCCGGTGACGTGGCGGGCCCGGACCAGCAGGGCCCGGAAGTCCTCCTCGCTGTCGCGCTCCGGCAACTGCGCCAGATGGCGGTGGTACACGGTCAGTTCGGGCTCGCCCATATCAATCAAGCAGGTCTCTCCACTCGTGAGGCTTCTTCTGCCGTCCGGGGGCAGGCCACAGCGGCCGGCCCTCAAGGGCACTCCTTACCGAGTCGAGGATCTGTCGGCTGTGGTCCCGGGCAAGGTGGTGGAGCAGGCACAGTCGGCGTTCCTCCGGCTCCTCGGAGGCCCCCGGCGGACCGGGGCCCAGCGGGTCGTCGATCGGCAGGAAGACGGCCGCCCGGCCGTCGGGGAACGCGGCCGCTCGATCCTTGAGGTACCGCCGGACCTGTCGCTTCGCCCGCGGCGCACGTCCGTGGTGCGATGGAACCGGGGGGCGGAAAGGAGAGCGATCATGCCCGCAGCGAAGCGAACGAGTGTCGCCGCCTCGGTGTCGGTCCGCCCGCTGGTTGAGCCGGACCTGGATCGGGCCGACAAGATCTTCAGGGTCGCCTTCGGGACCTTCCTCGGGGCCCCTGAGCCGGAGACGTTCTTCGGGACCGCCGACTATGTCCGCACCCGCTGGGCAGCAGATCCACACGCGGCCTTCGCGGCGACCGTCGAGGGCGAGGTCGTCGGATCGAACTTCGCCGCCGACCGGGGCAGCGTCGGGTTCTTCGGCCCGCTGACCGTACGTCCGGATCTGTGGGACCAGGGCATCGGCAGGCGCCTCATGGAACCGGTCATGGCCTGCTTCGACACCTGGGAGAACCGCCACCTCGGCCTGTTCACCTTCTCGCACAGTCCCAAGCACCTCGAGCTCTACCGCCGGTACGGTTTCTGGCCTCGATTCCTCACAGCCATCATGAAGAAACAGGTCACCGGCAGTGCCGCAGTCCCCGGCCGAGTGCTGTACGGCGAGCTGACCGCCGCTGAGCAGCCCGACGCACTGAGCCTCAGTCGCACACTGACGGGGGCCGTGTACGAGGGCCTGAGCCTGGAGCGCGAGATCATGGCCACACAGGCGCAGGGGCTCGGTGACACCATCCTCCTCGAGGGCGCCGAATCCGACCTCGACGGTCTGGCTGTCTGCCACTGCGGAGCGGGGTCGGAGGCCGGTGAGGACGTGTGCTTTGTCAAATTCGGCGCCGTACGCCCTGGCCCGGACGCCGCGGACCGGTTCGAACGACTGCTGAATGCGTGTGAGCAGCTGGCCACCGAGAAGGGACTGGGGCAACTGGACGCCGGAATGAGCCTGGCTCGCCAGGATGCCTACCGGCGCATGGTCGACCGCGGTTTCCGTACCTGGCTGCAAGGCGTGACCATGCACAAGCCCAACGAACCCGGCTACAGCCACCCGGACGCCTACGTGATCGACGACTGGCGCTGAGCCCACCGCCATACTCGGCTTCGGGGAAGACTCGATGCCGTCAGGAGACGGCTGACACCAGGACTCCACGCTGAACGACCTCTCGCTGGCCGCCCGTCACCGTTCCTACTGACCACGTCGGCATACCGCGGGGATCACGAGACGTCAGCCCCTGCGACACCGCTCTTTGAAGGTCAGTAACAAGAAGCTCGTGCACGAGGTCGTAAGGGCTGTTCCGTAAATGATCTATGGTGTGCCGGATGACCAGCGCCGCTTCCCGGTCACCCGGTCACAGTGAGGTTGTGCGGGTGGGTGATTCCTACACCCACCCGCGGAGATCAGGGAGATAGCCGCAGGACTCGGCTTCGATCACACAACTTCGGAGACTCAGGGGTATGACGCCATCGAGGCTCGAGTGGCGTGAAGCTACGAGCGGTTCGTCGAGGAAAAGGGATTCGCTGGCTCACCCAGGAGTCATCCTCATGTCAGCAGTCCCGGCTGATCTACTCCCGCTCCACCTTCCTGTTCGGATCTCTCGTCTTCAACTTCCCCGGGCACACCCGGACCCGTTTCGTTTTTCTCCCGAGTACGCCGAGAAGCCGGCCGCCCAGCGGGCCACGCCGGATCAGGCTGCCGGAGAAGTTGCCAGCAGGTCCGCAGGAATACCGCCCTTGTCAGGGGCGTAGAAGTTCTTGATCTCGGCTTCCCAGACGTCCACCCGGATCCGGTCGTCGTCATCGGGCTCGAAGGCGTCGAAGAGCGCATGGATGTTCGGCAGGTCGAAGCCGACCCCCCTCATCATGCCGACGAACACCGGTCGGGTGACCGTGCCGCTGCCGTCCAGGTCACCGAGGCGCGCGAAGCCGGCCGCGAACTCGTCGATCGCTCCGCCGAAGCGCTCCGGCGACAGGACGCACGCCTGGTACTCCTCGTAAGTGATCCGGCCGTCGTGATTGGTATCGAGTTCATCGGCCAGCGTGTTCCAGTAGCGCGTGAAGCCGGCACGCATGGCCTGCTTCCGTGCCTCGTCGGCCTCAGGAACGGCTGCGGCGACCCGGCTGCTCATCAGATCGAAGTCGTCGGATTCCAGGACCTCGTTCCCGTCCGCGTCGAACAGGGTGAAAACGAGCTCGACCCGCTTGATCGCTTCGTTCCGCATGGGCTCTTCCCTTTCGTTTCCGGCCGGCCGGCCGGCCGTCGCGCTGTCACTATGCGGGCTGCGGAATCCGGTGCCCCAGGGAAGACGGGCTGTTCAACAGAAAGAATGAAAATGGCGTCGCTCCGGCATGAAACGTGCACCGAGCCTGTCGCCGGGCGGGACGCCAGGAGCGGCGATCTCCCGCCCTTGCGTCTCCTGCGCGTCCCGGCCTCGTGGGAGGAACTGCTCCCGAAAACTGTGGATCGGACGGGAACCGGTTCGAACCGGCGCGCACGGCGCACTGGGCACACCGGCAATACCCCGTTCAGTCTCCACACGCTCTACCGGTGCCCATGGGACGCGGAAACGATGAGTGCACCGCACATGAACCAGGTGATCCGCACCCCAGGGTCTTTGAGAAGTCTCGAGTTGGGTGATTCGTCTGCTGAGCGCCGGATATGGCGGCTTGTCGCAGCGGCCCTGGACGCGGAACAGGCATGG
>NZ_JBIRTN010000034.1:0-40341 GCF_044334705.1 Streptomyces sp. NPDC020731
CTCAAGCCGGGCCCACTGGCCGTTCGTCAGATCCCCACGTCCCACGGGACATGATCATGAACGAACAAGATCCACTTTCGCAACAGACCCTAGGCCCGCTGCGGTCGCAGGCCCACCTCGCCGGCCGGAGGCACCCGCTCGGACGCGGCACCTCGGAGGAGATTCCTCCTCCGAGGTGCCGCGTCCGACGACGGGGACGCGTCCGGCCCCGGGTCCGTGACGACATGACGGCCGGGGTGGCGCTGTCCCTCATGGCCGGTGCCCGCGTCGATCACCTCGTCCTGTGCGACGAGGACGACCGGAGCACGGGCCTGACGGCCCCGGCCCGGCTCGCCGTTCTCCGCGGGAGCCCCGCCTGCACGGACCGGATCCGTCCGCGGGACGTCCCCGACGGGCCGTTCGCCCGGTCCGAGGCCGTCGGGGAGCCGGGACCGCGCCGGAGCGTGTCCGCACTCCGCTCCGGACACACCGGCACCACCGGGGGCACCGCCTCCCGGGACGTGTGAGAACAGGCGGAAGACCGCCACCAAGAGACACGAGGGCCCTGCCGACGCGCGTCGGCAGGGCCCTCGTCGTCGTTGTCGTCGTGTCCCCGCCCCGCCGTCCACGACGGCGCGCTCCCCCCGCTGTCGCGGACCACAAGGTATCTGCGGCACCTGCACGCCAAATTCTACTTTTGTCAGGGTAGACATTGCGGCGCAGTACGGTTAGCCTTCTTCTTGTCAACACGATCGAGCGAGACCCGGCAGACACGAACTGGCGGGTAGCAGTACCGCAGTACCCGTTCACCAAGTGGTTGGTTCGGAGGAAAGGACGGAGGAGCAGACGCCATCAGGATCGCCCGGCACCGAGAGACTCTCGGTCCGGGTACCGCAGGACCCCGGAACGGATGGTGGTCTTTGGTCACGCAACCGCGATCCCCGCACCCCCGCCCCCACCGGGCCGGACAGCGGAAACAGAAGGTCGGCACAGCATGAGGGCCGACAGATGGTGTTGAATTTCCTTCGGGGCCCTGGTGCCGTACGGCACCAGGGCCCCTCGACGCGTTGTACAACGAGGTGACATGGCAGCAGATACTCCACTCAGCGGTCGTCTGGACGACGACGACTACCCCGCATACACCATGGGCCGGGCCGCCGAAATGCTCGGCACCACCCCTGGTTTCCTCCGGGCCATCGGTGAGGCCCGTCTGATCACTCCGCTGCGTTCGGAGGGCGGACACCGCCGGTACTCCCGCTACCAACTGCGGGTCGCCGCTCGCGCCCGCGAGCTCGTCGACAGGGGAACCCCGATCGAGGCGGCCTGCCGCATCGTCATCCTCGAGGACCAACTCGAGGAAGCCCAGCGCATCAACGCCGAGTACCGCCGCGCCGCGGACAAGGCGTCCAACGGTGCCGGTCCGGGCTGACCGCGTGGGCGCGGTCCGGCCGGCTCGGACACGGTGCTCCGCCGCGAGCGGGCGTGCGGAGGGGTCTCGTGCGTGGGCACCGTCACGGCCGGGGTTCCCCTGCCCGGATGTGAGGTGCAAGCTGGACGGGAGGCCGCCTCGTCATCCCGGGCGCGGGTCCGGGACGCACGGCCCCGCCACTCCGAGTGGGCCCCCCGGGCCCGGCAGGAGGGAAGCGCGATGACAGAGCAGGTCACCACCGGTACGCGCTGGCACCTGGCCGGCGACTGGTTCGACGTGTGCAAGTGCGCCATACCGTGCCCCTGCACGTTCGCCCAGCCCCCGACCTACGGCGACTGCGAAGGCGTGCTGGTCTGGCACATCCGGGAAGGCAGCTTCGGCGACGTGCGGCTCGACGATCTCAACGTCCTGATGCTCGGCTCCTTCGTCGGCAACCCCTGGGCCGGCACGCACACCGACCCGTACGCCGCGGTCTTCCTCGACGAACGGGCCGACGAGCGGCAGCGCGCCGCGCTCGGGACCGTCTTCGGCGGGGAGGCGGGCGGATGGCCGGCGCAGTTCGGGGAGATGTTCCACCCCGAGATGCGCGGCATGGACTTCGCCCCCGTCCACGTCGAGATCGACGAGGACCTCGCCACCTGGCGGGCGGAGGTTCCCGGCCGGGTCACGGCCACCGCCGAGGCGCTCACCGGCCCGACGACGCCGGACGGCGCACGCGTCCAGGTCCACAACGCCCCGGGCGCCGAGGTCGGGCCCGGCCAGGTCGCCACCTGGGGACGGGCCACCACCGACCGGGCCGACGCGTTCGGCTTCTCCTGGGAACGCTCGGGGAAGTCGAGCAAACACTTCTCGTTCGACTGGAGCGGCCCGGGCTAGAGGGGCCGGAGGCCGCCCGCCGGTCGCGGTCGCTTCCGGATGCGTCACATGCCGTCCATCGACGGCATCGATTCCCGCAGCCCCGGCAGCAGCCAGTCCTGGAACGGCGCGAGCACGGCGAGCACGAGGAACGCCACGCCCGCGATCCGGGCGAGCAGCGGACCGCGGGACCACAGCTTCTCCACGAAGATCACCACGGTCAGTCCGGCCATCGCCGCCACGTTCATCACGCCGAGCGGGATCAGGACGACCATCAGTCCCGCGCAGCAGCCGACGCAGTAGGCGCCGTGATGGACGCCCACCCGGAGGTCGCGGGCCGGCTGCCGGAATCCGGCGTAACGCACCAGGTGGCCCATGGGATCGCGGCAGTGCCGCAGACAGACGTTCTTGAGGGGGCCGAGCTGATACAGGCCCGCGAGCAGGAAGGCCACGGCGCCGATCCAGCGTCCGGCGGTCGGACGGCCGTCCACCAGGCCGCCGGTGAGGGCCAGGGCCGCGTAGGCGAGCAGTCCGAAGGCGGTCCACACCAACAGGTACCCGCCCACGAACTCGACGGTGCGCACGGTCCGTCGCCGGCCGGAGGACTGCCGGCCGATCCCCCGCACCCAGGTGAGGGCCACCGGCGCCATGGACGGCAGCATCATGGCCGCCGTCATCGTCACCCACAGCAGCAGGAACAGCGGCAGCGCCATCCCCATCGTGCCGGGCGCGACCCCCATGTCCCGGGCCTGTCCGATCGTCAGTGCCCAGGCGGGCACCGCGATCAGGACGACCACGGACCAGGCGGCCGCGAGATCCCGGGCCGGCAGCAGGCCGCCGCCCGCTCCGGTCGGCGCGGGCGACCGGGCGGATGCGAGAGCGGAAGTCCGGCTGTGACGCATCGGCGTGTACTCCTGCGACTGATTTCCAGGACAGCACGCATCCGTCAGCGGCGCGACCCCACTCCGCGAGCCCGGGCAGCCGGCGTCCGGAAGGTGGACACCGATGCGCTGCCCCCGGACGCGTACCGCGCCCGGCGCGCGACGCGGCGGGCGCCGGCCGACGGCCCGTGCCACGAGCCCGACGAGTGCTCCGGCCGCCACGACCACGGGGAGCGGGAGGCCGGGTCCGAACCCGCCGTCCGGTGCCGGACGGCGTACGGGGTACGTCGTCTCCGGCCGTTCCCCGGTGCCGGCGGGCCTTCGTACGGGGCGTCCCGCCTGCGGCCTGCGCGCGCGGCCGGGTGCGCGTCAGGCCGCGGCCCTGACCGTCGGATCCGGGGCGGCCGGCTCGCGGAGCACGCCCCGGGTGCGGGTCGGGATGCCGAGGGTCGGGTTGGCCACGCCCCAGGCCGCGCCCCTGCAGACCAGTTCCTTGTAGAGGGCGGCGAGGCGCCCGGTCAGAGCCGCGCCGACGGCGCGGTCGTCGGCGGTGACGTACTGGATCAGGCCCTCCTTGCGGCCCAGCGAGATGCACTGGTTGAAGTAGCGCAGCGGCGCGTCGGGGAGCTTGCCGCCGGTCAGGCGGGCCGCGATGGCGTCGGCGGCCTGCCAGGCGGTGGGAACACCCGAGGCGCACGACATCCGCAGCGGCTTGTCGCCGGGGCCCTGCACCAGCGCCGCGTCGCCGATGGCGTACACATCCGGGTGCGATACGGAGCGCATGGTGCCGTCGACCACGATCCGGCCGGTGCCGGTGGTCTCCAGGGTGGTGGCCCCGGCGAGCGGATGGACGGCGAAGCCGGTGGTCCACAGGGTGACCGCGGCCGGAAGGGAGCGGCCGTCGGCGGTGGTGACGTGGTCGGCGCCGACGGTGGTGACGGACGCCTGCTCGTGCACGGTGATGCCGAGCTTGTCGACGACCTTGCGCAGGTGCCGGCGGCCCTTGGCGGAGAGCCAGTCGCCGAGATCGCCGCGGGCGGCGAGGGAGACGTCGAGGTCCGGACGTGCCTCGGCGATCTCGGTCGCGGCCTCCAGGCCGGTGAGTCCGCCGCCGACCACGACCACGGACCGCCCCGCGTCCAGGCCGGCCAGGCGCTCGCGCAGGCGGAGGGCTCCGGAGCGACTGGCGATCTCGTGGGCGTGTTCGGCGGTGCCGGGGACGCCCTGGGTGTCCCAGCCGCTGCCGAGGGCGTACACGAGGGTGTCGTACGTCAGTTGCCCGGTCCCCCCGGTGTCATCGGTGACGGTGACCGTCCTGCGGTCGGCGTCCACGCCCGTCACCGTCGCCTGCCGCAGTTCCACACCGGTGCCCGCGAACATCTCGCTGAAGGGGCGGGGCCTGAGCTCCTGTCCCACCGCGAGCTGGTGCATCCTGACGCGCTCGACGAAGTCGGGCTCGGCGTTGACGAGGGTGATGGCGACGTCTTCGCGGCGCAGCCGCCTGGCCAGGCGGCCGGCGGCGATGGCTCCGGCGTATCCGGCTCCGAGGACGATGATGCGGTGCTGCATTTCCCTGCTCCTGTCGTCGGCTCTTCGGCGGGTCGCCCCTTGAACCGGGCGGCCCGCCGTTTCCTGACAGGAGCGGGGCGTGGTGTGGGTCACATGGCGGTCAGAAGACGGTGAGCAGGGGGTCGCCGTGGTCGGCGGCCGCCCAGAGCCGGGTCGCGCGTTCCAGCTTGTCGGGGTTCACCTGGCTGCGGATCGCGGTGATGCCCTCGGGGGTGACCGCGAAGCACATGACGCCGACGACCCGGCCGTCGAGGACCACCACGAGGGCGGGGTCGCCGTTGGCGGTCGTGGCGTGGACGCCGGGCGAGCCGCCCACGATGTCGCGCTTGGCCTTGCCCGGCTTGAACAGGCCCCGCACGAACGTCGCGACCGCGAGCGCGCCCTCGAACGCCTTGGCGCGGGCCGGGACCCTTCCGCCGCCGTCGCCGACCGCGACGGCGTCCTGCGTGAGCAGCCGTACGAGCGGCTCGGTCCGGCCGCTGGTGGCGGCCGCGAGGAACTCGTCGACGATCCGCCGGGCGGCGGCCTCGTCGATCTCGGCGCGCGCCTTGCCCTGAGCGACGTGCTTCCTGGCCCGGTGGAAGATCTGCTGGCTGGCGGCCTCGGTGAGGTCGAGGATCGCGGCGATCTCCCGGTGCGGATAGTCGAAGGCCTCCCGCAGCACGTACACCGCCCGCTCGTTGGGGGAGAGACGTTCCAGCAGGGTGAGGACGGCGTACGAGACCGACTCGCGCTGTTCGGCGGTGTCGGCGGGGCCGAGCATCCGGTCGCCGGCGAGCAGCGGCTCGGGGAGCCACTCGCCCACGTAGGTCTCGCGCCGGGCGCGGGCCGAGGTGAGCTGGTTGAGGCACAGGTTGGTGAGCACCTTCGTCAGCCAGGCCTCGGGGACCTCGATGCGGCCGGTGTCGGCGGCCTGCCAGCGCAGGAACGTCTCCTGCACGGCGTCCTCGGCCTCGCTCGCGGAGCCGAGGAGGCGGTAACCGATGGCCTCCAGCCGCGGCCGGAATGCCTCGAACCGATCCACGTCCCTCACGCTCAGCGCCATGCCCCGGATCGTAGCTCCCGCCGCCGATCACCCCGTTCAGGCATGCGTCCGTGGTTTCGGGACAGGCGCACCGGGTTACCCCATGTAGTCGGCAGGCGGGAAGCGATCTCGTTCATGGCTCAGGAAGCGGGCTCGGCGACAGCAGAGGATTCCGGACTCGACACGAGAAAGGCGGAGCCGCACGGCTCCGGCGGACCCGCCCCGCCGACGGGGCGCGGCTTCCCGTCCGCGGTGGCGCGCAGCGGCCGGGTGAACGGCCTGGACGGACTGCGGACGGTGGCGGTCGCACTGGTGCTCGTCTACCACGTGGCGCCGGACGTGCTGCCGGGCGGCTCGGTCGCCGTGGACGTCTTCTTCACCATCAGTGGTTTCGTCATCACCCGGCTGCTGCTCGCCGAGTACACCCGCACCGGCGGCGTCGCCCTGCTGCCCTTCTACCGGCGGCGCTGGCTGCGGCTCGTCCCCGCGCTGCTGGCCCTCTGCGCGGTCTGCGCGGTCCTGTCGGTGACCACCCCGCTGTGGGGCTTCGACGGCTCCCTGCAGGCGGCGGGGCTGTCGGCGCTGTTCCTGGTCAACGTCGTACGGGCCGCGGACTCCGGGCCGTACGACGACCTGATGGGGCCGCTCGCGCACACCTGGTCGCTGGGGGTGGAGGAGCAGTTCTATCTGCTCTGGCCGCTCGTGCTGCCGGCGCTGCTGCGGTCCGTCCGGCCGCGCACGGTGCTGCTCTGCACGGCGGCCCTGTGCGCGCTGCCCGTGCTGTGGCGCTGCGCCCTGTGGCACCCGGACGCGGCCCACCGCATCTACAACGGCACCGACACCCGCGCCGACCAGCTGCTGGCCGGCGCCCTCGTCGCCGTGGCCCTCGCCCGGCTGCGCGCCGACGACCCCCGGCTGGCGGTGCTGCGCACCTGGGCGGGCCGGCTGGCCTGGCCGGCGCTGGGGGCGCTGGCGCTGGTGGCCTGGCGGATGCCGGTGACCGCCGACGCCGGTCCTTGGACGGCCGCCTGGTACACCGTCGGGTTCCTGCTGGTGGCGGTCCTGTCCGCCACCTTGGTCGCGGCCCTCGAACTGTGCCCCGGCAAAGGGCTCTCCCGGCTGCTCTCGCTCACGCCGCTGACCTGGGTGGGCCGCAACCTGAGCTACGGCATCTACCTGTGGCACTACCCCGTCGTACGGCTGCTGGCCTCCCTCGGCATGAGGGACGGCCTCCTGCCGGCCACGGCCCTGCTGACCGTCCTGATGGCCCTGCTGTCGTACTACGCCGTCGAGGCACCGCTCCTGCGCCGGGCCAGGCGCCCCGTGCCGGGAACCGCCGCGGCCCGGCAGCCCGCGGCTTAGGGGTGCGACAACCCGGGGGCGTGGCCCCGAACCGCACCGAGGGCTTTTCAGGATGTGGTGCGGTGCGGCCGCCGGCCGAGCGGTACGCCACGGCCTTCTCCTGCCACGACAGGGAGGAGCCGAACATGCTCCTCCCTGCCGACGTCACCCCGTGCCTGCCGCCGTACACCCACCGGATGCGCGGAGTTCGCGGCATCCGGGCCCGGCCGACCGGGCCGGCGGTCGGATGCCGGGGGTCCCGCCCGATCCCGACGGTGGCCAACGGCTCCCCCGCGTCCGGCCGGTACCGTCCCCGTACGGACCGGACCGGCTACGAGCCCTGGGCCCCTCAGGTCGTCGAGTTCTCCGGCGACCGCATCACGGGCATCACGGCCTTCCGTGACACCGAGCGGCTCTTTCCGCTCTTCGGCCTGCCGGACCACGTGGGCGCGGGCGCCTGGCCCGCCGCCCGCGCCCGGTCACCTGCCGCTGTCCTCGGCCAGTGTGTGGGCGACCAGGGCGTTGGCATGGCCGTGGCCCAGTCCGTGCTCGGCCTTGAGCCAGTTGACGAGCTCCATGTGCTTGGTGAGCGGGGAGGAGCGGATGAGCTCCTTCCACTCGGCGACGGGCCGGCCGTACTTCTTCTCGATGGAGGGGAAGTAGCTGGCAGGGCCCTTCACCGCGTCGGTCATGGGGTGCTCCCGTCTCGTGTCGGAAAGATCTCGATGAGGTCGATGGTGCGGCAGCCGGCTAGCGGTTCGCCGGGGTGGTGGCCAGCCGGGCCGTCAGCGCGGTCAGCCAGAGCAGGCCGATACCCGCGCCCGCGGTGAACGCCAGGACGGAGGCGGCGGAGCCGGCGAATCCGGCGAGGACGGCGACGGGCACGAGGCGGGAGGCGACGGCCCAGCCCCGGTGGCCGCGGCCGGCGAGCGGGCGGGCCAGGACGACGAACGCGGCGCACAGGGCGAGGTAACCGGCCGTCCCGGCGAGCATGTGGGCGGCTCCGTGTCCGCTCAGCGTGGTCGTGTCGGGGGAGCCGACGGGGAAGCCCGCACCTGCGTCGGCGGGAAAGGCCGCGGCGGCCCAGAACGAGGCACCGCACACACCGACCAGCACGGGGCCCCGGGCCGCGCCCGCACCGCCGCCCAGCGTCCGGCGCAGACCGGCGGCCCCGGCGATGAGCAAGGCCCCGGCGAGCAGGAAGTTCACCGTCTGGATCCAGCCCGCCTCGCCGAGGGCGAGCTGGCTGATCGCGTGACGGGTGAAGTCGAAGCCTTCCCGCGCGAAGCCCTGGGCGAGACCGGCCGTGAGGAACAGCGGGCCCGCCAGCATGCCGCCGGCCACGGCCCACCGTGCCGCCGGACGCGACGCGGGTGAAACGGGGACGACGGAGTGGGGTGCGCCGAGCGTGTGGCTCATGACCGGGCCTTCCTTGCGTCGGTGTTGTCGTGTGTACGACCAACGGCAGGGGATGAAGTCATCGCTCCGGCCGGTGTGTGCTGTGTCACAAGATTTCGGGGCGATCCCACCGGTCCGCGCGGGGGTGGCGCCACGGCCCGGTTATTCATGGATGTGAACCTGATTCAACGTCAAGGCTCTTGACGTGCCCACGGCAGCCCCTTACGGTCCCGGAAAGCGCTTTCTCCGTTCACACACTCGAACGCACCGACGAACTCGTCCCACCAGCCGACCGAACCTGGAGACGAACGATGCACTTGAGACCCGCCCTCGCCTGCGCCGGCCTGCTGGCCGGCACACTCGTCGCGTTGTCCGGCAACCCCGCACAGGCCGCCACCGTGCGGTACGAGGCCGAAGGGTCCTCGGCGGTCTGCACCGGCGCCATCGAGACCGAGTGGTCCGGATACTCCGGCAGCGGCTTCTGCAACGGCACCAACGGCACCGGCGGCTACGTCCAGTTCACCGTCGGCGCCTCCGCCGCCGAGACGGCGACGCTCCGGGTGCGCTTCGCCAACGGCAGCGGCAGCGCACGCGCCGCGAACATCGTGGTGAACGGCAGCACGGTCGCCTCCGCCTCCTTCGAGGCCACCGGCGACTGGACGGGCTGGACGACGAAGACGCTCACCGTGCCGGTGCGCTCGGGCAGCAACACCGTCCGGCTCGGCCCGACGTCGTCCGCCGGACTGCCCAACATCGACTACATCGACGTGGAGACGAGCGGCGACACGACCACCCCGCCGCCCGCCTCCGCCCTCTACGTGGCACCGGGCGGCAGCGCCGGCGCGTCCGGCACCCAGTCCGACCCGACGACACTCACCTCCGCGATCGACCGCATCACCCCCGGCGGCACGATCTACCTGCGCGGCGGCACCTACAACCACTCCCAGACGGTCACCATCCCCGCGGGCAACAACGGCACCTCGGGCGACCGCACCGAGCTCACCGCCTACCCGGGCGAGACGCCCGTACTGAACTTCTCCGCACAGAGCGAGAGTTCGTCCAACCGCGGGCTCGCCGTGAACGGGTCGTACTGGCACGTCAAGGGGATCGTCGTCGAACGCGCCGGGGACAACGGCATCTTCGTCGGCGGCAGCAACAACGTCTTCGAGCGCACGGTGACCCGCTACAACCGCGACACCGGTCTCCAGCTCTCCCGGATGACCTCCGACACGCCCCGCGACCAGTGGCCCTCAAACAACCTCGTCCTGAGCGCCGAGTCGCACGACAACGCCGACTCCGACGGCGAGGACGCCGACGGCTTCGCCGCCAAACTCACCTCCGGGCCCGGCAACGTCTTCCGCTACGCCGTCGCCCACAACAACATCGACGACGGCTGGGACCTCTACACCAAGGACGACACCGGCGCGATCGGCGCGGTCACCATCGAGGACTCCCTCGCCTACGAGAACGGCACCCTCAGCAACGGCGGCCAGGCCGGAAACGGCGACCGCAACGGCTACAAGCTCGGCGGCGAGGACATCGCGGTCAACCACGTCGTCCGGCGCAGCATCGCCTACGACAACGGCAAGCACGGGTTCACGTACAACAGCAACCCGGGCTCGATGACCGTCTCCGACAACGTCAGCATCGACAACGCCGAGCGCAACTTCAACTTCGACGCGGGCACGTCGGTGTTCCGCAACAACACCTCGTGCCGCGGCGACGACGGGACGAACGACCGGATCGTGGGCAGCGCCGACAGCTCGAACCAGTTCTGGTCCGGCTCCAACGGATCCCGGTGCGCCGGCTACTCCGGCGCCCTGGACTGGTCCTTCGCCTCGGACGGCCGCCTGGTCGTCGGCTTCGGCGGCAACACCGTGACTCCGTAGGGGAGGTGAGCAGTGGCCGGCCCTCCCGGTTCCTCCGGGAGGGCCGGCCGCCGTCCCGCTTCCTACGACGTCAGACCGATCTCCGCGCAGTCCGCCGCGTACGCCCCGGCGCAGATGTCCTCGACGGTGTAGACACCGTCCTGGACCACCGTGGCCTCGATGTTCTCCCTCGTGAGGGCGACCACCGGGACCAGCATCGCCGGGATGTCCTTGCGCGTCGGGCTGTCGACCACGTCACGCGCCAGCGCGTCGAACTGGATCGACCTCTCCTGCACCTTGGCCACCGCCATGTCCGCCGCCCCCGTCGCCTCCAGCAGGAACGACTTGTACACCGTCATGTACTGCGTGCCCGACACGACCCGGCGCACCGCCGCCAGATCGGCGTCCTGCCCGGTCACCGGCGGAAGATCGGTGACCCCCGCGTCCTGAAGCACCTCGATGACGGCGCCGGCCATGCCGTCGTTCGCCGAGTAGACGGCGGCGATGTTCCCGACGCCGACCTCCTTCACCGCCTCGCGCATGTTCTCCGCGGCGACCTCGGGCAGCCACTTCCTGGTGTCGTACGACTTGGCGATGTCCACATGGCCGTCCAGTTCGCCGAGCGCGCCCTCCCGGAACAGCGCCGTGTTCGGGTCGGTGGGCGCGCCGTTCATCATGACGACCTTGCTGTTCTCGGCGTCCTCGCCGAGCGCGTTCACGAGGGCGCGGCCCTGCACCTGGCCGACGAGTTCGTTGTCGTGGGAGACGTACGCGTCGATCGGGCCCTCGGCGAGACGGTCGTAGGCGATGACGGGTATGCCCGCCTCCTTCGCCCTCTCCACGTCCGGCGCGACGGCCTTGGAGTCCACCGCGTCCACCACGATCACGTCGACCTCGTCGGCGACCATCTTCCGGAACTGCTCGCTCTGCTTGTCCTTGCTGCCCTCGGCGTTGGCGTAGACGACCTTGCCCTGCTTGTTGGTGAGGGACGAGACGCGGTCCCGGATGAGGGGGTGGTCGAACTTCTCGAAGCGTGCCGTGTCCTTGTCGGGCAGCAGCAGGCCCACGGTGATGTCGTAGCTCCTGCCCGGCGACGCGGACCCGTCGTCACCGCCCACCGCGCCGACGACGCCGCACGCGGTGAGCGACAGGACCGACAGGCCGGCGGTCAGGAGCAGGACGGGGCGACGTACGGAGGCGGCGCGGGTGCGGGGGGTGGTACGGGGGTTCACGTGTGGTGCCTTCCGGGCGGGTGCGGCGGGGCGACCATGTGACTGTGTCCGTTGTGCGGTGGTGCGACATGCATGCTCACGGCACTCTCGCGGGCTGTGCGGAGAATGTGCGCAGGAGCGGCACACAGGCTGCACACAGTGGGCCGAGGGCGTCGTTAGCGTGGCTGTCCCCTGCTCCGGACCGGTCGCCCCGACGGGCCTCGGAGTCGGCACGCCAACTCAGGAAGACAGCGGATGGACTACTGCTCCACATGTCGCCGGCATCTGAACGGCGCCCTGGTCTGCCCGGGCTGCGGTGCCTACGCCCCCGACATCGCGCCCGCCGTCATCGGCGGCCGTACCGTCCCCGGGACGGCGACGGCCGCCGCGCCCTGTGCCGTCGTCACTCCCCCGGCCCCGCGGCCGGCCTCCATATCCGCCTCCGCCTCCGCCTCCACCTCCACGGGCACGGGCCGGGCAGCGCGGCGGCGGCAGCTGGCCCGCTGGAAGAAGACCCAGCGGCGGGCCCTGGTCGCGACGGCCGTGGCCCTCGTCGGCGGCGGGCTGACCCTCGCCTCCGTGGACCGGGGCGGCACGGACAGCGCCCGGGCCGCCACGGCACCCAATCTCAGGGGCATGGGCGGCGCGGAGCACCCCGCGGACCAGTACGACGACCCGGACGCCCCGGCCACCCCCTCCCCGGACCGTACGGAGCAGTCGCCCCCGACCGACGACCGGCGCGGGCGGACGGCCACCGAAGCCACGCCGGCGGTGACCACCCCGTCGGACACCCGCACGGACGGCGCCGCCGCCCCGGACACGGCGGTGCCGTCGCAGCCGCGTACGACCTCCCCGGACCCCGTCTCCCGCTCCGGCTCGCGCTCGGCCACAGGGGCGGACACGGGATCGGCACCGGAATCCGTGCCGGGCTCCGGCTCCGGCACGGCCACGCAGCCGGTGTCGCCGCCCCCGGCCGCCGGCGGCACCGGCCAGGGTGACGGCTCCCGGCCCACCCCCTCCGCTCCTTCCACGCCGCCGGCGGCAGAGCCGGACTCCTCCCGGCTCTGCCTCCTGGTGATCTGCCTCGGCTGACCTCCTGCTGGGGCGGACGCGCCCGCACGGGCCCCGCCACGTGTCCCGGGCCGGCCCTGCGGAACAATCGGGACATGAGCATCGTCAAGATCAACGTACTCACGGTTCCGGCGGAGCAGCGCGAGACGCTGGAGCAGCGGTTCGCCGCGCGGGCGGGGGCGGTGGAGGGTTCGGACGGGTTCGAGTGGTTCGAGCTGCTGCGTCCGGTGGAGGGCACCGACACCTACCTCGTCTACACCCGCTGGCGGACCGAGGAGGACTTCCAGCGCTGGATGGCCGGCCGTGCCCAGGCCGCCCACGGCGGGGCCCAGGGCGAGAAGCCCCGTCCTGCGGCCACGGACGCCACGTTGTGGTCCTTCGAGGTGGTCCAGCAGGCCGCGCCCAAGCAGGGCTGACGCCGAAGCCGCCGCCCCCGGCTCAGACGAGGGCGGCGAGTACGCGGCGGGTCGCCTCGGCGACCAGGGCGTCACTGGGGGCGGCCCCGCGGCCGGGCCGCTCGGTCAGGACGGCGATCACCAGCGGGGCGCCGCGCGGCGGCCAGAGCACGGCGACGTCGTTGGCCCGGCCCCACTCCCCGGTGCCGGTCTTGTCACCCACCTTCCAGTCCCGGGGGGCACCCGCCCGGACGCGCCGGCCGCCGGTGGTGTTGCGGACCAGCCAGTCCTTCAGCAGGGCCCGCTTCGCGGCCGGCAGGGCGTCGCCGAGGACGAGGGCGCGGTAGTCGGCGGTGACGGCCCGGGGGGTCGTGGTGTCGCGCGGGTCCCCCGGCGGGTCGCCGTTCAGCTCGGGCTCGCCGTGGTCGAGCCGGCTCACCCGGTCGCCGAGTCCGCGCAGGTGGGCGGTGAGTGCGTGCGGGCCGCCGAGTTCGCGCAGCAGCAGGTTGGCGGCCGTGTTGTCGCTGTACCGTACGGCCGCGTCGCAGAGGTCGCGGAGGGTCATGCCGGTCCCGACGTGCTTCTCCGTCACCGGTGAGCCGACGACGAGGTCGGCCCGGCCGTAGGTGACGCGCCGGTCCAGGCGGGCGACCGGGTGACGGTCCAGGATCGCGGCCGCGGCGAGTGTCTTGAAGGTGGAGCAGAACGCGAAGCGTTCGTCGGCGCGGTGGGCCACGGTGGCGCCGGTCCCGGTCGCGAGGGCGTACACCCCGAGACGGGCGTCGTACTCGCGTTCGAGGTCGGTGAGGCTCCGGGGGTCCACCGGCGCAGGCGTGGGGGTGCGGCCGGGTGTCGGCGGGCCGGCCCGGCCGCGCTCGGGCGCCGGGGTGCCGGTGGCGCAGCCGGCCACGGGGGCGAGAGTCGTGGCCAGCAGTAACGCGCGGCGGGAAGGGGGTGCGGTCACGGGATTCCCTCTTCCAGGTGGAGCCGGGCACGCGGGTGCCGGAGACGGCACGGCCGCGGATCGCGGTGGACGCGCGGCGGGCGAAAGGGCCGCGGTCACGTCGGTCCCGCGCGAAATGCGGGCGGGAAGGGACGGGGAACGAAGAGCAGGGGCCCGCACCGAAGTGCGAACCCCTGCTCTTGAATCCCTGCGTACGATCAGGCGGGGACGATGTTCTCCGCCTGCGGGCCCTTCTGGCCCTGCGTGACGTCGAAGCTCACCTTCTGGCCTTCCTGAAGCTCACGGAAGCCCGAGGTGGCAATGTTCGAGTAGTGCGCGAAGACGTCGGCGCCGCCGCCGTCCTGCTCGATGAAGCCGAAGCCCTTTTCCGAGTTGAACCACTTCACCGTACCGGTGGCCATATCAATTCTCCTGAGACAGTGCTGGGACCCGCACTTTACGAATCCCTTCATCGTCGCGATGATCACCTGCCCGGAGACCCGGTAGCAAACTGGCAACCACAACTGCAACTGACGTCAGCCTAGCATGAATGGCGCCAGCGGCAAGCGAGGAAAATCACTGGAATAAAGCCCCGCATGGTGTTTAGGGAAAGAGATTTCTTCAGCGGGAGCGGAAATTCTGCTCTGGCGGGAACAGGTTTTCATCGGTGTCCCCGGACCGCGCCCGCGTCCCGTCGGCGCAGCTCCTCATTGGCCCGTTCGGCCTGCTCCAACCGCTCCTCGAGGCTGACGATGCGGCACGCGGCGTCGACCGGTGTCCCCTGGTCGACCAGCTCGCGGGCCCGGAGGGCCAGTCTCAGCTGGTGGCGCGAGTAGCGGCGGTGGCCGCCCTCCGAACGCGTCGGGGCGATCAGCCGCGCCTCGTCCATGGCGCGGAGGAAAGCGGGTGTGGCTCCGACCAGCTCGGCGGCCCTGCCCATGGTGTAGGCCGGGAAGTGGTCGTCGTCGAGCCGGTCGGCGACGGGGAGCCGGTCCCGGACCGGCTGCCGGCCGTCGGCGTACGGCTGACCTTCCGAGGGCATACGCGCCTTTCCGCGGACCACGGTGGGCACGGTCCGCCACGGGGACGGGTTCCCCACGGGGAAACTCTAGTCGGCCCGACGGAAAAACTGCTGTGGCGACGACAGAAGTCCTGCATCCGTCCTGCGGTGGGATTCCGTGCGGCCGCCACGCGTCGTCCGGGCGGAGACGGTGCGGGCCCGTGTCGCCGAGAACGCCACCGGGTCCGGCGGACCGAGATCCGGCAGGGGTAGGGGCCCGGCGAGGCAGGGACCCACCGGGGTGGGGGCCCGGCGAGGCCGAGATCCGGCAGGGGCGGGGGTCCGGCGGGGCTGAGATCCGGCAAGGGGAGGGGCCCGGCGGGGCAGGAACCCGCCGGGGTGGGGGGCCCGGCGAGGCCGGAGCCCGCCGGGGTGGGGGGCCCGGCGAGGCCGAGATCCGCCGGGGTGGGGACCCGGCGAGGCCGAGATCCGCCGGGGCCGGGGCCCGCCGAGGCCGAGATCCGGCAGGGCCGGAGCCCGCCGAGGCCGAGATCCGGCAGGGCCGGAGCCCGCCGAGGCTGGGATCCGGCAGGGCTGGGATCCAGGCGCGTTCGCCGGCCGTCGTCGTGTCCGTCGGCCGGTCGCGGAGGACCGCGTCGACGAGGGCGGCGCGGGCGGGGAAGCACCGGTGGAGCGCCGCGGCGCCGGCCCGGCGGGCGACGACGGCCGGCGGAGCGTCGAGCTCCTGCCCGGCGAGGACCGCGTGGACCGCCGGCGGCCGGGGTGGCGGGACGCTGTCGCCGCCGGGCGGGACCCGCGGAGGCAGGAAGGCCGGGGCCGGGCCCCGAGCTGCACACGTGGGGACGCGACGGCCCGTCCCGGCCTTCCTCTGGCCGCAATCTGCCACGCCCCGGGGGCGGCCGCCCGCCGGGACGGGCCACGAGCGTGACAAGGCCGGACCGCCCACCCGGGCATTCCGGGCGCTTTATCCCATTTGTTCGGCCATACTCGGAAGCATGGACACGGCAACGTATGTAGTTCTGGCCTCCAGTACGCACAGGTGGGCCGTCTTCGCGGCCTTCATCGGCGGGCTGATCGTGGCCGGCGCGCTGGTCTGGGCCGTACGTGTCGGAATGCGGTACATGGACCAGGAGGAGCCCCGCCCCACCGCGGAGGACCAGCCGAGGCTGCCGGACGGCGGCGCGGTCCGCGAGATGCGGGAGATCCGGGAGCCGGACGAGATGCCGGACATGTCGAGAACCGGCTCCCGGCTCATGCCCTACGAACTCCATCACTCCGCGACCAGGACGGGCACGGACCAGAAACGCAAGCGCTGGCTGCCCGGCTCCAGCGGCTCCTTCGGCAGCGGGGGCCCCGGGCACGTGTGACCCGGCCGGGCGGGGCGCCGCCGGGTCAGCGGGCCGGGACGGCGTCCCCCACGGTGATCTGGATCTGCTCGCTCGACGCGCTCACGCCGTTCAGGGCGGCGGTGGCCTGGAGCCGGTTGGGGCCGTCCGGGAGGGCGGGCCCCGGAGCGCAGCTCCAGCGGCCGTCGGACCCCGCGGTGTCGGCGCACACCTCGTGGCCGTCCTTGTCGGAGACGGTGATCCGCGCGCCCGGGTGGGCCGTACCGGCGATCACCGGCCGCGCGCCCAGCGGCACACCGGACTCCGGGCGGGTCAGGGCCGGCTCGGCCAGCCCCACCGTCACCTGACAGCCGCCGGTCGCCCGCGCCACGCCGTCCGCGTCCGCGAGCCGCAGGACACATCCGCTCAGCCTGGTCCCGGGCACCGCGTCCGCGGGCACCGCCAGCACGAAGGGGAAGGTGCCCACCCGCCAGGGCCGCTCCGCCGAGACCGCGGTGTAGACGGCGCTGCGGCCGTCGGCGGCCACGGCGCCCCGGTAGCCGGGGGTGTCGAGGGACAGGCCCGTCACCCGGGTCCCGGCGGGGGCGGTCAGGGCCAGTGTGGAGCCGGCGCCGAGGGCGGGCCCCGCGAGTCCGGCGGCCTCGACGATGCCGTCCCGGCCGGGCGGGATCGTCACGGCACCCCAGAGCACCCGGTCGTGCGCCACCGGGGCGCGATCGGCGGCGAACGCCCCGCCCGCGGGCCACGCACCCGCGAGAATCCCGGCCGCCGTCAGCGCGGCGGCCGCTGTCCTGCTGGACCTGTTCATCGTCGGCGGGCTCCCTGTACGGCCGTCACGGACACCCCCGGAACCGATTCTGCCGGTACGTTCGCGCAGGTCGCCCACGCTGAACGGCCGTACGGGTGGCCGTACGGCGCCGGGTCGGACACCTCGGGGCCCGTCGCCCCGTACCCCTGCCGGGTCCCGCCGCGGGACCGGCATCGTCCCGAACGCCGTCGCGCGCTTCTCCTGACGGCAGCCGCCCCGGCTCCGGTGGGCCGGGGCGGTGTGCGGGTCAGTGACCGAGCCAGGCCGTGGTGTCCGGGCCGAGGCGGCCGTCCTCCAGGGGTGCGCTGGTCAGCAGGACCTCGCCCGCCGGGAGGGAGACCGGGTCGGGGGACAGGTTGGCCACACAGCGCCAGCCGTCTCCGCGGTCGAACTGCAGGACCCCCGCCGGGGTCTCCTCCGCCCAGGTCAGCGTCTCGCCGTCGATCAGCTTGCGGCGCGTCCGCAGGGCCGTGCGGTACAGCTCCAGGGTCGAGCCCTCGGCCCCGTCCTGTGCCTCGACGGCGTACGCGGCGAAGGACGGCGGCTGCGGCAGCCAGGCACCGGCGGCCCCGAAGCCGTACGACGGACCGGTCGTCGTCCACGGCAGCGGTACCCGGCACCCGTCGCGGCCCTTGCGGACGTGCCCCGTCTGTTCCCAGATCGGGTCCTGGAGGACCTCGGTGGGCAGGTCGGCGACCTCGGGCAGGCCGAGTTCCTCGCCCTGGTAGACGTACGCCGAGCCGGGGAGCGCCAGCATCAGCAGGGTGGCGGCGCGGGCCCGGCGCAGACCGGCGTCCGGGTCGACGGCGGGGGCGTGGCCGCCGGCCAGCAGCCAGGCGTTCTCGTCCGTGTCCGGCGGCAGCATCAGGCGGGAGGCGTGCCGGACGACGTCGTGGTTGGAGAGCACCCAGGTCGCCGGGGCACCGGCGGTGCGCGCGGTCTCCAGCGAGTCGGTGATGACCCGGCGGAGCTCCTCCGCGTCCCACGCGGCCTGCAGGTACTCGAAGTTGAAGGCCTGGCCCAGTTCGTCCGGACGGGCGTACAGGGCACGCCGGGCGCCGGGGACCCAGGCCTCGGCGACGGCCATGCGGGGCGGGGAGTAGGCGTCGAGGATCTTGCGCCAGTCGCGGTAGATCTCGTGCACCTCGTCCCGGTCGTAGAAGGGGTGGGTGCCGGGCGGGAAGTCGGTGAGGGCGCCCTCGCGGCTCCGCTCGGGGCTTCCGAGGTCGCGCAGCGGCTCGTCGAGGTCCTTGGCGAGGGCGTGCGCGACGTCCACGCGGAAGCCGTCCACGCCCCGGTCGGCCCAGAACCGCAGGGTGGTGCGGACGTCGGCGCGGACGTCCGGGTGGCTCCAGTCGAGGTCGGGCTGCTCGGCGGCGAACAGATGCAGGTACCACTGTCCGTCCGGCACCCGCTGCCAGGCGCTGCCGCCGAACACGGACTGCCAGTCGGTGGGCGGCAGCTCGCCCCGTTCCCCCTTGCCGTCGCGGAAGACATAACGGTCGCGGGCCGGGGAGCCGGGTCCGGCGCGCAGCGCCTCCTGGAACCAGACGTGCTGGTGGGAGGTGTGGTTGGGGACGATGTCGACGATCACCTTCAGGCCGAGCCGGTGGGCCTCGGCGACGAGCTCGTCGAAGTCGTCGAGGGTGCCGAGGCGGGGGTCGACGTCGCGCGGGTCGGCGACGTCGTAGCCGCCGTCGGCGAGTTCGGAGGGGTAGAAGGGGCTCATCCACAGGGCGTCGACGCCGAGGGCGGCGAGGTGGGTGAGGCGCCGGGTGATGCCGCGCAGGTCGCCGAGTCCGTCACCGTCGGCGTCGGCGAAGCTGCGGGGGTAGACCTGGTAGACGACGGCCTGCCGCCACCAGTCGGGGTTCTGGGGGGAGAGGTCGGGCGCGGCACCGGGGGCGGGGTGCGGCGGCCGGGGATCGGGCGTGGTGGTGCGATCGGTCACGCGGTCTCCTCTGGGTGCGTGCGGGTACCGGCGGAGAATCTGTCCGGACCACCTTGACGTGCTTTCCGGCCCGAAGGCCGCAGATCGCGGTCCGAGTCGCCGGCCCTTCCGGCGGCCTCCTGCTTCAACGCGCTGTGCCGGGACTTTCGTCCTGGTCCCGCCCGCGTTTCCCGCCCGCGCTCCACAAGGCGTTCCGCGTCGTGGTCACGGTCGTGCGCGGTCCTGCGGGGACCGCTGCGCAACGGCCGCCGGCACCTGCGCGGGCCGGGCACGTTCCCCGGTGCGGGTGGCTCACCCGGACGGCGCGCCGCGCTGGTGGGGCGACCGGCGGGGTGGTGCCGTGGGAACACGTCCGCTCCTGGACGGCCCGGTTCCCCCAGGAGGCACCCGATGACCCATGCCCCGGCCGCCACCCGCGCCCTCCTCGCCTCCGCGCTGTCGGTGACGGCCCTGCTGACCGCGGCGGCCTGCGTGGCCGGCGACCGGGAGGTGCCTCGCGCGCTGCCCGCGGGCGTGTCCGATCCCCCGACCACATCCTCCGCCTCGCCCGCCGCCGAGCAGCCCCCGCCCGGCCCGCCCGCGCTGAGCGAGGAACAGCTGCGGGCGGCGCTGATCACGGAGACGGACCTGGGGGAGCCGTGGATGACGAGCCGGGGCGCGGCGACCTGGCGGGACGGGATGCTCAAGGCGAAGACGGAGAACGCCGACTGCCACCGGCTGCTCGACGCCCTCTACACGGAGGAACTGTTCGGCCCGCCGTCCGGACCGAGCGCCACCGCCGCGCTCGACGACGCCTACAACGACTCCCAGCTGCACTACCAGGTCGCCGCGCACCCGCCCGCCGACGTGGACCGCGTCCTGGCCTGGATGGAGGCGCTGCCGGAGAGGTGCGAGCGGTTCGAGGCGACGACCACCCGGGCCGGCGCCCAGCTCGTCGAGGTGGCGGAACTCCCGCTCCCGGAGGCCGGCGACGCGCGGGCGGGACTGCGGCTGACGATGACCGGGAAGGCGTCCGACGGAGTCCCGACGTATCTCACCGTGAACCTCGCGGCGGTCCGCGTCGGCGAGGACACGATCACCCTCACCAACGGCGGCCTCGGACCGGTCCTCCCCGAGGTCACCCAGGCGATGACCCAACTCGGCGCGGACCGCCTGACGGACGTCGGCCGGCAGGCGCGGGTACGGGTCTGAGGCGGGGGAGCGCCGGGAAGCGCAGGATCGACTCGGGCGGCCCACGGCCTGTCCGGCCTCGACCGGGTCCGCGCCCGTGGTCCCGCGGTACAGCCTGATCGCCCGGATCCTCTTCCTCCCGGCGGGCCGGGGCGAGGATCTCGTCCGCTCCCGGCACCTCCTCACCGAGGTCCAGGTGCCGCATCACCACGTCGAGTTCGCGCTCGATGCGGGCGGCGCGGCGGTCGGCGCGGGAGAGGTGGCTCCGGATCGTCATGCCGCCGAGGATCACGACGCGGGCGAGGAGGAGGATGGCTGTGTCCATGGCCGTCAAGGGCAGGAGACCGCGCGGTCAGGGCGTGTCGAAGCGCCGGCGGTGGGAGACCACGTCCAGGGCGACCTCCAGGGCCGTGCGGTCGTGGGCGAAGGCGTCGGCGCGCAGGCGGGCCAGGGCCTCGTCGGCGCCGACGCCCAGCTGGGCCATGATCATGCCGACGGCCTGGTGGACACGGTCGTGGTCGGCGGCCAGCCCGCTGAGCCAGGGTTCGTCGCCGTCCAGGAGGCCGTACGGCAGATCCATCAGCGCCACCGTCATGACGCCGGCGACGAGCCGGGCCACCCGCAGCTGGCCGTCGGTGAGTCCGCCGGGGGTGTCACGGTAGAGGTCGAGGGTGCCGACACAGACGGCGCCGCTGCCGAGGGGGAGCGCGTACACGGCGCGGACGCCGGCGCCGAGCGCCTGCTGGGCGAAGACGGGCCAGCGGTCGGCGCAGCCGGCGGCGGCGAGGTCGCGGGCGAGGACCGGCGTGCCGGCCTCCAGGACATGGCGGCAGGGGCCGTCGCCCAGGGTGGCCTGGAGCTGGGCGAGACGCGCGGCCTGCGGACCGGAGGCACCGAGTTGTACGGGCATGCCGTCGCCGCGCAGCGACACGCTCGCCCCGTCCACCGGCAGCAGCGCGACGGCCACCGCGCACAGCCGTCCCGGCACGTCGGCCGGCTCGGCGTCCCGCAGCTCCGCGGCGATCACGCCGATCACCTGTTCGTCCTCCCGGCCCGGTTCGCCCTCGGGGCCGTCCCTGGGCCGCACGCCCACCGCCTCCTTCGGCCGTCCACCCCGGAAGTGAGCCCCCGACTACCCGGCCCGCCCCACACCGAAACGGTCAGAGCGGGGGTTGTGCCGGGGCCGGCCCCAGGGTCGTGGTGCCCGGGGCCGTGCGGTGGCCCAGGCCGGTGCGGTAGGCGTCCAAGGCCGCCTCGACGCGGCCGGTGCGGCGCAGCAGGTCACCGAGGAGGCGGCACAGGTCGGCCAGGTCGCCGGCCGCGCCCGCGCGTTCCAGCAGGCTCATCGCGCGAACGTAGTGCTCCTCGGCCCGCTCGGCGTCGCGGGCGTCCTCGGCGATGATGCCGAGCAGCCGGTGCGCCGCCGCCGCGTGCACCGCGCCCCGCTCGGGGGAGAGCCCGCCGAGCACGTCCTCCAGCAGGGCCGCCGCCTCCTGGGAGCTGCCGCGCCGGCGCAGTACGTCGGCCAGCTCGACGGTCACCTGGCTGCTGTAGAGGGACGCCCGCTTGGCCGACAGCATCTCCAGCGCCTCGCGCATCTCCTTCTCGGCGCGCTCCAGTTCGCCGTTCTGCGCGTACACGTAGCCGCGCATCCAGTGGCAGTTGGCCAGCTCGGTACGGAGCTGCAGCCCGCGGTACAGCTCCGCCGCCTTGGCCAGCGAGGCGTCCGCCTCGGCGAGGCGGCCCTCGGCGAGCAGGGTGCGGGCCACCGACCGGTGCATGCGCGCCACCAGCGCCGGGTCGCCGGACTGCGGCGCGAGCGCCAGCGCGAACTCCGCCGCCTGCGCGGCCCGCGCGTGCGCGCCCATGTCCATGTACGGGCCGATCGCGCTGGCGTAGAGCAGCAGCAGCGCGTCCGGGTCGTGCAGGCCGCCCCGGTTCAGCTCGTCGATCGTGGTCTCGAGGAGGTAGACCGCGTACCGCAGCTCTCCCGCGAGGTAGTGCGCGACGGCCCGCCCGCGCAGCGCCGGCACCCGTGCGGGCAGCGGCGCCTCGGCGAGCCGGGCCTCGGCCCGTTCGAAGTGCCGGCGGCCCCCGGCCAGCTCGCCGGTCTCCAGCGCGCACTCCCCGAGCCCGAGCAGCGCGGCGGCCTGCTCCTCGGCCAGGCCGTGCGCCTCCGCCTCGGCGAGCAGCCCGGCGTACTGCTCCACCGCGGCCTCCGTCTCACCGACGGCGAGCGTGCGCTGCGCCTCGGTCAGCCGCAGGTGCAGCTCGGTCACGAGCCGGGCGGAACGTCCGGTGGCCAGTTCGTCGAACGTGACTCCGAGACGGTCGGCGAGATGCCGTAACGCGTCGTCGGAGGGGCGCACCCGTCCCGCCTCCAGCGTGGAGATGTACGCGGGCGTGTACACCGGCTCCGCCAGCTGTTTCTGGGTCAGCCCGCACCCCACCCGCAACTGCTGCACCCGCCGCCCGATGGTCGCCGGCTCGTCCCGCTCCCCCACGCCAACTCCCCAGTGCCTCTTGCCGTTCGTGCTCGACAGCCCCTAGGTTAAACCGCGAATTAAACATGCTTAACCCGTTGCTGTTGCGAGGTCGCCGTGCTGGAACCCACACGCCCCACCGAGCGTTACGCCCGTGGCTTCGCCGCGGCCGTCGCCGCGGTCGCGGCGCTGGTCCTGGCGGCCAACGCGGGCCCGGCCAAGGCCGCCGACCCCGAGCCGCACCGACAGCCCACGACACCGGTGGAAGCGGCGGTCCGGTAGGGGCGGTGCGGTGCGTTGGGGGCACGCCCCCAACGCACAGGTACGCGGATGACGAGGACCGTCGCGGGCACGGTTCCCCGGCCCGTCGGGCGGGCAGGGCCTCACGGGCCGGGCCGGAGCTCAGTTCTGCGTCTGCAGCTGCCGCAGCTGCCGGCGCACATGGTCCAGGGCCCCCTCGCGCCGCCCCGGCACCAGACCGCGCAACTCCGCGAGGACCGCACCGAGTTCGCGGGCCCGGGCCGGGTCGCCGATCCGGCCCCACTGGTGGTGCGCCCGGTCCACGGCCGTCTCGACGGCGGGCGCGTCCGCCGGCTGCCCGGCGGTCAGCCGGGCGCTCGCGACGGCCAGCCAGGTACGGCAGCTGCGCGCCGCGTCCCCGGCCAGCATCGCCAGGTCCGCCCGGACCTCCGCCCAGTGCAGCGCCTCCTCGGAGGCCGGCCCGTGCGCCAGATGGGCCGCCTGCTCCAGCCGCGCGGCGAGCGCGTCGGCGTCCGCGTGCCGGCCGGAGCGCACGGCGGCGGTGACGGCCGCGTGCGGATCGCCCGGCACCGGCCCGCGCCGCGCCAGCAGCAGATCGGTGCCCGCGCTCTCCGGCGCGATCCGCGTCAGCGCCTGCTGGTGCAGCTCCTCGTCCGGCGGACGCCGTCCGCTGCGCAGGATCGTCGCGACCGCCTTCATGTACGCCGGTGCCGTGACCCCGCGACGGGACGGCGGCGGGGGCGCGACACGACCGTAGACGGCGTTGTCGGGACCGCAGTCGAGCGGGGACGGGCCCGGCGGCCGCGCCGCGCTCAGCGCCTGCCAGGTCTCCGGGTCGGCGTGCAGATCGAGGAACAGCGTCGTCGCCCCCGCCGGACGCAGCCGCAGTTCCTCCCGGAACCAGTGCCACGGCAGCCCGGTGTACCGCACGGTGGACGCGGTCGTCCGGGCCAGCGCCAGATGCGGCAGCCGCTGGCGGCGGTCGAGCTGGAGCTGGCCGGCGACGTACACGGTCAGCGGTCCGGGCGCCGCGGCGGCGGCGCGCAGCCGGGTCAGCACGGCCTGCGGTTCCAGCGGGTCGGCGAGTTCGACGACGTTCGCGGTGTCCGCGCCGGACAGCACGGCGGGCGGCACGGCCGCGAGGACCGGAAGCACGGATGCCGCGTCCACCAGCCGCCCGCGGCCCAGCGGCGAGGCCGCCAGCAGCAGCACGGTTCCGGGCATGGTCCCCTCCCCTGTCGATCACCTACGGCAGCACGGTAACCGCTGCGGCTGCGAAGGGTGATGTCAGTAGGGTGAACGTCCCCCTTCGGGGCCTTCGCCCCCCGGCTCGCGGGGCACACGGAGCGCACGGGGCGCACTGATCCGTCGTACCGCGAAGGCGGTGGTGTCGTCGACCAGGTGCCCCCGGCTGTGCCGCAGCGTCCCGTCCCGTACGACGGCGACCAGCCGGCCCGGTGCGGCGATCCGCGGGTCCGCCGCCACCGCCCGGGCCAGGTCGTCGGCGAGCCGGTAGAAGTCGCCGGCGCCGTCCCGGGCCTCGGTCACACCGTCGGTGACCAGCAGCAGCGTCTCGTCGGCGGCGACCGGCACCCGGCACACCGGCGGCTTGCCCGGGGCGAGGTCGCGGCAGCCGAGCGGGAGACCTCCGCCGGCCGGCAGGGACCGTACGCCGTCGGGACCGACCGCCAGCGGGGGTTCGTGCCCGAACACGACGGCGTCCACGACATCGGGGCGGTCCGCCGGGAAACCGAGCAGCACGGCGGTGGCGAAGCGGTCGCCGTCGCCCCGGCCGAGCGCCGTGGTGTACTCGCGGTGCCGCAGCATCCGCTCCTCCAGCCGGTCGGCGACCGCCGTCAGCTCCGCCTCGTGGTAACCGGCCTCGCGGAACGCCCCGAGCAGCACCGACGCCGTCTCCACCGCGCCCAGCCCCTTGCCCTGGACGTCACCGACGAACACCCGGGTGCCGTACGGGCCCGGCTGGATGTCGTAGAAGTCGCCGCCGACGCGGGCCTCGGCGTCCGCGGTGAGGTACACCCCGGCGTGCTCCAGGCCGCCCCAGCGCGGCGGCAGGGGGCGCAGCACGGTGCGCCGTACGGTATCGGTGACGTCCCGCATGTGCAGCGCGCGGCGCTCACCGCGCACCCGCACCGCGCAGGCCAGGGTGGCGAGGACGCCGCCGGTGGTGACGAGGATGAAGTCGGGCAGTCCCGCCTGGAACTGGTGCGGCCAGGCGTTGTCCACGAGGGTGTAGGCGCCGATGGAGAGCACGGCGAACAGGGCCGTGCCCCACACCCCGCAGATCGCGGCGGCGATGCCCGGCACCAGCACGATCCAGGAGATGATCCGGAACTCGCCGGTGGTGTTGTAGTCGGCCACCGCGATGGCCGTGAGCAGCAGCAACGGCGGCACCCAGGTGATGCTGCGGCCCCTCAGCCGCAGCATCTCGTGCCGGTGCACGACGTCGCGCCGGCCGGCCGGGGGGTACCGGTCGTGCAGGTCGTGTCCCCCGCTGCCCGGACTCACGGCCCCAGCGAAACACGGCGCCGTGCGGCCCGCATCCGGTCTCCACTTGCCGACGGGCCCGGGGAGGTGTGCATTGGTGGGGCGGGGGCGAGGAGAGAGGAGTGCTCCCATGACGCACGCGGCACCCCGGTCCCGGGGAACGATCGAGCGGGCCGGCACGACCGACGTCTTCAGCGCGCGCACCCACCAGGCGGCGAAGGTCGTCGTACCCGTCCTGCTCGGAGTCGTGTACGGCTACTGGGTGGCGGCCAACCGGCGGTACGGCGGGCCGATCACCGTGGAGAACTTCCTGTACGGCTTCTTCGCCGGCCTCGTGTTCTCCCTGTTGTTCATGACGCTCCTCGCCCTGGCCCCGAAGGTGCGGCGCGAACTGCACGCGGTGCTCTGGGCCGCCCTCAGCGGCAGCGCACTCGGCTTCCTGGTCATGCAGGCCCCCAGCCCCGGCGTCCTGCGCTCCACGATCCTGGGCCTGCTGGTCGCGGCGGGAGTGTTCCTGACGATGTTCTACCGCTTCTACACCCGCGAGGACGCAACGGGCCACCGGGTGAGGTGAGGCCCGCTCCCCGCTCCCCGCGGGCAGTCGTGCCGCAGGACGGCACGGGTGGGCTGGGGGTACCCCCTCCGGGGGAGGCACCCCGCCGGCGCCGGGCAGCGCGAACACCCCCGGCCCACTCCAACGCGGGCCCCGCACAACCGCCCGTTCGGGCCGCCAACATTCGCGCCCCCCGCCCACGCCCCCTTGACTGAGGGTGTGGCCCCCCACAGCACCCGTCTCCGCAACGCCCTGTCGGCAGCCCTCGTCGCCCTCGCCTGCCTGCTCGCCCCCTGCGGCGCCCTGGCCGCCTGGGCGGCCTTCGGCCTGGCCGACACCGGGCGCTACGTCGACACCGTCGCGCCGCTCGCCGCCGACCCCGACATCCGCGACGCCGTCGCCGACGCGGTGGGGGACGAGGTCGTACGAGAGCTGGACACGGAGACGGCCGGCGCCCCCCTCGGACCCTTCGTACGCGACGCGATCCGCTCCTTCACCCGCACCGAGGCGTTCCGCACGGCGTGGGAGGCAGGAAACAGAGCCGTCCACGACGCCGTCCTGCACGCCCTGCGCGACGACGCGACCACCCCCGGCCCGGTCACCGTCGACCTCGCGCCCGTCACCGCGCGGGTACGAGCACAGCTCGCCGCCGACCACATGCCCTTCGCCCACCGCATCCCCGTCGAGCACACCGAGGTCGCGGTGGTGCCGGCCGGGGAGGTGGCCGGACTCCGGAAGGGGTACCACGTGCTGGACGCCGCCGCCTTCTGGCTGCCGCTCGCGACCGTCGTCCTCGCCGTCACCGGGATCGCCGTCGCCGCCTGCCGCCGGCGCGCGCTCACCGCTACCGGCCTGGGCACGGCCCTGGGCGGCGCCCTGCTCGCCCTCGCGATCGCCGTCGGCCGCCGGCTGACCCTGGCCGACCTGCCCGACCGTGTCCACCGCCCGGCGGCGGCCGCGGTCTACGACGCCCTCACCGCCACCCTGCGCACGGCGTCCTGGCTCCTCCTCGCCCTGGGCCTGACGGTGGCCCTGGTCTCCTGGCTGACCGGCCGCCTCGGCCCCCGCCGCGAACCCCCGGTTCCCGCACCCGTCCCGTCCCGGCCCTCGGCCAGGGCCCGGACCTGACGCCCCCGGGGTGGCGTCCTCCGGCAACCGGGCGTCGTTCCGCCACGTCCTTGAGGGAGGATTCGGGCATCCCCACCCGCGAGCGGAAGGCCGGGACGTTGGACACTGCGACTGCCGACCCGTCGGTCACCGGAGCCGGGCGGACGGGGGGACGGCGGCGGCTCGGCACCTGGTGCGCGGGACTGCTGTTCGCCGGGGTGAGCGTGGTCGTCGGCTGCCGGACCGCCGACACCGACGGCATCACCCCCGTGCCCCAGCTCCTCGCCTTCCTGCCCTGGCTGCTCGTGCCCACGGCCGCCGGGCTGCTGTTCACCCTGTCCGCCCGGTGGTGGACCGGCGCGGTGTGGGGCGTGGCCCTGCTGGGTCTGCTGGCCTGGTTCATCGAGCCGTACGGGAAGACCGGCGATCCCACGGGTCCACCCGTCGCCGAGCTGCGGGTGCTGACCTCGAACGTGGAGTTCGGGCAGGCCACCGGCGCGCTGATCGACGCCGTACGCCGTGAGGAACCGGACGTCGTGTTCGTCCAGGAGTGCGAGTACACCTGCGACGCGGCCCTGGAGCGGGAGCTCGCGGACGTCTATCCGCACCGGCGGGCCGTGGAGGGCGGCGGCTCCGAGGGGTCCGTCGTCCTCAGCCGCTTCCCGCTCGGGGCCACCGGCGGCGTCCCCGGCACCATGGGCATGCCCGGCGCCGTCGCCGACGTCGACGGGCACGCCGTACGGCTCCAGCTCGCGCACCCCGTGCCGCCGGTGCCCGGCCAGGTGGAACTGTGGCAGCGGGAGCTCGGCCGGCTGCGGGACGCGGCCGCCGCCGGCCGGAACACCCCGACCGTGCTCGCCGGGGACTTCAACGCCTCCCAGGACCACGCGGCCTTCCGCCGCATCCTCGACACCGGCCTGCGCGACGCGGCCCGCCTGGACGGCGCCGACCGGACCCCGACCTGGCCGTCCCGCACCACCCCGGCCTTCGGCACCCAGATCGACCACGTCCTGGTCTCCGACGACTTCGCCGCACACCGGGCCCGCTTCCTCGACCTCACCGACACCGACCACCGCGCCCTGGTCGTCGACCTGACACTGCACGCCTCGTGACTGCGGGCAGTCGTGCCTCCCCCAGTGCCTCAAGGGCCTGGGAGGCACCCCCAGGGCGGCACGGGTGGGCGCAGCGGAACCGGCAAGCGCCGCGAGCCGACACACCCCCCGGCCGCCACCACACCGTGCGGCTACCGGCTACCGGCTACCGCGAGGACTTCTGCAGCGCCTTCTCCGCCTTGTCCAACGCCGCGGCGAACCCGTTCGCCCACAACTGGTTCACCCGCGACCGCTCCGCCGAGTTGGGGTAGGCGTTGGTGCAGGACGTCCCGGGACCGCCCCCGGACATCAGCTCACTGCACGGCCCCGAATAGTGGTCCGGCAGCCCGAGCACGTGCCCGGTCTCGTGCGCGGTCACCCGCGTCGAGTTGTACGTCTGGTTCTGCCGGTAGTCGAGGAAGACGTAGCCCCGCCCGTGCCCGTCGGTGGACGCGTACGAGCCGCGCGAGTCGTTGCCCTCGTAGTACGAGAAGTCGGCACCCGACGTACCGGCCTGAAGTCTGACGTTGGACACCGAGCCGTTCCAGATCTGCGTGCTGCGGGCTATCTGCGTGGCGAACGACGGCGCCCGGGAGGCGTTGTAGACGACGGTGACGGCGGCCGCGCTCGTCGGGTTCGCGGCCCGCTTCTCGGCCGCCGACTTCAGTACGGCCTCGAAGAAGGCCCTGTTGGCCGCCGCTTCCTCCGGCGAACCGTCGTACGCGGCGTACGAGGCGGCGTACGAAGCCGCGTCCACAGGGGCGGGGGCGGCAGTCGCCGGGGCCGTGCCGAGGCCGAGGGCCGCGAGGCTCAGGCCGGCGGCGGTGAGTACGGACATGGGCATGCGCATGCGCATCGATGACTCCTTGAGGTGGGGGTTGAGTCACATGTCACCGAGGAGTGTCCGCGCCCATGCGGCGGCTGTGATGATGGCAACCGGTGATAGGACCGTGCTATCGCCCGACTCCGGCCACCCGGCCGCACACGCCCGACTCCGCCTGAACGGACGGGGTTTGTGTGTCTGGTGAAACCTGAACTTCCGCCTTACCCTCCCAGGGCATGGAGCTTGAGGTCAGGCACCTCAGGGCGCTGTGCGCGATCGCCGACACCGGCAGTCTGCACCGAGCCGCACGCCAACTCGGCGTGGCCCAGCCCTCGTTGAGCACGCAGCTGCGGCGCATCGAACAGGAGCTGGGCGGTGCCCTGTTCGTCCGCGCGCGCACCGGCTGCCGTCCCACCCCACTGGGCCGGCTGGTGCTCAGCCGCGCCCGTCCGCTGGTGACCGAGCTGCGCTCCCTGGTCACCGAGGCCCGCGCCGCCGCCGTCGGCGGCCGGCAGCTGCGCATCGGCTCCACCGCCAGCCGGGCCCTGGCCGGCTGGCTGCGCCGACTGCGCCGGCACTGGCAGGAGCCCACCCTGCACATGGACGTCTCCGCCAACGCGCTGCTGCGCATGGTCGCCGACGGGCAGCTCGACGTGGCCTTCGTGCACGAGGTCGAGGGCTGCCCGCTGCGTGTCCCCGAGGGCCTGCGCATCCGGGTCCTCGTCGAGCGCGAGCCGCAGTGCGTCTCGCTGCCGGCCGACCATCCGGCCGCCGCGCACCCGGTCGTCCACCTGTCCGACCTGGCCGGCGACCGCTGGATGATCGACCCGGCGGTCGACGGCGAGTGGGACGCCGTACGCCGGGTCCTGCGCGCCGCCGGGATCAGCCCGCGCGTGCTGCACGGCGACTACCACACGGCCGCGTCCCTGGTCGCCATCGGTGAGGTCGTCACCGTGTGCCAGCCGACCTCGCCCTCCCGCCCCGAGACGGCGGTGCGACGGCTGCACGGCGACCCGCTCGGCGTACGGCTGCTGCTGGCGGCGCGTACGGAGACGGAGCTGGAGGGCGTCTATCCCGATCTGGCCGAGGCGTACCGGGAGGTGGCGCGGCAGGCACCGGCGTACCGGGAGTGGCTGGATCAGGACCTGGTTCCCGGTCCCTGAGCCGGCCACCCCCGGACCGCTGGGGTCAGACGCCGATGTCCCGGCCGTCCGCGCGCCACACCGCGACCACGGCCGGGCGGACGTACGTGCCGGGCCCGTCGGGCCAGGTGCTGGCCGGCCGGTCCACCGTCGCCCCGTCCACCTCGCCCGGGTGCTGCACGGCGACGAGCACCCGCCGGTCCTGGATGACCGGACCGCAGGTCTCCGCACCGTTGGGCACGGTGAGGAACTGCTTCAGCTCACCGCGCCGGTCCCCTCGCGTGGCCACGCCGAAGAGACCGTCGTGGGAGCCGAGGGCGCTGCCGTCGGTGGAGATCCACAGGTTGCCGTGGTCGTCGAAGGCGACGTTGTCCGGGCAGGAGATCGGGCTGACGGAGTCCTTCGGGAACCCGGCGAAGTACGTCGCCGGGTCCTCCGGGTCGCCCGCGACCAGGAACAGCGACCAGGCGAAGCGGGTGCTCTCCGGCCGGTTCCAGCGCTCGGTCAGCTCCAGGACGTGGCCGTGCTTGTTGGCGTGGCGCGGGTTGGCCTCGTCGGCCTTGGGGTTGGAGCCGACGCCGCGGTTGGAGTTGTTGGTGAGGGCGACGTACACCTTGCCGGTGACCGGGTTGGGCTCGATGTCCTCGGGCCGGTCCATCTTGGTGGCGCCCACCTTGTCGCCGGCGAGGCGCGTGAAGACGAAGACCTCCTCGGCTGTCATGCCCTCGACGTGCGAGACGGCGCCGTCGGCGGTGGCGGTGGCCAGCGGGATCCACTGGCCGCTGCCGTCGAACTCGCCGTCCTTCGGGAGCCTGCCCGTGCCGTCGATCTCGATGGCGGGCGAGTCACCGGTGAGCCTGGCGACGTACAGCGTGCCCTCGTCGAGCAGCGAGAGGTTGTGCTCGCGGGCGGAGCGGCTGTTGCCGTGCCGCATCCGCTTGCTGCCGACGAACTTGTAGAAGTAGTCGAACCGCTCGTCGTCACCGGTGTAGACGACCGGACGCCCGTCGTGCGTCAGCCGCACGGTCGCGGCCTCGTGCTTGAACCGGCCGAGCGCGGTGTGCTTGCGGGGCGTGGAGTCGGGGTCGTACGGGTCGAGTTCGACGACGTAGCCGAACCGGTGCGCCTCGTTCGGCTCCTGGGCGAGGTCGAACCGCTTGTCGAACCGCTCCCACTTGCGCTCGGTGGCGCCGGTGCCGATGCCGTACCGCTTGTCGGTCGCGCTGCTGCCGTGGGCGAAGTACTGGTTGAAGTTCTCCTCACCGTGCAGGGTCGTGCCCCAGGGGGTGGTGCCGCCGGAGCAGTTGTTGAGGGTGCCGAGCACCTTGGTGCCGCGCGGGTCGGCGGAGGTCTTCACCAGGTCGGACCCGGCGACGGGGCCGGTGAGCCGGAACTCGGAGGTGGCGGTGAGCCGCCGGTTGAGCCGGTGCCGGCCGACGGCCGTCAGCTTGCCGCTCCTGCGGTCCTCCTCCACCGCGACCACGCCGAGCCCGTGCGCGGCCCAGGCGATCTCCACCTGCTCGCGGGTGGGGTTGTCGGCGTCGTAGTCCCGGAACATCAGGATCTCGTCGGTGTACTCGTGGTTGGCGACGAGGAGCTGACGGCCGTGCTCGCCCTTGAGGGGCAGCAGCGAGAGGAAGTCACAGTTGTAGCCGAACTGCCCGGCCTGCGCCTCGGCGCTCTGCTTCTCCGGGTCGAAGGCGGGCGCGCCGCGCAGGATGGGCTCGCCCCAGCGGATGACGACGTTCTGCCGGTAGCCCTCCGGCACGGTCACGGCGTCGTGGGTGTTCGGCGCGACGGGCGTGAACCGCAGGCCACGGGCGCCCTGGGGTTTGTGGCCGCGGCTTTTCGCGGCAGGCGCCGCCTGTGCCTCGGGCGCGGCGACGCCGACCGCTCCGGCGCCGGCCGCGGCGACGGTCACGACGGCGGCGGCGCGCATCATGGAGCGGCGGCTGAGGGCGCCGGCGATGACGTCACCGACGTACGCGTTGGAGCTGGTGTTGGGCACCTCGTGGAAGCAGGCGTCACCACACCGGAAACGGCAGGTCATGGCGGACCGGCCGCCGGGGTGGGAACCGGACGGCGTTCCGATCAGCGGCAGCGGCTTTCGCACGTTTTCTCTCCTTGGGTGCCCGTGGTCTCAGCGTGACCGTAGGAGTACATGCGTGCGGTGGCCGGGCGCCGGGATGAACGGTGAGTGAACCTGCGGAAGCATCTGGGAAGTCGTACCGGGCCGAATCGCGCCCTTGACATATACGATTCCGCAAACCCAACCCTGCCCAAGATCGCCCTTACGGGCCGCTAACCTTACGTGTCCGTCCTGGCCAGGGATTGACGGGCATCAACTCACGCGAAGGGTTGCGCACATGGGCATTCTCACTCTCCTGCGGAACGCGTTCGGCCGGTCACGCAAAGCGACGCCCGCCGAAGCGGGGGGTGCGGTGGACGCCGCCGAGACGGCGAGTACGTCCACGACGTCGCCCGCCCCGAAGGTCCCCTCCCCCTCCTCCGAGCCCACCCCACCGTCCCCCACGGTCTCCGTCCCGGAACCCCGCGGGGAACACGACCTGGTCTCCGAAGCCTTCGACAAGGTCACCACCCGCTCGGAAGCCCTCTCACCCCCGGACCCGACCCCCACCCGGACCCCCGAGGCACCCCGGACCCCCAAGCCCGAACCGGACGCCCAGCCGGAGGCAGCGGCCGAGCCCGAGGTGAAGCCCGAGGCCGAGGCTGCCGCCGAGGCCGAGCCCGAGCCCGAGGCCGAGCCGGAGACCCAGCCGACGGAAAAGCCCGAGGCTGACACCAAGCCGGAACCGAAGGCTGAGGTTGAGGCCCAGCCGGAGGCAAAGGCCGAGGCTGACACCAAGCCGGAACCGAAGGCTGAGGTTGAGGCCCAGCCGGAGGCAAAGGCCGAGCCGAAGGCTGAGACTGAGCCGGAGCCGGAGCCGGAGCCGGAGCCGGAGCCGGAGCCGGAGCCGGAGGCCAAGGCCGAGACTGAGCCCGAGGCCGAGGCCGAGGCCGAGCCGAAGGCTGAGCCGGAGGCCGAGACTGAGCCCGAGGCCGAGCCGAAGGCCGAGCCGAAGGCCGAGCCGAAGGCCGAGCCGAAGGCCGAGCCGAAGGCCAAGGCTGAGCCCGAAGCCGAGCCCGAGGCCGAGCCGAAGGCCAAGGCTGAGCCCGAAGCCAAGGCCGAGGCCCAGCCGAAGGCCGAGGCCCAGCCGAAGGCCGAGGCCCAGCCGGAGGCCGAGGCCGCCGATGGCGAGGACGCCCCACAGGGGCCACCCGCACCCGACGACGAAAGCAGCACGGGTGGTGCGGGTGGGAACGAATCCCCGGCCGAAGGCGAAGCCGAGGCCGAACAACCCGCCCCCCAGCCCACCGCGGCCAAACCCGCCACGCCCGCCACAAAGCTCCGCGACACCACCCTCACCACCGCCCACAAGGCAGCCGGCGCCACCCTCGAGAAACACGACCTCACCGGCACCCGCGCCAAGGTCTACCTCGTCCTCGACCGCTCCGCGAGCATGCGCCCGTACTACAAGGACGGCTCCGCCCAGGCCCTCGCCGAGCAGGCCCTCGCCCTCGCCGCCCACGTAGACACCGAGGCCACCCTCCACGTCACCTTCTTCTCCACGGAGGTGGACGGCACCGGCGAACTGACCCTCACCGACCACGAGAACAAGATCGACGAGCTGCACGCCGGCCTCGGCCGCATGGGCCGTACCAGCTACCACGCGGCCGTCGAGGCCGTCCTCGCACGGCACGCCGGCGAAGCAGCCGGCACCCCCGCCCTGGTGATCTTCCAGACGGACGGCGCGCCGGACGCCAAGACCCCCGCCACCCAGTCCCTCACCGAATCGGCGAAGAACCACCCCGGCGTCTTCTTCTCCTTCGTCGCCTTCGGTGAGCACGACAACAAGGCGTTCGACTACCTCCGCAAGCTGAAGACGGGCAACACCTCCTTCTTCCACGCGGGCCCCACCCCCCGCGAGCTCACCGACGAGGAGCTCTACGAGGGTGTCCTGGCGGCCTGGCGCCCGTAGCCGCCTCCTCGCTTCTCCTTCGGGGGGCGGACGGGATTCCCGTCCGCCCCCCGAAACGCGTGTGAGCCGGCCTGCCCGGGGCCAGTAGGATTTCGACCATGGCGGCCACTGGATCCGAGAAGCAGGGGGCGAAGGCGTACTACGTCTCGACCCCCATCTACTACGTCAACGACGCTCCTCACCTGGGCCACGCCTATACGACCGTCGCAGGCGACGTGCTCACCCGCTGGCACCGCCAGCGCGGCGAGAAGGTGTGGTACCTCACCGGCACGGACGAGCACGGTCAGAAGATCATGCGCACGGCCGAGGCGAACGGGGTCACCCCGCAGACCTGGGCCGACAAGCTCGTCACGGAGTCCTGGGAGCCCCTCTGGGAGCACCTCGACATCGCGAACGACGATTTCATCCGCACCACGCAGAAGCGGCACACCGACCGCGTCCAGGAGTTCGTGCAGGACCTGTACGACAAGGGCGAGATCTACAAGGGCGGCTACGAGGGCCCGTACTGCGTGGGCTGCGAGGAGTACAAGCTCCCCGGCGAGCTGCTCGACGGCGAGGGCGAGTACGCGGGCCAGAAGCTGTGCCCGATCCACAAGAAGCCGGTGGAGATCCTCAGCGAGGAGAACTACTTCTTCAAGCTCAGCGAGTACGGCGAGAAGCTCCTCGCGCACTACGAGGCCAACCCGGGCTTCATCCAGCCGGAGTCGGCGCGCAACGAGGTCGTGAACTTCGTCCGCCAGGGCCTGCAGGACCTCTCCATCTCCCGTTCGACGTTCGACTGGGGCGTGCCGGTCCCGTGGGACGACAAGCACGTGATCTACGTGTGGGTCGACGCGCTGCTGAACTACGCCACGGCGGTCGGCTACAACGAGAACCCGGAGAAGTTCGGGTCGACGTTCCCGGCCGACGTGCACCTGGTCGGCAAGGACATCCTCCGCTTCCACGCGATCATCTGGCCGGCCATGCTGATGGCACAGGGCCTGCCGCTGCCCGGGAAGGTCGCCGCGAACGGCTGGCTGATGGTCGGCGGCGAGAAGATGAGCAAGTCCAACCTGACCGGCATCAAGCCGCAGGACCTGACCTCGCACTTCGGCGTGGACGCGTACCGCTGGTACTTCCTGCGGGCGATCGCCTTCGGCCAGGACGGCAGCTTCTCGTGGGAGGACTTCTCCGCCCGCTACACCAGCGAGCTGGCGAACGACTACGGCAACCTGGCGTCCCGCGTGGCCGCGATGGTCGGCAAGTACTTCGGCGGCGAGCTGCCGGCGGCGACGGCCGACGGTGACGCGGAGAAGGCGATCCACGACGGCCTCGCCAAGGCCGTCACGGAGGCCGACCGGAAGATCGGCGAGGAGCTGGACTTCCAGGGCGGCATCCTGGCGGTGTTCGACTTCGTGAAGCAGGTCAACGGCTACATCACCGAGCAGGAGCCCTGGAAGGTCGCCAAGGACGACTCGCCGGAGGGCAGGGCCCGCCTGGCGACCATCCTCTACACGGCCGCGGAGTCCCTGCGCGCGGTGGCGGTCCTCCTCAACCCGATCATGCCGGAGACCTCCCAGAAGCTCTGGGACTCCCTCGGCGCGGAGGCCGGCCTCGGCGCCCTCGCCGGCCAGAAGGTCCAGGACGCCGCCACCTGGGGCATCCTGCCCGCCGGCTCGACGGTCACCAAGGGCGCGGTCCTCTTCCCGCGTCTCGAGGAGAAGCCGACCGCGTAGGACGTACGACGTGTGTCCAGAGGCCCGGAAACGGCATGTTCCCGGGCCTCTGCGCTGTGTCGTTGCCGGGTCAGCGTTCCGAGGTGTACGCCACGAAGTCCGACCACGCGCCGGGCGCGAGCGCCAAACGAGGGCCCTCGACGTTCTTGGAGTCGCGGACGTGCACGGTGCCGGGGGTGAGAGCAAGCTCGACGCAGGAGTTGCCGTCGTTGCCGCTGCTGTAGCTGCTCTTGAACCACGCCAGCCCGGAGGCGTCCCCGGCAGTGGTCTTGCGGATCATGTCTCTCCCAGCAGTTGTTCGATGAAGGCCAGCGACTCCCGTGGCGAGAGGGCCTGAGCCCGGATGGTGCCATACCGCAACTCAAGGATGCGCAGGTGTTTGGGTTCTGAGGTCGGCCGACCGTTGAACGCACCATCGGAGCGGCCCACTGCCGAACCGTCTGAGAACTTCAGCAGCTCGATCTTGCCGTCCATACCGGAGTGCGTCTCGCAGTTCAACGGCATCACCTGAAGAACGACGTTGTGCAGCCGACCCACCTCCAACAGACGTTCGAGCTGCTGACGCAACACCATTGTGCCCCCGATCGGGCGGCGCAGAGCCGCCTCTTCCAGGACGAAGCTGAGCGCGGGCGCGGGTGAACGCTCGTAGATCGACGAACGAGCCGTGCGTGCGGCCACCATCCGCTCCACCTCCTCCGGGGAGTAGGGAGGCTGCATGGCTTCGAACAGGGCGCGTGCGTGGTCGGGGACCTGCAGAAGTCCGTTGATGCCGTTGCTCTCGTAGATGCCGATCTCTACCGCCTGGGCCTCCAGCTTGGCCAGCTCCCGAACCGTTTTCGGATACCGGACCTTCTTCACGTCCTCCCAGGCCGCCGCGACGAGTCCGCCCGCGTCCAGCACCTCGTCGGCCCTGTCCAGGTACTCCTGTCGGGGAATCCGCTTGCCGCCCTCGACCTTGTAGACGAGGTCGTCCCCGTACCTGACCGCCGCCGCGAAGTCGGCGACCCGCATCCCCACGGCCTCTCGCCGCAGCCTCAACTGACGGCCCACCGTGGTGAGAACGGCCACGCCCCACTCGTCGTCCGGATCCACCTCCCACCCCGGCTCGTCCGCCTCGGTCCGGAGCCGTACCGCCTCGCCGTCCACCGACATACCGCACCCCTCTGTCGTACCGCCGTGCCGTAACGCCCTTGCCCGCAGGCCGGTTCCGACGGTTCGGACAGCGGCCGACAAGCCCCGACAGTCACCCTACGTGTCGGGGCTGTCACTGTTCACGGTAGGCACGTCCGGCCACTCTCGATGAGGTGAACAGCGAAAAGTCCACCCAACTTCTCTCACCCGCCGACCACTTCAGCGTGCTCCTGTCACCCACACCCCGCGGCGCCCGCCTCGCCCGGCTGCTCGCCACGGACTGGATGCGCGACCGGGACCTGCCCCACCCCACCACCGAGGCCGCCGAACACCTCGTCGGCGAACTCGCCGCGAACGCGGCCACCCACGGCCGGCTCGCCGGACGCGACTTCCGCCTCGCCCTCCTGGACCGCGACCGGACCCTCCGCATCGAGGTCACGGACACCCGAGGTGACGACCTCCCGCTCTGCCGCGCGCCCACCCCCGACGCCGAGTCCGGACGCGGCCTGCTGCTCGTCGAGGCCCTCGCCGATCGCTGGGGCGTGCGGCTCGGACCGGTCCCCCGCAAGACCGTATGGGCGGAAATCGATCTACCGCCATCCTGACCTGCGAAAACGACACCGGCACCGGAACACACCCGGTCGAGTTCCGGTGCCGTCGGCCGTCTTTCCCCAAGGACCACGGGAGAGAAAGAAACCTCACCAAACCCCACCCCTCCCGCCCACGGCTCACGCTCACTCGCGCGAGTGAACATCACCGACTGGACTGGATATGTGACGGATTGTCAGCTCTACGCTCAGCGCAGCACAACACAGCACGGCACACGGCCTCAGACATGCAAACGGCCCCCGCCGGGAGTGACGTCCCGGTGCGAGGGCCTACCCACCAAGGAAGAAAGAACCTTCCCGATGGACACCCAAAACACTAGCGTGCCCCCGCACGCCGAGTCCCGTAACAACGGGAAAAACCACCCCTCCCGCCGCATTCACGCGAAGCGGCACCCCGGCGGAGTCACCCACGACAACGCCCGCCACACCACCCGCTTCACGGTGGTCGGCAACCACCTCACCCAGCACCCGGACCTCTCCCTGCTGGCGATCGGACTGGCCTGCCACATCCAGTCACTGCCCACCGGCGCCCCCATCGGCATCAAGCCCCTGGCCGCCCGCTTCCCCGAGGGCCCGACCCGGATCGCCGCCGCCCTGCGCGAGCTGGAGACCCACGGCTACCTGCGCCGCATCCGCGAACGCACCCCGACCGGCCGCATCGTCACCCGCACCGTCTCCTGCAACCAGCCCGGCCGACGCGAGGCCACATCCGAAACGGGCGAGGCGCCCAAACCCCCAGCCCGTCGCGCGGCCACCGCCCCGCAGCAGGAATCCGCACGCCGTCGCGCCCTCCCCGCCGTACCGAAGCCCTCCTACACCTCCCCCGACCTCCTCCAGGAGGCCACCGACGTCCTCGCCGGCCTCCGCCGCGAGGACCCCCGCCTGCTGCTCTCCGCCACCGACGCCGAACACCTCGCCCCCGGTGTCGCCGCCTGGCTGGAACGCGACCTCACTCCCACCGCGGTACGCAAGGCCCTGGCCGGAGACCTGCCCCTGGAGCCCTTGATCCGGCCCGCCGCCTTCCTGGCCCACCGACTGACGGCCAAACTGCCGCCCCTCCCGCCGTACCGCGCCCCCGAGCAGTCCCCACCCGTCCGGCATCCCCTGCGCAACTGCGAAACCTGCGACCACGCCCACCGCGGCCCCGACCCCCACCACTGCCAGGGCTGCCTCGCACTCCGGCAACCACCGCCCGCGGCCCCCTGACGAGCCGACCAAGCCCCGCCCGCCGGAGACCGGCTCGCAGCCGCCTTCACCCGTCCAGGTGAACATCACCCACTGCGCCGCGTCGGACCTGGTGACAGGCCTACGTTCCACACAGAACGCACGGGCATGTGCCAGAGGCAATGCCCCTTCCCCCCTCACCCTCACAGGAACCCGTATGGTCAACTCGCCCCACGAGGCGATGCACCGCATCTTCCAGCAGTACCCGGGGCTCTTCTCCGGGGTGTCCGAGGTCCTCGGTATCGACTTCCCCCCGCCCACCTCGGTCACCGTCCTGCCCAACGACCTCACCGAGACCAGCCCCGTCGAACGCCGCGTGGACACGCTCCTGCGGCTGGACGCGGAGGACGGCGAGCCGCTGCTCCTCGCAGTCGAGGCCCAGAGCGGGAAGGACCCACACAAGCCCGCGAGCTGGGCGTACTACGCCTCGTACCTGCTCACGAAGTACCGGCTGCAGCCGATGCTGCTGGTCGTCTGCCAGGACCGCGCCACTGCGGAATGGGCCTCACGTGAGGTCAACTTCGGTCCCCGCCAGTGGCCCCTGCTGACCTTGCGGCCACTCGTCGTGGGACCGCACAACATGCCGGTGATCACCGACCCGGCCGGTGCCCGCAAGGACCTCGCCCTCGCCACGCTGGCCGCGATCACGCACGCCACACATCCGGACGCCGGGGGCATACTCAAATCCATGGCGGCCGCTCTGCGGGACACACCGCAGAGCATCGCCGACCCGATCATCGAACTCGTCGCACAAGGCCTGGGCAAGCACCCGGCCGCAGATCTGTGGAGGAAACTGGTGGCCGTGGACCTCTCCTTTTACAAGTCGGACCTCTCCGAGGGAATCCGGGACGAAGGCCGGGCTCAGCGCGGGGCCGAGGACGTCCTGGACATCCTGGACGTGCGCGGCATCGACGTCCCCGACGCGGTCCGGGAACGCATCACCGGCTGTGGCGACCCGGAGATCCTGCGCCACTGGCACCGCCGTGCCGTCACGGCCCCCACGGCCGAAGAGATCTTCGAAGACGAGTAGTCACCGTGCCCGGCGACAGCCGGCGCGAGCGCAGGCGCGCTCCCAGCGGGACGATATTGCGAGGCGAGCGCGCCACACGTCTCCGCAGACGAAGCGGCCGGTCCGGGGCTACGTGGACCGGCCGCTTCACAGCGAGGGTCAGCACAGTGGCGGCCGCTGTCCTGCATGCGTGCGGCAGGGGTCCGGCGTCTGGCGATGCCGCACGAGCGGGGTCAGTTGAAGGCCGTGGCCACGGCGTCCGAGAGCTGGTTCAGTATGTCCCGCGAGAGTCGCACCGAGCCGGTGAACGAGAGGAAGCCGTGAACGGCTCCCTCGACCGGGAGGTGCTGGACCGGCACGCCGGCATCGGCCAGTTTGCGGGCGTAGTG
>NZ_JBIRTN010000035.1:0-35107 GCF_044334705.1 Streptomyces sp. NPDC020731
GACGTGATCCGCGCCGGTCCGAGGACGGACACCCCCGACACGGCCCCGACCCACCCACCGGCCGCAGGCGCCCCGCCCGACCGGCCGCAGGCGCCCCGCCCGACCGGCCGCAGGCGCCACCCCCGACCCGCCCACCGGACCGGACGCAGCGCCGCAGGCATCGGACGCGCAGGCGCCGCCGGCATGAAACCCTGACCGACGACCAACGAGAGAGGTCGACCGAACCGTGCAAGACGACGCCCTCATCGCACAGGCCCAGGCGTGGCTCGCCGAGGACCCCGACCCGGACACCCGCGAGGAACTCGCCCGCCTCATCGACACCGGCGACCACGCCGAAATCGCCGCCCGCTTCAGCGGCACCCTCCAGTTCGGCACCGCCGGCCTCCGGGGCGAACTCGGCGCAGGCCCGATGCGCATGAACCGCTCCGTCGTCATCCGCGCGGCCGCCGGTCTCGCCGCGTACCTCAAGAAGCACAGCCCCGCCGGGGCGGACGGCACAGCCGGCCTCGTCGTCATCGGCTACGACGCCCGCCACAAGTCCCGCGACTTCGCCGAGGACACCGCCGCCGTCATGACCGGCGCAGGCCTCCGGGCGGCCGTCCTCGACCGTCCCCTCCCCACCCCCGTCCTCGCCTTCGCCATAAGGCACCTCGGCGCCGTAGCCGGAGTGGAGGTCACCGCCAGCCACAACCCGCCCCGCGACAACGGCTACAAGGTGTACCTCGGCGACGGCTCCCAGATTGTCCCCCCGGCCGACGCGGAGATCGCCGCCGAGATCGAGGCCGTCGCCTCCCTCACCACGGTCCCCCGCCCCACCGAAGGCTGGGAGACCCTCGACGACACCGTCCTGGACGCCTACCTCGCCCGCACGGACGCGGTCCTGTCCAAGGACTCCCCCCGCACCGCCCGCACCGTCTACACGGCGATGCACGGCGTCGGCAAGGACGTCCTCCTCGCCGCCTTCGCCCGGGCCGGTTTCCCGGAACCCGTCCTCGTCACCGAGCAGGCCGACCCCGACCCGGAGTTCCCGACCGTCGCGTTCCCCAACCCGGAGGAGCCCGGCGCGATGGACCTGGCCTTCGCGAAGGCCAGGGAGACCGACCCCGACCTGGTCATCGCCAACGACCCGGACGCCGACCGCTGCGCCGCGGCCGTCAAGGACGTCACGGACGGCACGGGCGGCACGGACTGGCGCATGCTGCGCGGCGACGAGGTCGGCGCCCTGCTCGCCGCCCACCTGGTCCGCCGCGGAGCGACCGGCACGTTCGCGGAGTCGATCGTGTCGTCGACCCTCCTCGGCCGCATCGCCGCGAAGGCGGGCCTCCCCCACGAGGAGACCCTCACCGGCTTCAAGTGGATCGCCAGGGTCGAGAACCTCCGCTACGGCTACGAGGAGGCCCTCGGCTACTGCGTGGACCCGGACGGCGTACGCGACAAGGACGGCATCACCGCCGCCCTCCTCCTCACGGAACTGGCCTCCGAACTGAAGGCCGAGGGCCGCACCCTCCTCGACCTCCTCGACGACCTCGCCGTGGAGCACGGCCTGCACGCCACCGACCAGCTCTCGGTCCGCGTACAGGACCTCGGCCTCATCGCCTCCGCGATGCGCCGCCTGCGCGACCGGCCGCCCACGGAGCTGGCCGGCCTGCGGATCACCACCGCCGAGGACCTGACCCGGGGCACGGAGAAGCTCCCGCCCACCGACGGCCTCCGCTACACCCTGGACGGCGCGAGGGTCGTCGTCCGCCCCAGCGGCACGGAACCGAAGCTGAAGTGCTACCTGGAGGTGGTGGTCCCGGTCGCCACGCGGACCGACCTCCCCGAGGCCCGTACGAAGGCGACGGCGCTCCTCGCCAGGATCAAGCAGGACCTGTCCGCGGCGGCAGGCATCTGAGGAAACCCGACGCGGGGCGAGCGCGCTCGTCCCGCGTCACCCGCTCGGCCCACGGCCGGCAGCACCCGCTCAGCCCACGGCCAGCAACACCGCCAGCAGCAAGGCCCCCGCGACCGCGGGCCCGGCGATCTCGTAGGCCCACCGCACGGTCACCTCACCCTGCGCGGCCTCGGCACCCTGCCGCCGCTCGTGCAGCTCACGCATCTCGTCCATCGCCCGGTCGCTCTCGTGCCGCCGAACCTCCTCGGCGGCACCCTCCGCGCCGCGGCCGCCACCGCCCTTGCGCGCGGCCTGCGCGGCGGCCCGCGCCTCCTGCCGGTGCGCCTTGCTACGGGCCCGCAGCGAGACCGGAAGGGCCCACAGCTGGTACTTCGCACCGGACTCGGTGAAGACCTCGTTGGAGAAACCGGACCGCAGTGAGCCGACCTGCCCCCAGGGCAGCACGATCACGCGGAACGGGTTGCGGACGCGCAGCCGGTCGTCGTTCACGTACACGGCGGGGCGCAGCGTGTAGGCGGTGATCAGCGGCACGAGGAGGAGCATCAGGGCGAGGGCCAGCCACGGGGTGCGGCCCTCGCCGGCGAACACCGCGTCGACGCCGAGCCATCCGATGACGGCGAGCATCAGCACACCGCCGACGAGACCCGCGGGTGAGCGGTAGATGCGGTCCTGGTACTGGGGCGCCGCAGACCCGGTCGGCTTCGTGGGCTCCGGGTCGGGCGACTGGTGCTCGGGGGACGTCATGGTCCCGATTCTGCACGACGCCCCGGAGGACGTCGTACGCGGTGGAGGCCGTGCGGGATCCCCCACGGGGCTGTACAGCCGCTACGCGCGTAGATATGCTCGTCTGGTGACCATGCCCCTCACTGCACCAAACGCTCTCAGCGACGTCACCGCGTCCGGCAGCACGCTGCGCCGCTTCCTCCACGGGCTGCCCGGCGTCGACGCGGTCGGCCTGGAGGCGCGCGCCGCCTCCCTCGGCACCCGCTCGATCAAGACGACCGCGAAGGCGTACGCCATCGACCTCGCCATCTCGATGGTCGACCTGACGACGCTGGAAGGCGCGGACACCCCGGGCAAGGTCCGGGCGCTCGGCGCGAAGGCGGTCCGCCCCGACCCGACCGACCGCGCCACGCCCGCCACGGCCGCGGTCTGCGTCTACCCCGACATGGTGGCCACGGCGAAGGAGGCCGTCGCCGGTTCCGACGTCAAGGTCGCCTCCGTCGCCACCGCCTTCCCGGCCGGCCGCGCCCCGATCACCGTGAAGCTGGCGGACGTCCGCGAGGCCGTCGCCGCCGGTGCGGACGAGATCGACATGGTCATCGACCGCGGGGCGTTCCTCGCGGGGAACTACTTGAAGGTGTACGACGAGATCACCGCCGTGAAGGAGGCCTGCGGGGCGAACGCCCGCCTCAAGGTCATCTTCGAGACCGGCGAGCTCTCGACGTACGACAACATCCGCCGCGCCAGCTGGCTCGGCATGCTGGCCGGCGCGGACTTCATCAAGACCTCGACCGGCAAGGTCGCCGTCAACGCGACCCCCGCGAACACCCTCCTCATGCTGGAGGCGGTCCGCGACTTCCGCGCCCAGACCGGCGTCCAGGTCGGCGTGAAGCCGGCCGGCGGCATCCGCACGACCAAGGACGCCGTCAAGTTCCTGGTCCTGGTCAACGAGACCGCGGGCGAGGACTGGCTGGACAACCACTGGTTCCGCTTCGGCGCCTCCTCGCTTCTGAACGACCTGCTGATGCAGCGCCAGAAGCTGGCCACCGGCCGCTACTCCGGCCCCGACTACGTGACGGTGGACTGATCACCATGGCATCCGCATTCGAGTACGCACCGGCGCCCGAGTCCCGCTCGGTCGTCGACCTCGCCCCGTCGTACGGCCTGTTCATCGACGGCGAGTTCACCGAGGCGGCCGGCGGCAAGGTCTTCAAGACCGTCTCCCCCTCCACGGAGGAGGTCCTCTCCGAGGTCGCCGAGGCCACCGAGGAGGATGTCGACCGCGCGGTGAAGGCCGCCCGCAGGGCCTTCGAGAAGTGGTCGGCGCTCCCGGGCTCCGAGCGCGCGAAGTACCTCTTCCGCATCGCCCGCATCATCCAGGAACGCAGCCGCGAGCTCGCCGTCCTGGAAACCCTCGACAACGGCAAGCCGATCAGGGAGACCCGCGACGCGGACCTCCCCCTGGTCGCCGCGCACTTCTTCTACTACGCGGGCTGGGCCGACAAGCTCGACCACGCCGGCTACGGCGCGAACCCGAAGCCGCTGGGCGTCGCGGGCCAGGTCATCCCCTGGAACTTCCCGCTCCTGATGCTGGCGTGGAAGATCGCCCCGGCACTGGCGACCGGCAACACGGTGGTCCTGAAGCCCGCCGAGACGACGCCCCTCTCCGCGCTCTTCTTCGCGGACATCTGCCGCCAGGCGGGTCTGCCCAGGGGCGTCGTCAACATCCTCACCGGTGACGGCCGCGCCGGCGCCGCGCTGATCGCCCACCCCGACGTGAACAAGGTCGCCTTCACCGGTTCGACCGCCGTCGGCAAGGAGATCGCGCGCACGGTCGCGGGCACCCGCAAGAAGGTCACCCTCGAACTGGGCGGCAAGGGCGCCAACATCGTCTTCGACGACGCCCCGATCGACCAGGCCGTCGAGGGCATCGTCAACGGCATCTTCTTCAACCAGGGCCAGGTCTGCTGCGCGGGCTCCCGCCTGCTGGTCCAGGAGTCGATCCACGACGAGCTGCTTGACTCCCTCAAGCGCCGCCTGTCCACGCTCCGCCTCGGTGACCCGCTGGACAAGAACACCGACATCGGCGCGATCAACTCCGCCGAGCAGCTGGCCCGGATCACCGCGCTGGCCGACCAGGGCGAGGCGGAGGGCGCCGAGCGCTGGTCCCCGTCCTGCGAACTTCCGTCGTCCGGCTACTGGTTCGCCCCGACGCTGTTCACGAAGGTCACCCAGGCGCACACCGTCGCCCGCGACGAGATCTTCGGCCCGGTGCTGTCGGTGCTGACCTTCCGTACGCCCGACGAGGCGGTCGCCAAGGCCAACAACACCCCCTACGGCCTGTCGGCGGGCATCTGGACGGAGAAGGGCTCGCGCATCCTGGCGGTCGCGAACAAGCTCCGCGCGGGCGTCGTCTGGTCCAACACGTTCAACAAGTTCGACCCGACCTCGCCGTTCGGCGGCTACAAGGAGTCGGGCTTCGGCCGCGAGGGCGGCCGCCACGGCCTGGAGGCGTACCTCGATGTCTGAGAAGTCCGAGCAGCGACTGAGTGTCTTCAAGACCTACAAGCTGTACGTCGGCGGGAAGTTCCCGCGTTCCGAGAGCGGCCGGGTGTACGAGGTGAGCGACGCGAAGGGCAAGTGGCTGGCGAACGCCCCGCTCTCCTCCCGCAAGGACGCCCGTGACGCGGTGGTCGCCGCGCGCAAGGCGTTCGGCGGCTGGTCCGGCGCGACGGCGTACAACCGCGGCCAGATCCTGTACCGGATCGCGGAGATGCTCGAAGGCCGCCGTGACCAGTACGTCGCGGAGGTCGCCGACGCCGAGGGGCTGTCGAAGTCCAAGGCGGCCCTCCAGGTGGACGCGGCGATCGACCGCTGGGTCTGGTACGCGGGCTGGACCGACAAGATCGCCCAGGTGGTCGGCGGCGGCAACCCGGTCGCGGGCCCCTTCTTCAATCTGTCCTCCCCCGAACCGACGGGCGTGGTCGCCGTACTGGCCCCCCAGGAGTCGTCCTTCCTGGGCCTGGTCTCGGTGGTCGCCCCGGTGATCGCGACGGGCAACACGGCGGTCGTGATCGCGTCCGAGGAGTCCCCGCTCCCGGCCCTCTCCCTCGGCGAGGTCCTGGCCACCTCCGACCTCCCCGGCGGCGTGGTCAACATCCTCTCCGGCCGTACGGCGGAGATCGCCGCCCCGCTCGCCGCGCACCAGGACGTCAACGCGATCGACCTCGCGGGCGCCGACGAGGCGCTGGCGAAGGAACTGGAGATCGCGGCCGCGGACAACCTCAAGCGGGTCCTGCGTCCACAGTCTGTGGACGACTGGTCGGCGGCGCCCGGCACGGACCGCATGACGGCGTTCCTGGAGACCAAGACGGTCTGGCACCCGACGGGTTCGCTGGGCGCGTCGGGCTCCGCCTACTGACCGGCCACCCTGCACCGCCGGCCCTCCGCCCCCCTCGAAGAAGGCCGCGGCTCATCTCCGTCCAGATGAGCCGCGGCCTTCTTCGAGCACCGCCGGCCGGGTGCGACACGGCGTCCGTCGCCGGCGATCGACCCGTTCGGAAGGTACGCATCACGGCGCTCGGCGTCCTGCGGGGCCGTCGCTGAGCCCGGTGGCCCCGGTGATCCGGCTGACCTCGGTGAACAGGACCTCGAAGGCGGCCCGGCACACGGCGACAGAGGGTGGTGAGGAGACCGGAAGACGCCCCGAGCGCGGGAGTGGGGCTACGCCCTGGCCACCTCGGATTCCAGAGCCGTCTTCGACGCCGGGCGCGCTGTGGCCCCGAGGTCCGAGTCGGAGAAGCGGTGCGGGCTCCCCTCGCACCACCTGATACGGGCCATCAGGACCTGGGACCGGACCCACATGGACGACGTACTCGTCCACCGGGAGACATACGACAGCCGCCCGCGCGGTGAACCGTCCCGCTCCCTGCACAGGGTGACGCCGAGGACGAGGCCGGTGCTGTGGCGACGGCATCCCCATGCCGGTCACGGCACAGGTGCTGCCCGGACCGGCTCCCCCGCTCAGCCTCCGATGAGACGCGAGGCGCCTGTTCCCGGTGTCACCGGGAACAGGCGCCTCGCGCAAGGGCTCAGCCCTGGAGCTTCATGCCCTCGGGTGAGGTGAGGCCCTCGGCGGGGTGGGCGCGGAACGTCGCCGTCCAGACGGTGGGCGGACAGGACGTGCCGTTGGGGTGCTGTTCCGTCAGCTTGGCTCCGGCGCTGTCCTCGACGACCGTGTCACCGCTCTTCGCGGACGTCACGACGAGCCGCACCTCCACGGTCTTCGCGCCGACGTCGTCGGGCAGACGGACCGCCAGCGACATGAACGGGTCGTCGGAACTGCCCGACGCCTGCTCCTCGCACGCGCCGTCCACGCACAGCCGGAGCCTCGCCGCGTCCGGTTCTCCGAAGTCGGCGGGCCGCCACACGACGGACACCTGCGAGTCCGCGGCGGCCTCGGTGCACGGCGTGTCCCGGCCGAGGGCCGAGCATCCGGTCAGGGCCACCGCCAGCAGCGGGACGAACAGGGCTCGGCGCATGTCAATACCTCGCTACGGTGCCGGGGAAGGCGCTGTTGGCCAGCCCGATGTCGGTGAAGTACAGCCAACACGGGTCGAAGAGGCCGCCGCTGTTGTCGCCGCCGCCACCTCCGCCGCCGGAGATGATCCCCTTGGCGAAGGCACGCCCGCTGCCGTCGACGGTGTACACCGGGCCGCCGGAGTCACCCTTGATGGTGCAGGAGCCGGACGTCTTCTTGGCCACGACCATGTTCTTGGCCGTCGTACCCCCCGAGTAGCGGATGGTCGCCTGTGTGTCGGTCACCTTCCAGCCGCACTTCTCGCCGGTCATCATGCCGCCCGTGCAGACCTTGTCACCGCTTTGCGCCCAGCGCCGCCAGTAGTCGTGCACGGCGCGCGACGAACTGGACGTCTTGCCGCCCTTGTAGATCCGGGCCGACGCGGAGCTGCCGCTTTCGACCCGGTACAGCGCCAGGTCACCCGAGTAGTACTTCTGGCCGGACAGCTTCACCGAGCCGGAGCCGTTCTTCCAGTTGTCCCGGACGACCGGACCTATGTAGTCGCTCTTGCTGGGGTTCAGGACGGCACCGTTGCCGGTGGTGCAGTGGCCCGCGGTCACCACGTACCACTTGCCGTTGTACTTCCAGCTGAAGCCCGCCGTGCACCATGTGGCCGAACTCATGGTCAGCTGCGAGTAGATACGCGCCCCGCCGTAGTAGGGCGAGGTGTCGTTGTAGCGGTTCGCCTGCGGGTCCAGCGCGTCCACACCGGGAGTGACCTGCACGGCCACCGAGTCGGTGCCGTAGCGCTCGCCCAGAGCCGCGACCAGCTCCGGGGCGGCCGTCTCGGTCTCCACGACGACACGGTTGTGCACGGCGTCCACGGACGCGACGCGCAGCCCGCCCACGCCGGGCAGTTCCGCATCCGGCAGCTGGAGGATCTCGTCACGTACGGACTCCAGCGCGGTGACGCTGTGCTCCACCACTTCGGTGCGTGGGGCGACCTCCTCGGTGACCGTCGGCCCGGCCGGCTCGGGTGTGGTCTCCGTGGTGTCCTCCGGCATTTCGAACGACTCCTCGCCGGTGGACTCCGCGGCCCCGTCGGCGGGTGGCGCGGGGGTCTCCGTCTCGGTGGTCTCGGTGTCGGGCTTGGTGTCGTCCTCCGTGTCCTCGGCGGGCGCTCCGCTGCCTTCGTCGGCCGGAACCTGCGTCACCCGGATCGGTGCGGACGCCTCGTCGGCCGAGGCCGACTCCACGACCGGCGCGACCAGTTCGCCCGTCGCCGGATCGACGTAGGGCGGGGCGAAGGCGTCGGGATTCTCCGCCGCGCGCTCCTCGGCCAGTTCCAGGGCGTACGCCTGAGCGGGTTCCGGCTCCTGGACATCGTCGCCCCCGCCGTCCTCGATGACCTCCACCCGGTCGACGATCACCGAGACCGGTTCGGCCCCCGGCGGGTCGTACGGCCCACCGAAGCGGGCGCCGATCTGCCGGCTGCCGCTGCCGGACAGGGACGAGGTGTCCCACACCAGCTTCGGGGCCGAGCCACCGGTGAGCGGCACCGGCCACGAGACGGTGGTGGAGTCGGTCCGGGTGACCTGGGAGGCCGGGACGACCTGCCACGGATCGGCGGACGACGCCCGCTGGAGGAAGGTGACCTCCGTCAGCGAGGCCGGCGCGCTGACCGCGAGATCGGCAGACCCCACGAGCACTTCGCCGTTGGCGGGCGCGGTCACGGCCGCCCGTCCGACGTGAAAGACGCGCTCGGTCTCGGCCGAGACGTTGCCGGCCCGGTCGGTCGCGGTGACGACGAGCTGATGGCTGCCCTCGGTGGCCGGGGTGACCGGCAGCGCCACCGGGCCGCCGCTGGTGGTGACGCTCCGCTCGGTGTCGCCGTCGACGCGGTAGGTCAGGATGCGGGTGTCGGCACCGTCGGGCGTCAGCGTGAACGTCCCGGTCACCTGCGCGCCGCCGGCCCAGGCGTCCGCGGGGTAGGACGCGGAGGTCACGGCCGGGACGCCGGGCGCGGTGGTGTCGACGGTGAAGCGGTGGTGCGCGGTCGCCCCGCCCGTGCCGTCGCCGTCGACGCCGCGCACGTGCAGGTACCAGACGCCCTCGGCGCGGGTCGTCGCGTACGACGTGCCGGTCGTCTCGGCCGTGCTGTCGGGCACGGTGTCGGAGGCGGAGTCGACGACGATGCTGTACCCGGCGGAGGCGCCGGAGGGCGCCGTCCAGGTCGCCTGGAAGGAACCGCTCTTGTACGCGCCCGTCTGGTCGGGGTGGGTGGACGAGCTGATCGCCGGACTCGGCGGCAGCGTCGTGTCGACCCGGAAGGGCAGGTGCGCGGCGGTGGAGGACCAGTTGCCCGCCTGGTCCTTGGCCCGGACGTGCAGGTACCAGGTGCCGTCCGCGTCGACGGTGGTGGTGAACTTCGTCAATGTCTGCGCGGTGCCGGTGGTGGCCGGCAGGGTGTCCGTGACGCGGTCCACACTGACCGCGTAACCGGCGATGCCGGACAGGTCGGCGGGCGCGGACCAGTTGAACGTCGCGGTGCGGTCGGCGTAGGCGCTGGTCGTCACGGGATGCGTGGAGGAGGCCAGACCGCCGGGAGCATCCGGGGCGGTGGTGTCGACGTTGAAGGCGCGGTGCTGGGTCGAGGACCACAGACCCGCCTTGTCCTTGGCGGCCGCGTGCACCCACCATGTTCCGTCGGTGCGCCCGGACCAGTCCACTCCGGCCGCCGTCTGTGTGACGGTCGTTCCGGCAGCGGTCGTCGGGTTCTGGTCGAGCTTGACGGCGTACCCGCTCACGCCGGAGGCGTCGGTCGCGGCGAGCGTGCCCGCGAAGGTGGTGGCGCTGTACCAGGCCGACGCCGAGGGGTGGCTGGTGGAGGTGACGGCGGGGGCGGACGGCGCGGTGGTGTCGACGGTGAACGTCTGCCAGGCCGACCAGGCACCGGTGTCGGTACCGTCGGACGCCCGGGCCCGCCACTTGTAGTCACCCGGTGCCAGTGTGGTGGCCGTGCGGGTGGCCACCGCCCCGGAGGCCACGGCGGCGGACGTGCCGGACTGCAGGGCCGCGGCGCCGGTCGCCGTCCACACCTCGAAGGTCAGCGTGAGCTGCTGGGCGTCGGCATCGGTGGCCTTGGCGGACAGCGTGGGTGTGGTGTCGGAGGTGTAGGCGCCGGTCAGCGGGGAAACGGCTGCCGCGGTACCGGGCTTGGAGTTGTAGGTGACCGTCAGGGACGGCTCGTAGGCGGCGTTGTGCGAACCGTCCGTCTGGTTCGCCGAGTGATAGCGGCGCCAGGTGAGCGGGTCGGTCTCGTCGACGGCCGCGATCCGCACACCGTGGTTGGGCTGACCGTCGGCCCAGGCCTGGACGATGCCGTCGATGTCCCAGGAGACATGCCCGGCCGGGCAGTTGGAGTTGTACCCCTTGGCCGCTGTGGAGGTCACGGCGCCGGTCGTGGTGGTCGTGGGCTGCTCGGCCCAGGTGAGGGCCGACGGGTCCCAGGCCGAGGTGATACGGCGTACCTGGTTGCCGGAGTTGCTGGTGCTGCACGTGGACGAGTAGTACGAGTACAGGCGCAGGTCGGTGTCGAGGACGTGCTTGCCCGCGTACTTCGCCACGTCGAACTTCAGATACGAGCGGGCCTTCTCGGTGCCGTTGTACGTGCCGGCCTTCAGCTCGGTCGAGCCGCGCTGCGAGGTGAGGTAGTCGTCGTACTGGACCCAGGTGTCGGTCACCGGGCCGAGCAGGGAGTCGGTCGGGTCGATGGTGACCGGGTACTTCAGCTCGGGGTCGGCGAGGAACTCCGCGTCGGGCCGCAGGACCAGGACCTGGTCGCCGGTGTCCGCGTCCCGCTCGATCGTGACGTCGATGGCCGCGAGGTCCTCGGGCTCGCCGGAGGCGCGCTTCTCGCCCGAGCCCCACATCACCGGCAGCGGTGCGGTGGCCACCGCACGGCCGTTGCCGTCGTTCCAGCGCAGACGTTCGTCGGCGGTCTCGTGCAGGGTGAGGTCGTCGGCCGAGACAGGCAGCCGGTAACTGACCGGGCCGTCGGGGCGCTCGTGCAGGACGACGGAGTGGGAGAAGCCCTCCTTCAGGGCGGTCACCACGACGTCACCGCCCGCGACGGCGCCTTCGTAAACGGCGGTCGAGCCGTCCAGGCGGGGTTCGGGAAGCTTGCCGTCCCAGTCGAGGCCGAGGGTGTGGCCGCCGCGGGAGACCTCGGCGAGGGGTTCGTCCGCGCCGCCGCCGGAGAAGGTGATGCCGGCGGCCGCGTTCTTCGGCCGCACCACGCCGTCCTCGGCCACGAGGGCCGTGTCGACGGGCCGCCAGCTGCCGTCGGTCTGCTTGACCCGGATCGGGCCGGTATACGCCTCGACGGTGGTGGTGCCGTCGGCGTTGGCCCAGGTGGTGGTCGACTCGGTTCGCTCGGAGACGATCTCGCTCCGCGCGCCGGACTTCTGCTGTGCCGTGGTCGCCGCCTCGGTCACCGCCTCCGCGGCCTCGGCGGACGCGGGCTCGTTGAACAGGGGCAGCGGGGCGCACACGAGAGCGGCCAACAGGCCTGCCGCCAGGGCTCGTCGTCCGATGCGGGATCTTCGCCGGCCGGGAACCGGGGCGATCGGCGTGCGGTCGTACACAGGGGAACCTTCCCATCCATCTCGGTCAAAGGTTGGATGATCTTAATACCCATGTATGACATGTCCACAAAAACCATGCCGTCCCGACCCGTTGACGGGCCTCATCCGCCCTCCTCACGCCACGACCATCCGCCTCGTTCCGGCCGCTGCGGACGGTGACGCCCTCGGTCGGGCCATCGGACGCTTCCTCCAGGAACGCCGGCCCTCAGTGCCCGGACGACGCGTCATGGCCGTCGACGGCAAGGCACTGCGCGACTTCCGCACCGCGAGACAGCCGGCCACCGCCCTGATGGCCGCCTTCGCCCACCTCGACCACCCGCACGCCCGCCAGGCCCTCCGAGTCGTACGCCGGGGACAGGCGGGAGAACCGGTCGACGAGTGGTCGCAGCAGGGCACGCGGCGGGGGGTGCGTGCGCGGGCTCGGTGTGTGCGGGCGACCGTGCGGTCCCGGCGGCGGCACGGTCCCCGCAATGCGACTGGACGCTCACCATGTGGTCGAACTCCGCGATGCACGGGCCGCACGCGTGCACGTCACCCGTCGCGCCGGGCGCGGCCGCAGAACCGACCCACAGTACGGCCACGCCCTCGCGGCGGCAGTACAGCCAACATGCGCCCGTCAACCAGGCGTTGCCGTCACCGGCCTGCGCGACCACGGGCCACGCGTCACGCCACGGGCACTCGCCGGACGGGACGGACATCATGCCGTACCCGTCCACCCGTACCCGTCCGGCCGAATCCGCCGGGGACTCCATGACCGCGTGGTCGCCGAAGTCCCCGCGGTGGCGCCGGTGTCTCACCGCGCCGCCCCCTGATCGGGCCGGAGCGCGGAGGCGAGCGGAGCGGACCCGGCGCACGAGGGTGCGTCGAGTCCGAGGGACGGCAACGTCACCCCCACCGCCTTGAGCGCGTCGCGCAGGTCCTCACACGCCCGTAAGGACACGTCCGAACCCGTCCTGGTGCTGGGCGGAGCGGCCTGGCGGCCGTTCGTCGACGGCATCAAGGACAGTTCCCTGCAGGACGGACGCGGGCGCGGCGGACGGCAGGGTCAGTTCCTCAGCGCGTCCGTCGCCTGCCCCGCCACCGGGATGCCGCCGACCGACCGCGCCTGGGCGACCGGCCCCGTCACCTCCCGCGAGTCCACCGCGCGGAAGTCGGCGACCTGCGTGCCGACGCCGTTGTCGAGCGGGTCGACGCCCGTGCCGGCGAGCGGGTTGGGCTTGAGGTCCGCGACCGTGCCGACGACCTGGCCGGCATCGTCGAGCAGCGTCTCGGAGTTCGCGGCCGACGCCGTGGCCGCGCCGAGGCCGAGCGCCGCACCCGCCGTCGCGAGGACGGCCAGGGCGCGTCGGGCGGTCGGCGTCCTGGGTGCCTTGTGTCGGGCCATCGCTCTGCCACCTGTCGCCTTCACCGGGTAATCGGATCGACGCGAAGAGTAGTCGATGTGTGACGCGCGCTTCAAAGCCGTACCGCGGGGCGTACGCCGCGCGGGCGATGCCTCAAACTGGTGTCCCGTGAGCTCCTCCCAGTCGCCCGTATCCGCGCGAGTCGTGCTGCTCTGCGGCCCCTCCGGCTCCGGCAAGTCCCTCCTCGCGGCCCGTTCCGGTCTTCCCGTGCTGCGCCTCGACGACTTCTACAAGGAGGGCGACGACCCGACCCTGCCCCTCGTGGCGGGCAGCTCCGACATCGACTGGGACGACCCCGGCTCCTGGGACGCGGACACCGCCGTCGCCGCGATCGACCGGCTGTGCCGCACGGGTCGTACGCCGGTTCCCGTCTACGACATCTCGCTGAGTGCCCGTACGGGTGAGACGGCCGTCGACATCGGCGGCACGCCGCTGTTCATCGCCGAGGGCATCTTCGCCGCGGAGATCGTCACGCGCTGCCGTGATCTGGGGCTGCTGGCCGACGCCCTGTGTCTGAGCCGGGGTCCGGTGCGGACGTTCCGGCGGCGGTTCCTGCGGGATCTGAAGGAGGGCCGCAAGTCGGTGCCGTTCCTGCTGCGCCGCGGCTGGCGGCTGATGCGGCTGGAGCGGTCGATCGTGGCCCGCCAGACGGCGCTGGGCGCGTACGCCTGCGACCGGGACGAGGCGCTGGGCCGCCTCGCGAGGGCGGCGGTCGCCGGGCGTACGGCGACGGCGACGGCGACGGGTACGAGCACGCCGGCCTAGCGGCCCCCGCGCACATACGAAAGCACATACGAAAGGCGGGACTGGGCGGGCCCCCCGGCCCTCCAGTCCCGCTGTTTCGCACTCCCCCGTGATCCCCCCTGGTCCCCCTGACCCCTCTTGATCCCCCCGGATCCGCAGAGGTCCCCCGTGACCCCCTTGTGCTTCCCCCTCCGATCCCCCGTGATCCCCCTCGGTCCCCCTCTTGTCACGGTGACGTCCCCCGACATCCCCGCGGTCCCCGTGCTCTCCGGAATCCCCCCGGATCCCGGATCCCCCGTTTCCCCCGTACCCTCAGGCGACAAGCTCCCCGAAGGCGTCCTCCTCGTCACGGCCGAAGCTGAGGACCTCGTCCTCGCGCAGCCGGCGGAGCGACCGCCAGATGCTGGACTTCACCGTGCCGACACTGATGCCGAGGATGTCCGCGATCTCCGGGTCCGTGCGGCCCTCGTAGTAGCGCAGGACCAGCATGGTGCGCTGGAGCTCGGGCAGCCGGGCCAGCGCCTGCCACAGCACGGCGCGCAGCTCGGTGCCGCGCATCGCGTCCGTGTCACCGGCCGTCTCCGGCAGTTCCTCGGTCGGGTACTCGTTCAGCTTGCGGCGGCGCCACGCGCTGATGTGCAGGTTGGTCATGGTGCGGCGGAGGTATCCGCCGACCGCCGCCTTGTCGCTGATCCGGTCCCACGCCCGGTAGGTCGAGAACAGCGCGCTCTGCAGCAGGTCCTCGGCCTCGAAGCGGTCGCCGGTCAGGTGATAGGCGGTGGCGTACAGGGAGGCGCGGCGCTCCTGGACGTAGGTGGTGAACTCCACCTCCGACAGCGAGCGGCGCTCCCCCGAGCCCTCCCCGTACGCGTTCCCCCCGTCGGTCTCCCCCGTGGGTGCGTCAACCACCGTCATGATCGTGGTGTGCTGACGCCCGGTGCCGCGAGCGCACCCCCGCATGCTCGCCGCACCGGACTTCTCGGAACCCCGGTGCACGTCGTGCAGACGCGTGATCACTGCGCTGGTGCTGATGCCGTGCAGCGTGTTCATCTCGCGCCCCCCGTCGTGGACTTCCGGTGTTCTGCCCTGCCGTTGTGCTTGTGCCGAACAGCTTGCCGGTGGACCTTCATGGCCGTGTCAGCCGACTGTCACAGGCGTGTCACAGGGGTTGGTCACGGTGGGCCCACAGATCCTTCACAGGTGACCGTGCACGTAGCGGCACGTATGCGGGCCCAATGGGCATCTGCCGCCCACGGGTCGAACAGGAAGCCCTCCATGGGCCAGAATGGGCCCGTGCCTTCACTGTTGCTGATCGAGGACGACGACGCCATCCGTACGGCCCTGGAGCTCTCACTGACGCGCCAGGGTCACCGGGTGGCGACCGCTGCCAGCGGTGAGGACGGTCTGAAGCTGTTGCGTGAGCAGCGGCCGGATCTGATCGTGCTGGATGTGATGCTGCCCGGCATCGACGGGTTCGAGGTGTGCCGGCGCATCCGGCGCACGGACCAGTTGCCGATCATCCTGCTGACCGCGCGCAACGACGATATCGACGTGGTGGTCGGGCTGGAGTCCGGCGCCGACGACTACGTCGTCAAGCCGGTGCAGGGCCGGGTGCTGGACGCCCGTATCCGGGCGGTGCTGCGGCGCGGGGAGCGGGAGTCCAGTGACTCGGCGACCTTCGGCAGTCTGGTCATCGACCGCTCGGCGATGACGGTGACGAAGAACGGCGAGGACCTCCAGCTGACGCCGACCGAGCTGCGGCTGCTGCTGGAGCTGAGCCGGCGGCCGGGGCAGGCGCTGTCCCGGCAGCAGTTGCTGCGGCTGGTGTGGGAGCACGACTACCTGGGCGACTCGCGTCTGGTGGACGCCTGTGTCCAGCGGCTGCGCGCCAAGGTCGAGGACGTGCCGTCGTCCCCGACGCTGATCCGTACCGTGCGCGGTGTCGGTTACCGACTGGACACGCCTCATTGAACCCTCCCCCCGCTGAAGCAAGGGGATTCCTGGCTCAAGCGGCTCGTTCGCTCGACGAGCGGACGAGTCCGGCCCTCTCCGCGCCGGCCGGGACGGAACCTGCCCGGTTGTCCGTCAGGACGCGGGAGTCGCGCGTGCCCGGCTCCCGCGACGCACGACGGTCGGCCCGTCCGACCGTGTGGGCGGTTTTTCCGCCATGGGGCGAAAACCCCGTTTCTCGCCCTGCTCCGCAGGAGCTCGATTCCTTCCCCGGTCGCGGCCGGGAGCGTCCTCGGAGGTCTCCGTGACACAACAGCACCAGGGGAGCTCCCGCGACTGGTCCGCGGTGCGCAGGGGAGTCTGGTCACGGCTGCGGTTCACCAGCCTGCGGCTGCGGCTGGTCGTGGTGTTCGGGCTGGTCGCGCTCACCGCCGCGGTGTCCGCGTCCGGCATCGCGTACTGGCTGAACCGCGAGTCGGTGCTGACCCGCACCCAGGACGCGGTGCTGCGCGACTTCGAGCAGGAGATGCGGAACCGGGCGGGCGCGCTGCCCGAGCACCCCACGCAGGACGAACTGCAGCGCACGGCGGGCCAGATGGCGACCAGCAGCCAGCGCTTCACCGTGCTGCTGGTCGCCGAGAATCCCGACGGACGGACCGTGTACGGCAGTTCGGGCGGGCTGAACGGCTTCTCGCTGCAGGACGTGCCGGTCTCGCTGCGCGAGGCGGTGACCGAGCGGCAGGAGATCACGTCGAACAACACGTACCCGCACCATCTGTACTGGCAGCGGATCGTCGACGGCGACACCCCGTACCTGGTGGCGGGGACGAGGCTGATCGGCGGCGGGCCGACCGGCTACATGCTGAAGTCGCTGGAGCCGGAGGCCAAGGACCTCAACTCGCTGGCCTGGTCGCTGGGGATCGCCACCGGGCTCGCGCTGATAGGTTCCGCGCTGCTCGCGCACGCGGCGGCCACGACGGTGCTGAAGCCGGTGCAGCGGCTCGGGGTGGCCGCGCGACGGCTCGGCGAGGGGAAGCTGGACACCCGGCTCAGGGTGTCGGGCACCGATGAACTCGCTGATCTGTCAAGGACGTTCAACAAGGCGGCCGAGGCGCTGGAGAAACGGGTGGCGGACATGGCAGGGCGCGACGAGGCGTCCCGGCGGTTCGTGGCGGACATGAGCCATGAGCTGCGTACGCCGCTGACCGCGATCACGGCGGTGACCGAGGTCCTGGAGGAGGAGCTGGAGTTCGAGGGCGGCGGCATCGACCCGATGATCGAGCCCGCGGTACGGCTGGTGGTGAGCGAGACCCGGCGGCTGAACGACCTGGTGGAGAACCTGATGGAGGTGACCCGCTTCGACGCGGGCACCGCCCGGCTGGTCCTCGACGACGTCGACATGTCCGACCAGATCACCGCCTGCATCGACGCGCGCGCCTGGCTGGACGCGGTCGACCTGGACGCCGAGCGCGGCATCCACGCCCGGATCGACCCGCGCCGGCTGGACGTGATCCTGGCGAATCTGATCGGGAACGCGCTCAAGCACGGCGGGTCGCCGGTGCGGGTCTCGGTGCGGGAGGACGGCGCGGAGGGCGCCGGGGACGGGGGCGTGGTGGTCATCGAGGTGCGGGACCACGGGCCGGGCATCCCGGAGGAGGTCCTGCCGCACGTCTTCGACCGCTTCTACAAGGCGAGCGCCTCGCGGCCGCGTTCCGAGGGCAGTGGCCTGGGCCTGTCCATCGCGCTGGAGAACGCCCACATCCACGGAGGCGAGATCACCGCGGCCAACTCCCCTGAGGGCGGTGCCGTGTTCACCCTGCGGCTGCCGCGGGACGTGTCCGCGCAGAACCCCTCGGAGACGGCCGACGGCATCGAGGACGACGGTACCGAGGGGGACGCCTCATGAACGTACGACGGACTGCCGTACGACGGACTGCCGTACGCCGTGTGCCGGGACTGCTGGCGGCCGGGGCGCTGGGAGTGCTGCTCGCCGGGTGCGGGATACGGGCCACGGAGGTGCCGACCGACTTCGGTCCGGCGCCGTCGCGGGTGCGCTGCTCGCCGGCCGGGCCGGAGGTGTCGACGCAGGCGGAGCGGGGGCTGCCGGTGCAGGTGTTCCTGCTGTGCGGGTCGTCGCTGGTGGCCGTCGACCGGACGGTGCGGGTGCCGGACGGGGCGGCGGACTCGCGGCGCGTGCTGGTGGCGCAGGGGCTGCTGGACGAGTTGTCCCGGGAGCCGTCGGCCGCCGAGCAGCAGGCCGAGTACAGCACGCGGGTACGGCGCGGTACGACCGTGAGCGGTCCGCGGTCCGGCGATCCGGAGGACACGCTGCGGCTGAGCGCCGCGCCCGGGAGCCTCACCTCCGCCGGGCTCGCGCAGATCGTGTGCACCTTCTCCGACTCGGCGGCGGCCGAGGGCGACGGCTCGGTGATCCTGGGCGGGCCCGACGACGCCCGGCCGCGCCGCTACGAGTGCACGGACGAGGTCCGGTCCCGTCCGGACGACGAGGAACCGCCGTCCTCGGAGGCCACCGGCGGGTGAGTCCCCGCTGTGGCGCATGCCTCATGCGGTGAACGGGTGACATCCCGGAACCGATCGTGCCGGAGGCCGCGTCTAGGGGATCGTGCAGCGTCAAGGCTTCATCGGCGGCACCGCCGCGACCCGTATCCGCGTGACAGGGAGTCTCCTCCTGGGCGCGCATCTCGCGTTCGTCGCCTGGTACGCGCTGCGCCCTCTGGACGTCCCCTGGGTGATGCCCGCCAATCTGCGGCCACTGGACGGCATCCGGGGCGACTTCGCGCTGGGCTGGGCGACGGGGGTCCGCCGGATCTGCGAGGGGCTGGCGCTGCTCGCGCCGCTGGGCGTGCTGCTGCCGGTGGCCGGGGGCCGGCTGGCCGTCTCCCGACTGGGTTCGCTGATCCGCACCATGGCGGCGACCGCGCTGGTGTCGCTGGCCGTCGAGATGTTGCAGACGGCGGTGCCGGGTCAGGTCGTGGACGTCGACTCGCTGCTGCTCAACACGGCGGGCGCGGCGCTCGTGCATGCGGCGGTGGTGCCGGCCGGCCGCGCCTGGCTGCACCGCCGGACGGTACGGCGGTCCGTCACGGCCCTCCTCCCGGAGGAGCCGGCTCAGGGTAGGACCCCGACGATTCCCAGGGTCGGGATCGCCCCGTGGAGCGACGCTTTGCCCCCTTCGTCTCCGTAACGTGGAGTGCACAGAGGCAGCCGGTCGGGAGGCCTCGTACCACTCACGAAGGAGCCGCGATGAGCCGCCTCGCCCGCCCCACCAACGACCGCATGATCGGCGGAGTGTGCGCCGCGCTGGCCCGGCGCTTCGGTACCTCCGGGACCACGATGCGGGTGATCTTCCTGCTGTCGTGTCTGCTTCCGGGGCCGCAGTTCCTGCTGTACATGGCGTTGTGGATCCTGTTGCCGTCGGAGGGCAAGGCCCGGGCGGCCTGGTAACTCCGCGGCGCCGTCTCCCCCGAGTACGCCGATGGGGCGCGACCCGGTTCCGGGTGCGCCCCATCGGCGTGTTTCCGCCTGGCGGGGTCAGGCGCCGATCGGCATCCCGTTGAGGGTGACGCCCTGGGTGGGCAGGTCCTGCAGCGGCATGCCGCCGAGCAGACCGGTGGCCGGGGTCTCGGGGCCCGCCTGCTGGGCGATCGGCCGCGCGGTCGCCACACCGGTGCCGGCCAGTTCCTGGCCCGTCGCCAGCGCACGGTCCGAGCCGGGCACCGCGGTGGCCAGCTTCTCCGCCGGGACGGCCCGGTTGACGGTGTCCAGCGCCGGAGCGGCGTCCGGGACGGCCGGGGCCGCACTGGCGGCGCCGGCACCGGCGGCGGCGAAGGCGGCACCCAGCACGGCGACACCGAGGGTCTTGGCAGCAGACTGCTTCATGAATTGCGTCCTCGAAATGGGATACGGGGAGTGAGCGGTACCGAGACCGTAAACACGGGGCCCCTCCCGCCGCAAACATCGAAATGCGGACGGATGGTGGGCATCGGCGGTGTTCACGTTTCCCGTGGACGCCCCTCTCAGCTTTCCGTCACCGGAGAACCGCTGGTGGAAGCCGTCTGACGGAACAGCCATTCGGATTTCAGCTCGGCGTATCCGGGCTTGATGACGTCATTGATCATGGCCAGTCGTTCATCGAAAGGAATGAACGCTGATTTCATCGCATTGACGGAGAACCACTGCATGTCGTCGAGCGTGTAACCGAATGCCTCGACCAGGTGCTCGAATTCCCGGCTCATGGTGGTGTGGGACATCAGGCGGTTGTCGGTGTTCACCGTGGCCCGGAAGTGCAGCCGGCGCAGCAGACCGATGGGATGCTCGGCGTACGAAGCGGCGGCCCCGGTCTGGAGGTTGGAACTCGGGCAGAGTTCCAGCGGGATGCGCTTGTCCCGGACGTAGGAGGCCAGCCGGCCGAGTTCGACCGTGCCGTCGTCGTGGACCTGGATGTCGTCGATGATGCGCACCCCGTGCCCGAGCCGGTCGGCGCCGCACCACTGCAGGGCCTGCCAGATGGACGGCAACCCGAACGCCTCACCGGCGTGGATCGTGAAGTGGTTGTTCTCCCGCTTCAGGTACTCGAAGGCGTCGAGGTGCCGGGTGGGCGGGTAGCCGGCCTCGGCGCCCGCGATGTCGAAGCCGACGACGCCCAGGTCCCGGTAGCGGTTGGCGAGTTCGGCGATCTCCAGGGCGCGGGCGGCGTGCCGCATCGCGGTGAGCAGGGCGCCGACCCGGATGCGGTGACCGTTCTCCCTCGCGCGCCGCTCGCCCTGCCGGAAGCCCTCGTCGACCGCCTCGACGACCTCTTCGAGGGTCAGTCCGCCCTCGAGGTGCTGTTCGGGCGCGTAGCGCACCTCGGCGTAGACGACGCCGTCCCCGGCCAGGTCCTCGGCGCACTCGGCGGCGACCCGGACGAGGGCGTCGCGGGTCTGCATGACCCCGACGGTGTGCGAGAACGTCTCCAGGTACCGCTCCAGGGAGCCGGAGTCGGCGGCCTCCCTGAACCACAGGCCGAGCTTGTCGGGGTCGGTCTCGGGGAGCTGGAGGTACCCGCTCTCGCGGGCCAGGTCCACGACGGTGCCGGGGCGCAGCCCGCCGTCGAGGTGGTCGTGCAGCAGAACCTTGGGCGCCCGGCGGATCTGCTCCGTCGTCGGGGTGTTCGCGATGGTCTGGCTCGTCATTTCCGCACCCTAACTCCTACGCGCGTAGATCACCTGGTGGACACATTCGTCGATACGTAATGGTGACCGCACGGCCGGGTGGAGTACACCCGCACTTCTGAGAATGTTCTGCCATGGCACAGGAAGCGACGCCGGTTCGCATGGCCCGGCTGGGGAGGGCGCTCGGCCCGGAGCCGACGGCGGTGGGCGGAGTGGTGCTGCTGCTCCCCGGCGGCGAGGAGGTGTCCGGCCGCAGACCGTCCGCCGTGCTGGCGGCCGCCTCCGTACGCGCTCTGGGGCGCCGTCTCACCCGCACGGGCCGGGAGCAGAATCTCGCCGCCCATGTCGTCCACTACCGCTACCGGGGCTGGAACGGCAGCGAGGCGCATCTCGCGCGCGACGCCGCGTGGGCCGCCGACGAGGCCGTACGGCGCTACGGGGACGTCCCCGTCTGCCTCGCCGGGCTCGGCATGGGCGGCAGGGCCGCGCTCCGCGCGGGGGGCCACGAGGCCGTCAACTCCGTGCTGGCGCTGGCCCCCTGGCTGCCGGACGAGGATGTGGCGGCGCCACCCGAACCGGTGAAACAGCTCGCCGGGCGGCGGGTGCTGATCGTGCACGGCACGAACGACGCGCGGAGCGATCCCGAGTTGTCGTTCCGGCTGGCCGCGCGGGCGAAGAAGGCGAACCGGGAGGTGTGCAGGTTCGAAGTCCATTCGGACGGGCACGGTTTGAGCCAGTACCGGGAGGAAGTGCTGGCACTGGCGGAGGACTTCGTGATGGGGGTGCTGTTCGGGCGGGCGTTCTCGCGGCCTGTGCAGGATGCCTTGGCGGCGCCTCCGCCGTTGGGGTTGCGGATGCCGCTCGCTGTCGGGTTCGGAAAGTCTCTGCGGCGGTAGCGCCGGTGGCTGACCGTCGTACGGCCGGTGCGGGCTCGTTGTGGCTTGTCGCGCCCACGCGGCGGAGCCGCATATCGATACAGCCCCACGCCCCTGGGGGTGTTGCCCCCGCGCCGGCAGCCAGTCACCCCCTCCTCAGGCCGGCAGCAGCGTGCCCCTCTTGCTGAGCAGGAACTTCTTGAAGGCCGCCACCGGGGGTGTGTCCGGGTGGCCGGCCAGCCAGGCCACGCCGATCTCTCTGGCCGCTCTGGGGGCCGTGACCGTCAGTTCGACCACTCCGGGGCGGGGGAAGGCCGGCGGCGGCAGGAGGGCCACGCCCAGGCCCGCCGCCACCAGGCCGCGCAGGGTTTCGGCCTCCTCGCCCTCGAAGGCGATACGGGGTTTGAAGCCGGCCTGGGTGCAGAGGTCGTCGGTGATGCGGCGCAGGCCGTAGCCGGGTTCCAGGGTCACGAAGGTCTCGTCGGCGGCCTCGGCGAGGCGGATGCGGCGGCGGCCGGCGAGGCGGTGGTCCACGGGGACGACCAGGCGCAGTTTCTGCTCGTCGAGGCGGCGGGCGACGAGGTCGGGGGCGTCGGGCACCGGGGAGGTCAGGCACAGGTCGAGTTCGCCCGCGCGGAGACGTTCCAGCATGGCCTCGCCGTAGTTCTGGACCAGGCTGAAGCGGATGCGCGGGTGGTCGGCGCGGAAGGCGTGCAGCAGGCCGGGTACGGTCTCGGCGCCCATGGTGTGCAGGAAGCCGAAGGCGACCTTGCCGGTGGCGGGGTCGGCGTCGGCGCGTACCTCTTCGGCGGCGCGCCCGATCTCGGCGAGGGCGCGTTCGACGGAGGTGAGGAAGGTGCGGCCGGCCGGGGTGAGGGAGACGGTGCGGCCGTGGCGGGCGAACAGTTCGACGCCCAGGTCCTGTTCGAGGCGGACCATCGCCCGGGAGAGGGTGGACTGCGGGACCTGCATCTCCTGGGCGGCGCGGGTGACGTGCTCGGTGCGGGCGACGCCGGCGAAGTGGGCGAGGCGGGGTGCCAGCAGCCTCGACATGTCCTCCGTGTCTTGTGTGTCACTGCTCCGTGACAGTCGACTCCGTGACCTCTGCTGATGCGCCATAGGAACGATTATGACGATTCCGTGCATTGGACGGATGAGCGGGGGCGTACGTAGCTTCGAGGCATGACTCCCGCCAGTACCGGGGCGTCCACCAGCGTGGGCGCCGTCGCATCCGTTCCCTCCGCCCAGCCGCCCGTCTCCGAGTCCCGGATGTCTCCGGGCGGACCCGGTTACCGCCGGATGAGTCTCGCCCTGTTCCTCGCGGGCGTCGCGACCTTCGCGCTGCTGTACTCCACCCAGGCCCTGCTGCCGCTGATCTCCGGCGACTTCGCGGTGAGCGCGGGTGACGCGAGCTGGACGGTGGCGGCGGCGACCGGTGGCCTGGCGCTGTTCGTGCTGCCGATGAGCGCGCTGTCGGAGCGTTATGGACGGCGTACGGTCATGACGGCCTCGCTGGCCGTCGCGGTGACGGTGGGGCTGCTGGTGCCGTTCGCGCCGTCGCTGGGCGCGCTGGTGGCGCTGCGGGCGCTGCAGGGTGCGGCGCTGGCCGGGCTGCCGGCGTCGGCGACGGCGTATCTCGCGGAGGAGGTCACGCCGAAGGCGCTGGTGACCGCGATCGGGCTGTTCGTCGCCGGCAACAGTGTCGGCGGGATGAGCGGCCGGGTGATCACCGGCTGGGTGGCGCAGGAGTGGGGCTGGCGGGTCGCCGTCGGGGTGATCGGCGTGGTCGCGGTGGTGTGCGCGGTGGCGTTCCGGCTGCTGCTGCCGGCGCCGAAGCACTTCCGGCAGGGCTCGCTGCGGCCGCGCGTGCTGGCGCGCACCGTCCGGGACCATCTCGCCGACCCGCTGCTGCGGCGGCTGTACGCGATCGGCGCGCTGTTCATGACGGTGTTCGGCGGTGTGTACACGGTCATCGGCTACCGGCTGACCGAGGCGCCGTTCTCACTGCCGCAGGGCATCGTGGGCTCGATCTTCCTGGTGTACCTGGTGGGTACGGTTTCCGCTTCGGCGGCCGGGCGGCTGGTGGGGCGGCTGGGTCGCCGGGGCGCGCTGTACGCGGGTGGTGGCACGACGGCGGCGGGGCTGGTGCTGTCGCTGGCCGGTTCGCTGTCGCTGGTGCTGCTGGGACTGGTGCTGATCACGGGAGGCTTCTTCGCGGGGCACGCCGTGGCGTCGGCGGCGGTCGGGAAGACGGCGACGGTGGGGCGTGCGCAGGCGTCCGCGCTGTATCAGTCCGCGTACTACGTCGGGTCCAGTGTGGGGAGCACGGTGGGTGCGCTGGCCTTCCACGCGGGTGGCTGGGGCGGGACGGTGGGGGTCGGGCTGGTGGCGGTGGCCGGGGTCGCGGCGATCACCCTGGCCGGGACGCGGGCGGCGGCGCGGGCTGCCGTGGTCCGGCCGGCCTGACTTTTCCCGCCCCCGCCGCCCCTTCCCGTCCCGACCCCTGGGGGCTGCGCCCCCAGACCCCCTTCGGCCCTGAACGGGCCTCGTCCCTCGAACGCCGGACGGGCTGACTTCCAGCCCCTCCGGCGTTCGAGGGACGGGGGTCCGGGGACGGGGCGGCGGGGGCGGGAAACCTTCTGCGCCGGCAGCCCTGGCCTGCACGTTCGTTCACACGGCGGGCCGTTGTCAGTGGGCTGCGGTAGCTTCCGGAGTGGTGGACCACGACGACACCACATGGGGTGGGTGGACGATGACGAACGGCACCGCGACGAAGACCGACCTGGACGCCAGGCTGGAGGCGCACCGGGTCGAACTGACCGGGTACTGCTACCGGATGCTGGGCTCCTCCTTCGAGGCGGAGGACGCGGTGCAGGACACGATGATCCGTGCCTGGCGCAGCTTCGACAAGTTCGAGGGCCGCTCCAGCCTGCGCTCGTGGCTGTACCGCATCGCGACCAATGTGTGTCTGGACATGCTGACCGCGGGCAACAAACGCGCCCGGCCGATGGACCTGACCGAGTCCACACCGCTGGCGCGGGCGGCCCTGTCGCCCCGCCCGGACAACACGTGGCTGGAGCCGATGCCCGACTCCCGGGTGCTGCCCACGCCCGCCGACCCGGCGGAGGCCGCGGTCGCCAAGGAGTCGGTGCGGCTGGCGTTCATGGCCGCGCTGCAGCAGCTGCCGGCCAAGCAGCGGGCGGTGCTGATCCTGCGGGAGGTGCTGGCCTGGAGGGCGAGCGAGGTCGCCGAGCTGCTGGGCACGTCGGTCGCGTCGGTGAACAGCGCGCTCCAGCGGGCCCGGGCCACGCTGGCCGAGCGGCAGCAGCCGGGAGCCGACGCGTCGGTGTCCGACCCGCTGGACGAGGAGCAGCAGAAGCTGCTCGAGCGCTATGTGGCGGCGTTCGAGGGGTACGACATGTCGGCGCTGACCGCGCTGCTGCACGAGGACGCCCTCATGACGATGCCGCCGTTCGACCTGTGGCTGACCGGCGCCCAGGACATCACGGGCTTCATGACGACGCTGGGCGCCGCCTGCGCGGGTTCGCGGCTGGTGCCGGTGGAGGTCAACGGACTGCCCGGGTTCGCACAGTACAAGCCCGACCCGGAGGCCGGCGGTTTCACTCCGTGGGCGGTCCAGGTGCTGGAGATCTCAGACGGCCGGATCACCGGGTTCCACTGCTTCCTCGACACCGAGCGGTGGTTCCCGCTGTTCGGGCTGCCCCTCCATCTCGAAGCGGAGGCCGACCAGGTCGAGCAGGGCGCATAGCGCCGGAGAGGGGTCGCGCAGCCGTATCCGGCCGCCGGACCGGCGGGCGGTGAGCTGGAGCCGTGCGAGCAGGTTGACGGCGGCGAGACCGGCCGGCCCCAGCCCGGCGACATCGCACACGACCACCCGGCCCGAGCCACCACCACCGCCTCCCCCGTCCAGCAGCGCCCGCAGTGCGTCGCAGGGTCCGCTCACCTCGTCCGGGGCGAGAGGGCCGTTGAGCACGAGTACGGGCGGTGTCATGGCGTCCACGACCGGTAGACCGGGCAGCGGCGCGTAACTCATCGCGGGGCCTGCGCCGCAAGGATCACATTGACCTGCGCATGTCCCTCCCCGGAGGGTTGGGTGTATGCGCCATAGATCATCTCCGTCCACGGTGTCCGGTACCCTCCGCGTCCGCGAGGAGCTGCCGTGCAGGGGGTGCTGAGCGGGTTCCTGGTGATCGCCGTCGTCATCGGCGTCGGCTATGTCATCGGCCGCCGGGGGCATCTCGGCGCGCAGGGCCGCGAGGTCCTGACGAAGCTGGCGTTCCATGTGGCGTCCCCGGCCCTGCTGTTCACCACGCTCGCCCGGGCCGACCTGTCGGTGGTCTTCTCCAGCCGGCTCCTGGTCACCGCGCTGAGCACGGCGACGGTGGCGGGCGTCTTCGTCGCGGTGGGTGTCGTACGCCGCTGGGGCGTGGGCCGCACCACCATCGGCGCCCTGTGCTCCAGCTACGTCAACTCCGGCAACCTGGGCATCCCGATCGCCGTGTACGTGCTGGGCGACGCCTCGCTGGTGGCGCCGGTGCTGCTGTTCCAGCTGGTCGGGGTCACGCCGGTCGCGCTGACGATCCTCGACCTGTCGACGGCGGGCGAGAAGCAGCCGCTGTGGCGGCGGCTGCTGACCCCGTTGCGCAATCCGATCGCGGTGGGGTCGCTGGCGGGGGTGGCGGTGTCGGCGGCCGGGGTCGAGATACCGGGCCCGGTGTGGGACCCGGTGACCCTGATCGGCAACATGGCGGTCCCCGCCGTGCTCCTCGCCTTCGGCATCTCGCTGCGCGGCAGCACGCTGCCCCTGCGGGGCGGCGATAGAGGGGCGGTGCTGCTCGCCGTGGCGCTGAAGGCGGTGGGCCAGCCGCTGGCCGCCTGGGCGCTGGCGGTGGGCTTCTTCGGCCTGCGCGGGGCGCACCTGCTGGACGTGGTGGTGACGTCGGCCCTTCCGGCCGCCCAGAACCTCTTCACGTACGCGAGCAGCTACCGGGTGGGCGAGAAGCTGGCCCGGGAGGCGATCCTGGTGTCGACGGTGCTGTCGGTGCCGGTACTGGTGGTGGTCGCGGCGCTGCTGGGGTGACTCAGGTCTCGGGGAACTCGCTGGTGTCGATGACGAGGTCGAAGGGGGCGGGGAGCTTGATCGGCTCGCCGAACTTCGCCGTGCTCAAGGGGCGGTAGACATCACCCTTCGGGGCACCATAGAGCGTCGCGGTCGGCCCGTCGGGGGCCCAGCGGTCGACCAGAAGGTACAGCGGGATACCCGCAGTGGCGTAGGCGGCAAGTTTGCCCACTCGGTCATCGCGGGCATTGGATTTCGAGGTGACCTCGACGACCAGCTCGGCGAGGGCGGCGGGAATGTGGGTGTCCGATTCCGTGTGGTCCCGCCTCGGGGCCACCACAAGATCCGGAATGAGCATGCCCATCCGCGAAGGCACGGCGATCGCCAACGTCTGGAAGATCCCCCAGTCCGGTGGAATCACTGAGTAGAGGCGACGCTGAATACTTTCCGCGATCAAGTTGTGACGGTACGCGGGAGCAGGTGACACGGTGATGATCCCCTCGATGATCTCCACCTTGCTGCCCTCGGGCCATTCCATCTCCTCCCAGAACCGGACGAGGTCGTCCCAGCTCTGCTCGGGTTCCTGGCTCACGGTGAGTGCGCTCATGGCGGTCTCCTTCGGTGCGTCACCGAGTCCAGCATGCCGAACGGGACCGGTGGGGGTCCACCGGTCCCGTTCACCCGATCAGGGAAACCGCTGGTCAGGCGATACGTTCCAGCACCACCGGCGTGGCGGCGAAGTCCGTGCCGGGGGCCTCGACGTCGTAGGAGCCCTCCACCGCCTGGAGTGCGTACTCGAAGCGTTCCGGGGTGTCCGTGTGGAGGGTCAGGAGGGGCTGGCCCTCCGTCACGGTGTCGCCGGGCCTGGCGTGGAGTTCGACGCCCGCGCCCGCCTGGACCGGGTCCTCCTTGCGGGCCCGGCCCGCGCCGAGGCGCCAGGCGGCGACGCCGACGCCGTAGGCGTCCAGGCGGGTCAGGACGCCGGAGGACGGGGCCTTGATCACATGCTGTTCGCGGGCCACCGGCAGTTCCGCGTCCGGGTCGCCGCCCTGGGCCGAGATCATGCGGCGCCAGACGTCCATCGCGGAGCCGTCGGCGAGTGCCTTCGCCGGGTCGGCGTCGCGCAGGCCCGCCGCGTCCAGCATCTCGCGGGCCAGGGCGAGGGTCAGCTCGACGACGTCCGAGGGGCCGCCGCCCGCCAGGACCTCGACCGACTCACGGACCTCAAGCGCGTTGCCGGCGGTCAGGCCGAGGGGGGTGGACATGTCGGTCAGGAGGGCGACCGTCCGCACGCCGGAGTCGGTGCCCAGGCCGACCATCGTGCGGGCCAGTTCGCGGGCGTCCTCGAGCGTCTTCATGAAGGCGCCGGTGCCGACCTTCACGTCCAGGACCAGGGAGCCGGTGCCCTCCGCGATCTTCTTCGACATGATCGAGGAGGCGATGAGCGGGATCGCCTCGACCGTGCCCGTGACGTCCCGGAGCGCGTACAGCTTCTTGTCCGCCGGGGCCAGTCCGTCACCGGCCGCGCAGATCACCGCGCCGGTACCGTCCAGCACCGACAGCATCTCCTCGTTGGAGAGCAGCGCGCGCCAGCCGGGAATCGACTCCAGCTTGTCGAGCGTGCCGCCGGTGTGGCCGAGGCCGCGGCCGGACAGCTGCGGGACGGCCGCGCCGCAGGCCGCGACGAGCGGGGCCAGCGGGAGGGTGATCTTGTCGCCGACGCCGCCCGTGGAGTGTTTGTCGGCGGTGGGGCGGGAGAGCGAGGAGAAGTCCATGCGCTCACCGGAGGCGATCATCGCGGCCGTCCAGCGGGCGATCTCGCTCCGGTTCATGCCGTTGAGGAGGATCGCCATGGCGAGGGCCGACATCTGCTCGTCGGCCACCTCCCCGCGGGTGTACGCGTCGATCACCCAGTCGATCTGCTCGTCGCTGAGTTCGCCGCGGTCCCGCTTGGTGCGGATGACGGAGATGACGTCCATGGCCATGGCTGGCGTTCCTTCCGGGGTGCGAACGGCGCGGCCCCTCCGGTCGACGGTAACGGCTGTCGCCCGGAGGGGCCGCGCGGGAATTACTTGGTGAGGTGCTGCGGGCCGAAGGCCTGCGGCAGCATCTCCGACAGCGGCAGGATTCCCGCCGGGGTCTCGAGGAGCAGACCGGGGCCGCCGAACTCGTACAGCAGCTGGCGGCAGCGGCCGCACGGGACGAGGATCTCGCCGGCGCCGTCCACGCAGGTGAAGTGCGTGAGCCGGCCGCCCCCGGTGCGCTGGAGCTCCGAGACCAGTCCGCACTCGGCGCACAGCCCGAGCCCGTACGAGGCGTTCTCGACGTTGCAGCCGGAGACCGTACGTCCGTCGTCGACCCGGGCCGCGACGCCGACCGGGTAGCCCGAGTAGGGGGCGTAGGCGTGGGACATGGCGTCCCGCGCGGTGGCGCGCAGCGCCTCCCAGTCGACGTCGGCCGCGGTGGATCCGGGCGAGGTCACTTGCCCTGTCCCTTCCGGTACGGCATGCCGTCCGCCTTCGGCATGCGCAGCCGCTGGGCGGAGAGCGCGAGGACGACGAGGGTGATGACGTACGGCGTGGCGGAGACGACCTGGTTGGGGACCTCGTTGGTGCCGGCGTACCAGGCCCAGACGAGGGCGCCGATGATCAGGGTGATCACCGCCTGGACGTACTTCTTGCGGACGGCCAGCCAGATCGCGCCGATGACCAGCAGCAGCGCGCCGAGCAGCAGCAGGGCGTGCACGTTGGCGGAGCCGCCGCGCAGGTTGAGGCTGTCGGTGTAGCCGAACAGGCCGGCGCCGATGGCGAGACCGCCCGGCATCCAGTTGCCGAAGATCATCGCGGCGAGGCCGATGTAGCCGCGGCCGCTGGTCTGGCCCTCCAGGTAGAAGGGGTTGGCCACGATGGACAGGAAGACACCGCCGAGGCCGGCCAGGCCGCCGGAGATGATCACGGCGAGGTACTTGTACTTGTAGACGTTGACGCCGAGGGACTCGGCGGCGATCGGGTTCTCGCCGCAGGAGCGCAGCCGCAGGCCGAACGCCGTGCGCCACAGGATCCACCAGGTGGCGGGGACGAGCGCGACGGCGATCAGGGTCAGCCAGGAGACGTTGGTGACCAGTCCGCCGAGCAGGCCGGCGACGTCGGAGACGAAGAACCAGCCCTTGTCGTTGAGGTCGCTCAGCCCGTCGGAGAGTCCCGGCACGGTGAAGTGGCCGAGGGAGTCGACCGCCGGGGACTGCTTGGCGGAGCCGCCCTGGTGGCCCTCGAAGGCGAGCGGGGCGAGGTAGCGGGTGGCGCCGAGGGCGAGGATGTTGATGGCCACACCGGAGACGATGTGGTTGACGTTGAAGGTGACGGTGACGATCGCGTGCAGCAGGCCGCCGAGCGCGCCGCCGATGATGCCGACGAGGACACCGGTCCACGGGCCCCACTGGAATCCGGCCCAGGCGCCGAACCAGGTGCCGAGGATCAGCATGCCCTCGAGGCCGATGTTGACCACGCCCGCGCGCTCGGCCCAGAGGCCGCCGAGACCGGCGAGGCCGATCGGGACCGCGAGCTGGAGGGCGGTGGACATCTGGCTGACGTTGGTGATGCCGTCCGCGCCGGTGACGAGGCGGACGATCGAGACCAGTGCCAGGGCTCCGGCGATGACCAGGAGCAGTACCGGCCACGACATGCGGCGGCCGGCCGGCGGTGCGTGCTCGAGCGACGGCTGGTTGACGTCGGTCGCTGTGGTCGGAGCGGTCATCGGCCGGCCACCTCCTTCGTGGTGTTGTTGTCGGCGCCCAGGACGTGCCCTGCGGCGAGTTCCGCGCCGACCCGGCGCTGCTGGCGGCGCAGTCCCCACTCGCGGACGGCCTCGTAGGAGACGACGACCGAGAGGACGATCAGGCCCTGCATGATGACCGCGATCTCCTTGTCGTAACCGTGGAAGTCGAGCTCGGGCGAGGCCTTGTCGAGCCAGGCCCACAGCAGGGCGGCGAAGGCGATGCCGACCGGGCTGTTGCGACCGAGCAGGGCGATGCCGATGCCGAGGAAGCCGATGCCGGTGGGGAAGTTGAGGTTGTAGGTGTGGGAGTCGCCGAGGAGGATCGGCAGACCGGCGAGACCGGCGATGGCGCCGGAGAGCAGCATGGCGGTGAGGACCATGCGCCTGGGGTTGACACCGCTGGCCGCGGCGGCGGACTCGGAGGCACCGGAGGCGCGCAGGTCGAAGCCGAAGCGGGTCCGGTTGAGGACGATCCAGTAGCCGATGCCGAGCAGGATCGCGAGGACCAGCAGGCCGTAGATCTCGCCGGCCGCGCCCATGCCGATGCCGGGGATCCAGCCGGACTCGTACATCTCGCCGGTGGTGCTGTTGTTGCCGATCTTGACGCCGAAGACGTCCGGCTTCCACATGTAGACGATGAGCGAGGTGGCGATCGCGTTGAGCATGATCGTGGCGACGACCTCGCTGACGCCGCGGGTGACCTTGAGGACACCTGCGATGCCGGCCCAGAAGGCGCCGGTGAGAACGGCGGTCAGCAGCAGCAGCGGAACCTGGAGGAACGCCGGCAGGTTCGCGTGCGCGCCGACGATGGCGGCCATCATGGCGCCGAGCTGGTACTGGCCGTCGACGCCGATGTTGAACAGGTTCATCCGGAAGCCGATGGCGACCGCCAGGGCGGCGATGTAGTACATCGAGGCCTGGTTGATGATCAGGACCTGGATGTCGGAGAAGCCGGCCTGCTCGAACATGATGGCGAACGGCTCGACCGGGTTCTTGCCGGAGGCGACCAGGACGATCGCGCTGAGCACGAAGGCCACGGCGAGCGCGATGACCGGCCCGGCCACCGCGAGGAGCACGCGCTCCTTGTCGAACTTCTTCATCAGCGGGCCTCGTCTTCCGGGGACCCGGCGGACGTGCTGCCGTCGGCCGGGGTCTCGGGGGTCTCGTCGTGTTCGAGGTGGCCCTCGGCGGCGCCGGTCATGGCGGTGCCGAGTTCCTCCGGGGTGATGGTGGCCGGGTCGGCGTCCGCGACCAGCTTGCCGTCGTAGATCACCCGGAGGGTGTCGGACAGGCCGATGAGCTCGTCCAGGTCGGCGGAGATCAGCAGCACGGCCAGGCCCTCGCGGCGGGCCTCGCGGATGTGGTCCCAGATGGCGGCCTGCGCGCCGACATCCACACCGCGGGTGGGGTGGGCGGCGATCAGGAAGCGCGGCTTGTGGCTCATCTCGCGGCCGACGATCAGCTTCTGCTGGTTGCCGCCGGACAGGGAGGCCGCGGTGACGTCGATGCCGGGGGTGCGGACGTCGTACTCCGTCACGATCCGGCGGGTGTCCTCCTGGGCGGCCCCGGGGTCGAGCCAGACGCCCTTGGCGTTGGGCTTCTCGGTGACGTGACCGAGGATGCGGTTCTCCCAGAGGGGGGCCTCCAGGAGCAGGCCGTGGCGGTGGCGGTCCTCGGGGATGTAGCCGATGCCCTGTTCGCGGCGCCTGCGGGTGGCCCAGGAGGTGATCTCCTCGTCGGCCAGCCGGATGACGCCGGAGTCGGCGTGCTTCAGACCGATGAGCGCGTCGACCAGCTCGGTCTGGCCGTTGCCCTCCACACCGGCGATGCCGAGGACCTCGCCCGCGTGGATGGTGAAGCTGATGTCGTCGAGCAGGGCCTTGCCGCCGGGGGCCGCCAGGCGCAGCCGGTCGACGGTGACGACGGGGCGGTCGGTGACCGTCGACTCGGCCGTCTCGGGCGTCGGCAGCTCGCTGCCCACCATCAGCTCGGCGAGCTGACGCGGGGTCGTCCCGGCGGGGACGGCCGTGCCGACCGTGGTGCCGCGGCGGATGACGGTGATCTCGTCGGCGACGGAGAGGACCTCGCCCAGCTTGTGGGAGATGAAGATGACCGACAGGCCCTCGGCCTTCAGCTCGCGCAGGTTGTCGAAGAGGGCGTCGACCTCCTGCGGGACGAGGACGGCGGTGGGCTCGTCGAGGATCAGGGTGGTGGCGCCGCGGTAGAGGACCTTGAGGATCTCCACGCGCTGCCGGGCGGCGACGCCGAGCTCCTCGACCAGGACGTCGGGGCGGACGCCGAGACCGTAGCGCTCGGAGAGTTCCTTGATCCTGCGGCGGGCCTTCGCGCCGATGCCGTGGAGCTTCTCGCTGCCGAGGACGACGTTCTCGAGGACGGTGAGGTTGTCGGCGAGCATGAAGTGCTGGTGCACCATGCCGATGCCGCGGACGATGGCGTCGGCGGGCGAGGAGAAGCTCACCTGCTCGCCGTGGATCGCGATGGTGCCCTCGTCCGGCTTCTGCATGCCGTAGAGGATCTTCATCAGGGTCGACTTGCCGGCGCCGTTCTCACCGACGAGGGCGTGCACGGTGCCCTTGCGGACGGTGAAGTGGATGTCGTGGTTGGCGACGACACCGGGGAAGCGCTTGGTGATCCCGGCGAGTTCCACGGCGGTCGCCGAATCGTTGACCGCCGCTCCGGCCGGAGGGCTGCTGGACGCGTTGATGACGCACTCTCCTGGGGACGGGGGCCGTCTACGCGCGTAGCGCCCCTACGGCATACAAAGGGGTGGCGCCCTTGACCGACGGGGTACGAGGAGCCCGGCTCCTCGTACCCCGTCGAGAGGTCGCGACCCCGCGGTGGTTCAGGGGGTGTATCAGCTCGACTTGACCTTGATCTCGCCGCTGACGATCTTCTCCTTGGCCGTCTCGATGGCTTCCTGGAGCTCGGCGTCCTCCGCGAACTTCGGGTTGGAGTTCGACAGGCTCACCTCACCCGTCTTCAGATCGCCCTTGACGATACCGGTCGCGGGCTTGCCGTCCTCGACCGACTTCGCCAGGTTGTACACCGCCTTGGCGACGTCCTTCATCGCCGAGGTGAGGATCGAGTCCTTGTACTTGGCGAGGGCTTCCTGCCGGTACTGGTCGGAGTCGACACCGATCGCCCACACCTTGTTGGCGGCGGCGGCCTCGATGACACCCTGGCCGGACAGGCCGGCGGCCGCGTAGACGACGTCGGCCTTCTTCTCGATCTGGCCCTCGGCGGCGGACTTGCCCTTGTCGGGGCTGGAGAAGCCGCCCTCCTCCGCGGTCTGCGTCAGGAACTGCGAGATGACCTTGACCTTGGGGTCGGTGTCCTTGACGCCCTGCTCGAAGCCCACGCGGAACTTGTGGATCAGCGGGATGTCCACACCGCCCACGAAGCCGACCACGTTGCTCTTGGTGCTCTCGGCGGCGGCGACACCGGCGAGGTAGGAGGCCTGCTCCTCGGAGAAGACCAGGTCGGCGACGTTGTCCGCCTCGATGGTGGCGTCGTCGACGATGCCGAAGGTGGTGTCCGGGTACTTCTCCGCGGCACCCTTCACGGCGGCGGCGTACGCGTAGCCGACACCGACGACCGGGTTGTAGCCCTGCTTCGCCAGCGAGACCAGGCGCTGCTCCTTGTCGGCGTCCGTCTCGCCGTCGGTGGGCTCGACGTCGGCCGTCTCGTAGCCGAACTCCTTCTTCGCCTGCTCCAGGCCCGCGTACGCGGCGTCGTTGAAGGACTGGTCGCCCTTGCCGCCGACGTCGTAGGCGATGGCGAGGCCCTTGTCCCCCTTCGACTCCGAGGAGCCCGAGGAGGTGGAGGTGGAACCGCAGGCGGAGAGGGCGAGGGCCAGAGAGGCGGTCGCTGCGCCTGCGACCGTGATCCGGGAAATCCGGCGCATGTGGTGCTCCTAGTCGTACAAGCGCCGGGACGTGTTCAGCTGCGGCGCTGGCTTTGCCGCAGATTAACGCGCGTAGACCTGCCTGAACACCCCTTCTGTCCACCTTGTTATCCGGCCGTGGCCAACACGGAGCCGAGCGGCGGCCAGGGTGTTGCCGGGTGCGAACGCGAGGTGGCTGTGGGTGAGCGGGGGCGGGAACGGCGGAGCGGGGGGGGGCCCCCCCGGGGGGCCCCCCCCCCCCCCCGCCCCCCCCCCCCCCCCCCCCCCCCCCCCCCGCGCCCCCCCCCCCCCCCCCCCCCCCCCCCCACCACCCAGCAGCGAGGCCGCTGATGACAAGCCCCCCCCCGCGACACCAGACGAGCCACGGCCCAGTCCGCCCGCGGCGTTGAGACGGCGCCCG
>NZ_JBIRTN010000036.1:0-34469 GCF_044334705.1 Streptomyces sp. NPDC020731
GTCCGTGACGCCGAACTGAAGCCGCTCATCCGGCACATCCTCGAGTCCAACTACCGTGTTTACGGAGCCAGGAAGGTCTGGCGTGAGCTGCACCGGCAGGGCCACGTCGTGGCCCGATGCACCGTCGAACGCCTGATGCGCGAGCTGGGCGTCACCGGAGCCGTCCGCGGGAAGAGGATCATCACCACGGTCCCAGACAGTTCTGTGAAGCGGGCGCCGGACCTGCTGGACCGCAACTTCGTCGCGCCCGCCCCCAACCGCTGCTGGGTTGCCGACTTCACCCACGTCAGCACATGGTCGGGAGTCGTCTACGTCGCCTTCGTCGTCGACACCTTCTCCCGCCGCATCGTCGGCTGGTCCGCCGCTCTGTCGAAAGAGACGCGGCTCGTCCTGGACGCGCTGGACATGGCCCTGTGGCAACGCGACCGTGACGAACAGCCCTACCAGAGCGGCGAGTTGATACATCATTCCGATGCCGGGTCGCAATATGCGAGTTTCCGGCTCGCCGAGCACCTGGACGCCGCCGGCATCGCGGCATCGATCGGCTCGGTCGGCGACGCCTACGACAACGCCCTCATGGAGTCCACGATCGGCCTGTTCAAAACCGAGCTGATCAAGCCTGGACGGCCCTGGCGAAACCTTTCCCAAGTCGAACTCGCCACCGCCGAGTGGATCGACTGGTACTGCCACCGCCGACTCCACGGTGAAATAGGACACGTTCCACCCGCCGAACACGAGACCAACTACTACCTCACCAGCACAAAACCCCAGGCCACAACCACAAGCTGAGATCTCTACCGAACCCGGAACGGTTCACTGCGGCGTATCCCGGCGCGAGTGCGCAGCGGCTTCGCCGTACGGAACGTGCGGACAACGAGTGAGCGCACGCCGACGCCCGTGTGCGCTGCGCACCGTTGAGCGGGCGAGCTGCCCGCCAGCGGTTTCTCCTCGGACCGGCCTGTGGTACGCCGGTCCGAGCGCTGTGTACCGTCGGCCCCGCCCTCCGCGCCCGTCAGAGGGTGGGGCCCTCCCGTCAGGCAACGGAAACCGGGGACTCAGCGCCGCCGAACCAGATACCTCGGACGGGCGCGGCGACGCCCGTCCGCCCCTCAGGAGGGCTGCTCGGGGGCCTTGCCGGTTCCCGGTTCTGCCAGTCGCCGGTGGGCCGCCGCCTTGACCGCGTCAGGCAATACCTTCCCCGCCAGCTCCTGTGCCTTGGTCTTCAACGACCCGGTCACGGCCTTTCCCTCGCCCGTCACGATCGCTTCGAACGCCTGCTCGGCCACTTGTGCCGGATCGTCCTTCTTCATGGTGCCGATCCGCGTGTCGTCCGCCATGCCCGCCCGGTCGAAGAAGGCCGTATCCGTCGGTCCCGGCATAAAGGCAGTCACCGTCACACCGGTGTCCTTCACCTCCTCCGCCAGTGCCTGGGCGAAGGACTGCACGAACGACTTGGACGCGTTGTACACGGGCTGGAAGGAACCGGGCATCGTCGAGGCGACGGACGAGGTGAAGGCGAGCCGGCCCGCTCCTCGCGCCACCATGGCCCGCAGGAGCGGCTTGGCCAGCCGCACGGTCGCGGTGACATTGAGGTCGATGGCCTCTTGGTCGTCGGCGAGATCGGTGTCCACGAAGGCACCGCCCCGGCCCACCCCGGCGTTGAGGACGGCGACGTCGACGGTCAGTCCGTCGAGCGCGTCGAGGAGGCGGAAGCGTCCCTCGCCGGTCCGGAGATCGGCGCGCACCGCGCGGACCTCCGCTCCCGACTCCCGCAGGTCCTGGGCGGCGGACTCCAGCGCTTCGTCCTCGGCGTTCACCACCAAATCGTAGCCGTGGTGCGTGAACTGCCGGGCCAGTTCGTGGCCGATTCCGCTGGACGCGCCGGTGATCAGGGCGAGTGGCCGTGTGTCAGTCATGACGGACGGGTAACCGCCGCGCCCCGTGCCACGCCTTGGGGGGAGGTCGCACGACCGTCACGCGCAGGCTGCGCACGCACGCGGTGAGCGGAAGAGCAGGAAAGAGCCCGTTACCAGCCCTGGCACTCGGGAACACATGTCGCATCAGTTCAACCGCCGCCCCTCGGCCCCCGTGCGGGAGGCGGCACGCCGAAGAAGGGGAGTCCATGACCAAGGCGCGAGACATCATGACCGGCGGAGCCGAATGCGTCGGTGCCGAAGAGACGGTGCTGGACGCGGCCCGCAAGATGAAGGACCTCGGGGTCGGCGCCCTGCCGATCTGCGGCACCAACAACAAGCTGAAGGGTGTCCTGACCGACCGGGACATTGTGGTGAAGGTCCTAGGTGCCAGCAAGGACCCGGCCACCTGTCCGGCCGGGGAACTGGCCCAAGGTGAGGCCGTCACCATCGGAGCCGACGACGACGTGCAGGAGATCCTGCGCACCATGTCCGCGCACAAGGTGCGCCGCCTGCCGGTGATCGACGGGCACGACCTGGTCGGCATGGTCACCCAGGCCGATGTCGCCCGTTCCCTGCCCGACCCCCAGGTCGGTGATCTGCTGCAGGCCCTGTCCACCGACTGACGTCGCCCCCGCCCCGGGCCCCGGCTCCTTGTCCCACACGGCGTGAGACTGCGGGCCGGGGCCCGGGGCACGCAGGTCCGTGTGCGACCCGAGCGGGTGGCGGCGACCAAGGAAGACCCCGATGCTGATGGCCCACCCGACCGTGTTGAAAAGCCTGGTCGAGCAGTACGAGGCGCTGCGTGCGCTGCACGCTGAGAGCGGCGGTGAGGAAGCCCGGCGGCCCCTGGATGACGTCAGCTACACCTTGTGCGTGTCCACCGGTACGCGTGACATCGCCTCCGCCCTCATCGCGGCGCGCCACCAGATGTCTGGGGCCCGGTGGGCGGACGAGACGCCTCTCACGGGCTGAGAGCCCGGTCCGGCCGCGAGCCGTCGACGGGCCGCTCCTGGTCCGGCGGCCTCACGCCGACGTGATCGACGACGGCGAAATCACCCGGTCCCCGATGCGCTCGCCCTTCACGGCTGTAGAAAGCCTCTCGAAACACTTGCACAGGCGTACGAGGACCGTCGTCGGTTACTCACCACCCTTGCGACTCGGGGTGGTGGAGATCGGATTGAACACGGTGCGGCTGGTCGTCGCCGACGGACACGGTGGCGTTCCGCTGCCGGTGCACAGCAGCAAGCGGCGACTGCGGCTCGCGGAGAAGTGCACAGGCGACGGCCGAGTCGCCTCGGACGCCGTGGAACAGCTCGTGGAAACGATCATCGGGATGCGCCGGGAGGCCGCCTACTGGGGAGTGGCCGAACCGCTCGCCGTGGCGAGCTCGAAATAGCTTCCGGCCGGGGACGTACTCCTGACTTCGCCGTTTCCCTGCCGCTCGGTGTCGCCCGCCTGACACGGGAATATCTGGATCAAGACGCCACCCCGACACCCGAACAGCTCCGCCGGGTACGGCGTCACGTCCGTCACGTGCTGCGCGACGTCACCGCCCGGATGCAGTGGGAGGGGCCGCGCACCGCCGTGTCGACCTCACGCACCTTCCACAAGCTCGGCAAGCTGTGCGGGACGGCTACTGGCGGGCAAGGGACTGCGATTCCAGACCAGTTGGACCGGCATGATCTCAAGGCCGGCCTGCGGCGCCTGGCCGAGCTGCCCGCGCCCGCACGGGCCGAACTGCCAGGTATCTTCCCCACACGCACACGCCAGTGCCTGACCGGTGCGATCATCGCGCACACCGCCATGCGGTGCCTCGGCATCGCTCACGTCACCCTCTCTCCATGGGCCGTGCGAGAAGGCGTCCTGCTCACCCAACTGCAGGAACGACGCGTCCCGCGCGAGCGTCTCGGCGAAAAGCCGGCACCACTTGGTGAGGCACGAGCCGGTCGCTTCCCCACCGGGGTCGGCTGAATGACGCGGCATCCCGGCGCTTCGCATCACCGAGAGGTCACAGGCGACCGGGAGCGAACATCAGCAGATCAACGTTCGAGCGGTGCCATCGGGCGGGCCCGCCGTCAAGGCCGTTCGGCCACCGCAACGCGGGCAACTCGTTCCGGCTTTCATCGGCTGGGACGTGCGAACGGCCAATAACAGGAGGGGACGATCATGCCTGCAGGCTCCGGTCCCCAGTGGATGCGTCAGTACGAGCACATCAAGGACGGCGCCGAGGACCGCGGGGCGTCGAAGGGCCGGGCCAAGGAAATCGCCGCCCGGACCGTGAACAAGGAGCGTGCACAGTCGGGCGAGGCGAAGTCCGCCAGCCGTAGCTCCACGAAGGGCAAGTCACCGTCGCAACGCGGCGGCGAGAAGTCCGGTTCCTCGCGCGGCGGAGGCTCAGGCGGTGGCACGACGGGGAAGCAACTGTACCAAGAGGCGAAGAAGAAGGGCGTCGAGAGCAGGTCCACAATGAACAAGGACCAGCCGGCCAAGGCCCTCGGCCGGAACTGACCCGGCCCCAGGGCCCCTTTCAGCTGCGGCGCCGAAAGCCTGCGTCCACGGGAGGACGCCCGCTGACGCCGGCGACCAACTGGGCGCACACGTCCCGGATTTTGACGTTGCGGTGCTGGGAGGCGGAACGCAGGATGCGGAACGCCTCGTCGGCGGTGCAGCGGCGCTGGCCCATGATGATTCCGAGCGCTTGGTCGATGACGCTGCGCGACCGCATGGCGGTCTGCATCTGGTCGGCGAACTCCTGAGCATCACTGATCCGCTGGGACAGGGCGATGCCCTCGGTCGCCTGGGCGGCCAGGGCGCGCAGAGCCGCGAGGTCGACTCCGGCGAACGCGTCGGGCGGCTCAGCGTAGAGGTTGAGCGCGCCCGCGGTGTCCGTGTGCGGGGCGATCGGCAGGGAGAGGGAGGAGCGGACACCGCAGGAGGCGGCATAGGCGGGATAGTCGCCCCACCGGGTCTCCTCCAGCATGTCGCCGACGGCGATCTCCTTACCGCTGCGCAGGGCCTGAAGGCAGGGGCCGTCGTCCTGACCGTACTGTTTCTCGTCGAGCTTGGGGGCCGCGATTCCCGCGCTGACCACCGTGAGGGGCCGACCGTCCCGCTCCAGCGTCACTCCGACGCCTTCGCAGGGAACCAGTTCCAGGGCGGTGTCGGCCAGGGTCTGGAGGAAGTCCTCCACGGACTCGGTTTCCAGCAGCCACCGGGTGATGTGGCCGCTGTCGTACGGGCCCTCGGCGTTCATCTGGTATCCCTTCGCGGTGATCCGGGAGCTGAGCCTCGGTCGCAGGTCGGCCGTTCGCTGTGTCACCAGGGCCGACGGACTCCAGATCCGCAAGGGACTCCGGTGCGGCCACCGACCGGCATGGGTCATGGCCGTAGGACATTGCCTTCGCATTCTCACGCTACTCCCCCGTCACCACCCCTCCCGGTGGCGGCTACTCACACGGCGGCGCCCTGGCTCCCAGGGCCGTGCCATGCGCAGCACAGCACGGTGGCGTCGTCGTCCAGCACGCCGTCGTGATAGTCGAGGACCGCGTGGACCAGGCGGCGCAGGGTTTCGGGAAGCGACACCTCGTCAGCGTGGTGGCGCACGAGAAAGTCGACGAAGCGGTCGAGTCCGAACATCCGTCCCCTGGCGTCGCGGGCTTCGGTGATGCCGTCGGTGTGGAACAGCAGCCGGTCACCGGGTTCCAACTGCTCCCGGCAGACGGTGGGAGTCAGGCCGAGATCGGTACCCAGAGGATGCGTGGGCGGACACTTCGGGATGGTGGTCCAGCGGCCGCCCCGGATCAGCACCGGCGGCGGGTGACCGTAGTTGACCCAGCTCAGATATCCGGTGCCGACGTCGAGGTCGGCGATGACGCCGGTGGCGTAGCGGTCACGGTGGAACTGCTCCATGAGCGCCGCTTCGATGGCGGTGCCGGTCTCGGCGAGGCCGGCGCCCCGACGGCGGTGGCTGCGGCAGGTGGCGACGGCCAGGTTCGCCGTCAGCCCTGCGGCCGTGTCGTGTCCCATGGCGTCGAACAGAGCCACATGGACGGTTTGCCCGGCCAGCGCGTAGTCGAAGGCGTCACCTGCCGTCTCGTAGGCCGGTTCCATGGCCGCGGCGATCGTCACCGTGCCGTTGGAGAACACCTGCGGCGGCATCAAGGTCCACTGCATTTCGGCCGAGGGGCTCATGGGCCGGGTGCGGGTCAGCCGGGCGTAGGAGTCGCTGTAGGCGCGCTTGGACACGAGCAGCAGGCCCAGCAGGGAGGCCAGATCCTCCCTCGCCTTCCCGCCCGCTCCCCGGTCGACACGGCATCCACCCGCAGGACGCCCAGACGCTCGGTGCCGTCCAGTACCGGCACCCAGTGCCGTCCTCGGCCGTCGGACACGGCACCGCCCATACCCTGCTGGAAGGCCCTGCCAGCGAGGGTGGCGTCGATGCGCAGCTCCTCGCCGCCGTGCCCGGCGTCCAGACCGCGGCCGGTCAGTTCACGCAGCACTCCTTGCTGCAGGTCGGCCAGGAAGATACCGACCCTGCCCAGGCCCGCCCGGTCGGCGTAGACGGCCACCAGGGTGGGCAGGTCCTCGAACGCCGACAGGTGACTGGCCCGGATCAGGGCGGTCAGCACGCGGGCCGGGTCCTCGTACACCGCCACGGTCGATTCCCCTCGCGAGGGGACTGCCCGCGTCCGTCCGTCACCCACGTCGAGAGGGGCCTGGGCCTGCTGGTGGCTGATGAAGACGGGAAGCCCGGAACACACTGTCGCCGTCAGCCTACTGCAGCCGGCAGCGCATACCTGGTGAGGACAGCTGACACCTGTTCCCGAGGCCGGCCTTCAAGAACTGAGGCCCGTCGTCATGCGCGCCTTCGCGTTCGGGCGGTTTCCCCGCCGTCATTCGGTGTTACGCGTCAAGGGTCGGGGCCCATTCGGAGTCCCACTGCCACCGCACCTACTGGAGACTCGCATGAACGCTGCTGTCCGGGACATGCTCGCCGCTTACCCCGCCGACCTGGGCGGTGTGGATCGTGACAAGCTCGCCCACTGCATCGAGGAGTGCGTCGCCTGCGCTCAGGCGTGCACGGCGTGCGCGGACGCCTGCCTGTCGGAGGAGATGGTCGCCGAACTGACCACGTGCATCAGGACCGACGCCGACTGCGCCGACGTCTGCGCCGCGACGGCCGCCGTCCTATCCCGCCACAAGGGTTACGACGCCAACGTCACCCGGGCCGTCCTCACGGCGTGCGCCACCGTCTGCAAAGCCTGCGGTGACGAGTGCGCGAGCCACGCCGAGCGGCACGAGCACTGCCTCGTCTGCGCCGAGGCGTGCCGCCGCTGCGAGGAGGCGTGCAACGACCTGCTTGCCTCCCTCGGCTGACGCCCGCGCGGCCGAGCCGGGCCCCACGGGGTCGACGTTTCCCGCATAGCCGGACGGTTGCTGCCTGGGGACGCACGCACAACGAATCAAGGTTCCTCCAAGCCCGGCACGAGAAGATGGCCGCCTTCCGGGCCGTCGGGGCGGAATGCCGGAAGCCCGCCAGCGTGCTGACCCACCGGGATGGAGTCGACGTCGGTGTCCCGACCGGCGCTAGAGGCTGGTCAGGATCTGCGGGCCAAGGTTCTTGATCATGGTGTTGGTCCAGCGCATCTGCCGCAGGGTCTGCGGGTGGCAGTGCGCGGTGAGGGTGAGGAGCCGGTCGTCCCGGGTGGCTTGGGCGGCCTGGGCGAGCATTTCCCAGTACAGGGAGTTCTCGGTGGCTCCCACGTGCAGGTCACGCAGGTCGCGCAGCAGGAGCAGACCGGGCTCGGGTCGGCGTCCCACGGCCTCCGCCGCCTTCTCCCGGAGCATCGTCAGGACGCCTGGGTCGGATACGTCGGGAGATTCGTCGAGGTTCAGGCCGTAGTGGCGGCCCGTGTCGGCCAGTCGTTGGACGTGTTCACGGGACCAGAGGGCCAGATCGGTGGCGACGTGGTGGATCTCGTGCTCGGTGCGGTGGCGCTCCGCCACCGTGGTCAGGTGTTCGGCGAGGTGCTTCTCGCCGTGGTGCAGCGCGCGCAGGACCATGGTGACGCCGTTCACCGGGTGCCCTCCTCACGGCCGTGCCACGTGGCCTCGGCGGACTGCGTGACTTGCGCGGTGGGTCCGCCCTGCGTCGGGGGGACGTCGGCCTTGCCGGTCACTGACGGCGCGGAGGCGGTGGTGGTGGGCGCGGGGGCGGTCCGGCCGTCGCCGCGTGCGACGAGGGTGAGGGCCGCAGCGGCGGTCTTGAACAGCGGCTGCTTGGAGGCCGGGTCCCAGTCGGTGATGGTCGTCTCGTTGGCGGCGCGCCCCGGTGTGTTCTCGTCCGGGCCGTGACCGGCCGGGGTGTCCCAGTAGCCGTAGTGGAACGGCACGAACAGCAGTCCCGGGCGGATGTCCGTGACACGCAGCCGTCCCCGCAGAGTGCCGCGCGGCGTGGAGACCTCCACCAGGTCGCCCTCGTGCAGATCCCGCTCGGCCGCGTCGGCCGCGGACACCTCCACCCAGACGTCGGGGGCGGCGGTGTTCAGCTGCGGGGCGCGCCCGGTCTTGGTGCGGGTGTGGAAGTGGTAGAGCGTCCGGCCGGTGGTCAGCTGGAACGGGTGCTCCTCGTCGGGCATCTCGTGGAGCGGCAGGTAGGCGGCCGCTTTGATCATGGCCTTGCCGTCCGGGTTGAGGGAGCGGTATTCCACCACGCTGTCCGAGGCGCCGGTGACGAGGTCCTTGCCGTAGGTCTCGCACACGTCGGGGTGCGCCCAGGTGATGCCGTCGGTGTAGAGGCGTTCCGTCCCCTGCGGGGCGTGCTCGTTGCACGGCCACTGGATGCCGGAAGGACCGCGCAGCTTGCCGTAGGTGAGACCGGTGTAGTCACATGGCCGGCCCGCGCTGCACCGCTTCCACGCCTCGAAGGCCGACTCCGGGTCGTGCCAGTGGACCAGCGGACCGCCGTCCTTGTCGCGGAAGTTCATGCGGGCGGCGTAGTGGAGGAAGATGTCCAGGTCCGGTTTTGCCTCGCCCGGTGGGTCGACGGCCTTCTCGGACAGGTGCACGGTGCGGTCGGCGTTGGTGAACGTGCCGGTCTTCTCGCCCCACGTCGCGGCGGGCAGCACCACGTCGGCCAGTCGGGCGGTCTCGGTCAGGAACAGGTCCTGCACCACGACGAACAGCCGTTCTTGAGACAGGATCGATCGGATGCGGGGCAGTTCCGGCAGGGAGACGGCGGGGTTGGTGCCACTGATCCACAGCATGCGGATCGAGCCTTGCTCGGCGTAGCGGAACATCTGCATCGCGTGGGTGGGGGGCGCGTAGTGCGGGATCTGCTTCGGTTCGACGTTCCACACCTTCGCCAGGTCCGCCACGTGCTGGTCGTTCTGCCAGTTCCGGAAGCCCGGCAGGTCACCGTTGGCGCCGCACTCCCGGGTGTTCTGGGCTGTGGGCTGCCCGTTCATTTGCAGGATGCCCGCTCCCGGCCGGCCGAGCATGCCGAGGAGCAGGTGGATGTTGTTGATCTGCACGGCGGCGGCGGTGGCCTGGTGGGACTGGTAGACGCCCTGCAGCACCGTCGACAGCAGACGGTCGGCCGAACCGAGGATCTCCGCCGCCTCCTCGATGCGCGCGGCCGGCACGTCACAGATCTCGGCGGCCCACGCGGGTGTGCATTCCTCGACCCGGGCTTCCAGCTCCTCGAAGCCGACGGTGCGAGCTGCGACGTAGTCGTGGTCGACCCGGCCGGTGCGGATGATCTCGTGCAGCAGCGCGTTGAGCAGCGCGAGGTTCGTCCCGATGCGCGGGGCCAGGTGCACGGCGGCCCTGCGTGCCACCTGAGTCGGCCGGGGGTCCACACAGATCAGGCGGGGCGGGTCGTCTCCGTCGAGCCGGTCGAGGATGCGCATCCACTGCACCGGCTGGGTCTCGGCCAGATTGTGTCCGAAGAGGGCGATGACGTCCGCGTGGTCGATGTCGTCGTAGTTGCCGGGCTGGCCGTCGCAGCCGAAGGTCTCCTTGAGCGCCTCCGCGGCCGTCGAGGTGCACAGCCTGGTGTTGCCGTCCAGGTGATTCGTCCCGATTCCCGCCCGGGCCAGCACCGCCAGTGTGTAGTACTCCTCGAGGAACAGCTGGCCGGACGTGTAGAAACCGATCGAGCTCGGGCCCTTGTCGTCCAGGAGTTCCTGGGACCGGGAAACGATCCGCTCCATCGCGGTCGCCCAGTCGGTCTCGACCAGACGGCCGTCCTGGCGGACGAGGGGCCGACGCAGCCGGTCCGCGGAGGCGTTGGCCTGCCAGCCGAAGAGGTCCTTCGGCCCGAGACGGCCGTGGTTGACCCGGTCCTGCGCGCGGCCCCGGACTCCCACCATGCGGCCGTCCATGACCGCGATGTCCATCGCGTCACCATCGGAGTGCAGGATCGAGGCGGCCCGCACCCAGCGCTGCACGTCGCCCGGTGCGACGCCCTCCGCGAGGTGCGTGTCCACCCGTACCGGCCACGCCTCGTGCCGCCCGTACGGAGTGCGACTGCCCCACGGTTGCGCGATGCGGTCCACCGAAACGTCCATGCCCCAGCTCCTCCATTGCATCCGGCGCCGGCCTCCAGCCGCATCATCGGTACCCGGCACCATTCGTGTGTAACGCCGCGCGCAGGGCTCTCGACATTCCCCTCGACTGCAACCGGAGGGGCGACAGTCGCCGACCGGGGCGATCGCAGGGCGGTCTTCCCATCACTTGCCGGCGGAGAATGTCGAATGTCGCCATACCGGGCTGCGTCGTCGCTCGCTCCGGTGACAGGCCGGTGCCGACGCGGTCGGCGGCACCCGGGACCAGGGAACGGCGAACGAGTAACCTCGGGCCCGATCGTCCGGGAACGTCTTCGGTCAACCGTCGTCAGTCCCGCGCCACCACACGGAGCGTCCTGACCGAAGGGTCGGCCGCGTCCGGGATCAGGACCCCGTGCTCGACACCGCTGCGCAGGTAGTCCAACACCTCGTCGGTGATGACTTCACCGGGAGCGACGACGGGCACCCCCGGCGGGTACGGGCTGATCGTCTCCGCGGCGATCCGTCCCGCCGCGCGCTCGGCGGGCACGTGCTCCACCGGGGCGAAGAACGCCTCCCGCGGCAGCATCGCCTGCTCCAGTTCCAGGGCCGAGGGCTCGGGCAGGTGCACCGGCGGCTGCTTCTCGATGGAGCCGGCGCCCTCGACGAGCGCGCGCAGGGCGTCCAGCAGGACCTTCTCGGTCTCGTCGTCGTCGGCATGCGTGATGGACGCGCTGATCCGGCAGGTGTCGGAGCCGCCAATGTCCACATGCCGGTTCGCCCGCAGCCACTCGGCCGCCTGCGTGCCGCTGATGCCCAGCTCCCGTACGTCGATCACCATCTTCAGCGGGTCGAACGCGGCGGCGAACCCCTCTTCGACGACCTCTCCGCCCATGGGCCGTAGACCGGGCAGATCACCGACGGCCGACCGGATGCGCTCCGCACGGTGCAGCGCGGCGTCCAGGAGGTCGTGTCCGTGTTCGACCATCTGACGGCGCCAGCCGTCGAGAGTCGCGTAGACCAGGGAGGAGGCGCTGGTGGTGCCCAGCAGGTCCTCCCGCTGCTTGAGGGCCTCCGGTGACACCCGGTCGTACTGGAGGTGGAAGACGGAGCTCTGCTCGATGGCCCCGCCCATCTTGTGGACGCTGGTGACCACCAGGTCGGCCTCGGCGTCCATGCCCCAGGCCGGCAGTTCGGGATGGAACGGAAGGTGGGCCCCCCACGCCTCGTCGACGATCAGCGGGACGTCGAACTCGTGGCAGACCCGGGCCACGCCCGCCACGTCCGCACAGGTGCCCCAGTCGGTGGGAGTGATCAGCAGCATTCCCTTGGCGTCCGGGTGCTCCTGAAGGCGGCGCCGGACGTCCTCGGGCTCCGGCGGGTGCGCCAGGTGCCGTTCGGCATCGAACTTCGGATGCACCCAGATCGGCTCCACACCGTTGACGACGACGGCCGCGATCACCGACTTGTGCGCGTTGCGGGACAGCAGGAGCTTCTCGCCGGGACCGGCCACGGCCAGCATGGCGGTCTTGACCGACAGGGAGCTGCCACAGGTGGAGAAGAACGCCTGTTCGGCCCCTACCGCGTCGGCCATCAGTTCCTGGGCCTGACCGAGCACGCCCTGGGACTGGCGGCGGTCGTCCAGTCCGTTGAGGGACAGTACGTCCGACCGGAACACGTCGAGCCCGACGATGTCTGCCACCCGCGGGTCCACGCCTCGGCCCTGCTTGTGCCCCGGCGGGCCGAAGACCACGTCCCCACGACGCCGGAACTCCTCGAGCGCCTCCAGCACGGGTACCCGCGAGTGATCCATCGTTCCTCCCAACGGTCGTCCTCCGCCCGGCCGTTTCCGGCACGGCGACTTCGCTCTGCGTCGTCCGAGCGCGCACCGGACGTGTTGCACCGATGTCCCGGATCGAAACCCGGAGGTGTTACGACGCCCGGTTGACGGCACCCGGTGGTGCAGGACGCGAAGACCGACGACCGCACCTTGATCCGAGGAGGCCAGGTGACCCGTATGCCGTCCGGCGGCGATGTGCATGCCGACGTCCACGACAGGCTGCGCGCGGAGGTGGCGGAACGGGCAGACCAGTTGTGGGAGACAGCCCTCGAGCTGCATGCCCACCCCGAGCACGCCTTCTCCGAGCACCGGGCCGCGGCGCTGCTGACGGACGCGCTGGAGAGGGCCGGTTTCGAGGTCGAGCGCGGGACGGCCGGGATGCCCACCGCGTTCACCGCCCGCTCGGGCCACGGCCGCCCCGCCGTGGCACTGCTGCTGGAGTACGACGCCCTGCCGGGACTCGGCCACGCCTGCGGGCACAACCTCATCGCAGCCGCCGGTCTGGGCGCGGCACTCGCACTGAACGCGGTGCTGGACGCCTCAGACGGACGCGTCATGGCGGTCGGAACGCCGGCCGAGGAGGGCGGGGGCGGAAAGGCCCTGGAGGTGGAGGCCGGCGTGTTCGACGACGTCGACGCCGCGCTGATGTTCCACCCCGGCGTGTACGACTGGACGCGGGCCCCGCTGACCGCCCAGGTGCAGTACCGGGTGGCCTTCCACGGCCGCGCCGCGCACCCCACCGGCAACCCGACCGAGGGCGTCGACGCCCTCCTGGCGTTGGTCGAGCTGTTCAACGTGCTGACCGCCCTGGGCAAGCGTCTGCCGGCGGCCTCCCACATCCAGGGAATCGTCACCGACGGGGGCAGGGCCACCAACATCGTCCCGGAGTACGCGGAGGGCCTGTTCGGCCTGCGGGCGGCGACGAACGAGGAGTTGGAGGATCTGACCGGGCAGTTGCGCACCGCCGCCGAGAGCGTCGCCCACGCCACGGGCACCCGGGCCGAGGTGGAACGGGCCACGCCCCGCTACGAGCACTTCCGTGACAGCGGCCCGCTGTCCGAGACGTTCGCCGGACACCTGTCCGGGGCGGGGATCGAACTCACCCCGCCCGAGCCGGGCGTCTACCTGGGATCGTCGGACATCGGCAACGTCAGTACACACGTGCCCGCCATCCATCCCTTCGTCGCCATCATGAACGATGGATCCGACCACACCCCCGAGTTCGCCACGGCAGCCGCCTCCCCGCGGGCCCGCGACGTGCTCGTCGCCGTCACCGGTGCGCTGGCCTGCACGGCCGCGGACCTGCTCCTCGACGCCGACCTGCGCGAGAAGGCGTGGAAACTGCACCGCGAGGCGGGACACTGAGCCATGTCCGCCACAGCCGTCTTCACCGAGCCCCTCGCCGACCCCTTCCTTACCTGCCCCCACATATCTCGGCTCCGGGCGCGTGCGCCCGATGTTCGTGCAGATACCGACCGCGTCCTTGATCGACCGTTCCGCGCTGACTCCCGTCAGAGTTACACCTGGTTGCCGGGTGTGCTGCGCGAACGTTTCGACGGCATAAGCCTGCACCATCACGTAGGGCAGGCCGCGCACGCAGTCAGGCCCCGTCCGTCTTCCAGTCGACGGCGTGGAACCGCGGGTCAGCGGCCCAGGGCGTTCTCCAACTGCTTCTTACTCATCGAGGAGCGGCCCTGGATACCGCGCTTCTTGGCCTCTTCGTACAACTGGTCCTTGGTGGGGCCCTGCGCGCCGCTGTGTGAGCGCTGCCCGCCGCGCTGGGATGCCGACTTGGGGTCGCGCGTCGAGGTCTTGCCGGCGCTCTTCGACTCGCCCGACCTGGCCCGCTCCTTGTTGACCGTCCGTGCGGCGATCTCCTTGGCGCGCTTCGACGATGCGCCGCGGTCCTCGGCGCCCTCCTTGATGTGTTCGTACTGGCGCTCACGCTTGGAGCTCGATCCGGCCGGCATTGCGTATCTCCCTTCTCGGGTGGATCGGTGACTGCGACAGGTCGCCGGGAGGGTTACGGGTGCTCGGTCTGCTGGTCCGGCGGCACTCCGCCGCCTTCTCCGCCGCCCTTGTCGCCCTTGTCGCCCTTGTCCGTGCCGTGGGCGCTGCGGCCCTTCGCCTCCATCTCGCGGGCCTTGTTCTCGCCGCTCTGCTGGGGCGTGCCGCCGCCCTTCTGACTGCGTCGCTGTTCTGGCTGCTGTGGATTGGACATGTGTGAGCACCTGTCTCGTTTCGGAAATTTGCTCTGGGCGACGGGTTCCCCTGAGGAGCCACCCGAAGCATGCGGCCGTCATGCGGTCAACCCGCGTCGTGGTGCACCGCGTCGTGGTGAAGGACCAGGAGAGCGATGTCGTCGGCACGCTGCCCGTCCGTGCCGGCTTTGTTGAGCAGGTGGTCGATGAGCAGGTCGAGGTCCCGTTCGTCGGCCTGGGCGAGATGGTGCGCGAGACCGGCGATGGCGACGTCGAGATCGATCCCCGGTTTCTCGATGAGGCCGTCGGTGTAGAAGACCAGCATCGAGCCCGGGGTGAGGGTGATCTCGGTCAGGGAGAAAACGGCCTCGGGGTCGATTCCCAGAAGGGGGCCGGGCGAGACGTTGGCGGGACCGGTGTCGCCGTCGGCCAGGCGCAGTAGGGGTGGCGGGTGGCCGGCGCTGGCCAGCGTCACGCGTCGGCAGGCAAAGTCGAGGCGGGCGTAGAGGCAGCTGGTGAAGAGGTCGGGGGCAAGGTCGGCGAGGAGCCGGTTGGTTCTGGCGAGGATCTGGTCGGGGGATGTGCCGACGGTCGCGTGGGCGTAGATGCCGGTGCGGACCTGGCCCATCACGGCGGCGGCGGTGACGTTGTGCCCTTGAACGTCGCCGATGACGGCCGCGGCGGCGGTGTCGCCGAGCCGGATCAGGTCGTAGAAGTCACCGCCGATGGCCATGCCCCGGGTCGCGGGGAGGTAGCGGGCGGCGACGCGCAGACCGGCGATCTCGGGAAGGGCGCGAGGAAGCACCGCCTGCTGGAGGCCCCGTGCGCAAGTTCGCGCTTGGTGTCGTAGAGGCGGGCGCGGTCGAGCGCCTGGGCGATGAGACCGGCGAGTGAGGTCATGACGGCGCGTTCCTCGGCCGGGAACGCGCGGGGGTGGTCGTAGGACAGGATGCAGCAGCCGACGGGCCGACCGGAAATGATCAGGGGAAGGAAGGCCCATGCCTGTTTTCCGCTGACCTGAGGGGCCGCGGGGTACAGCCGGCGCATCTCCTCAGGATCGGAGAAGAACGCGGGGATTCCGCTGCTGAGGGCGCGCCCGGCCGGGGTGAAGTCGGTATCGACGGACAGACCGTCGAGGCGCTCGATGATCTGGGGGTCGTAGCCGCGGTATCCGGTGATCCGCAGCCGGCCGGCCTCCGCTGTGGACAGGACCAGGTCCCGGGCGCCGAAGGCGGGCATGACCTGTTCGGCGACCAGGGCGACGACATCCTGTACTCCGACGACCTCGGTCAGTCCGGCGGCCAGGTGGGTGAGCTGGTAGAGCCTGCCCGCGCGGGCCGGAGCAGCCGGGCGCGCGGAGTGGCTCGACGCCGGTTCGGGCGGGGGCTGTGCACCGCTGGGGACAATACGGATGCTGATTCCGCTGGCGTCCGGGTAGAGGTGGAACTCCACCCCGAAGTTCCTCGGAGGTGTACTCGCTGCCGCGGTCCGAGTGTACGACGCAGCCGGCCTGGAGGTCTCCCCGGCCGGCGGCCATGGTGAGTGCGTCGACGACCAGTGAGGCCCGGTGGTGGTCGGCCATCGCGTAGCCGACGACCTCGCGGGTGGCCAGGTCCAGCCAGGTCGCCAGGTAGAGCCAGCCCTGCTCGGTGGGGATGAAGGTGATGTCGCCGACCAGTTTCACTCCGGGCTCCGGGGCGGTGAAGTCACGGCCGATCAGGTCCGGGGCGGGCACCGCCCGTTTCGCGGGCCTGTGAGCGACCGGCGCCTGCGGCGCGTGACGCCGGCGATGCCGCGTTCCCGCATGACCCGCTCCACCCGCTTGCGGTTGACCAGGCGTCCGAGGCGGACCAGTTCGGCATGGATGCGCGGGGCGCCATAGGTGTGCTTCGAGGCGACGTGCAGCACGGTGATCTCGTGGGCCAGGGCGTCGTCGGCCTCCTGGCGGCGTCGGCGGGCGGCCTCGCCCTCGGCCCAGGCGTAGAAGGAGGACCGGGCGACCTTCAGCAGCCGGCACAGGAGAGCGACGCCGAAGGTGGTCTTCTCCGCCTCGATGAACCGGTAGACATCCGTCATCGATCGCTCTCCTTCGCGAAGAAGACCGCCGCTTTTCGCAGCACCTCGATGGTCCTGGCCTGCTCGGCGTTCTGCCTGCGCAGCCGCCTGAGCTCCTCACGCTCGGTCGAGGTCAGCTCGCCCGGGCGGCCCTGGCCGCGGTCGGCCTTCGCCTGCTTCACCCAGCCCCGCAGACCCTCCGCACTCACACCGAGGTCACGGGCGACCTCGGTGACCGTCTTGTCGGAGGCCAGCGCCAGCTCGACCATCGCGCTTGAACTCCTCCGTGTACCGCCTGCTGCGGTTGCTGTTGCTCAACCTGAACCACTTCCCCTGGGACCCATCCGTCCCAGTGTCCACGTGTCCAGGTCAACGGGGGAGCTTCACGGTGACCTCGACACCGGCCAGTTTCTTGAGATACGCGTTGACGTCCTCGCCGGTCACGGTGTGCCAGGAGCGCTGCTCCCAGTAGGCCAGGAGCCGATCACCACCGCGCCGGCGTCGCAGAAGTGCGGTGAGGCTGCGGCAGGCGGCGGGGTCCGCGACGATCTGGACGATCTCCTTGCCGTGCTTTCCCGTGCAGGTGAACAGGACCGCACCTGCCTGGCAGCGGGAGTGCTCGCGCAGCAGTGTGGTGAGGCCGTAACTGTTGTTCAGTTCGGTGTAACGGTCGTTGCCGATGCGGAAGAAGCCGAGATCGAGCAGACGTACGGCCGTGGCCAAAACCCGGTCCCGGGTCAATCCACGATCCTGCAGATGCCCCTCGACGGCCTCCCGGACCGCGGGCAGGGCTTCGGCGACATCGAGCACGTGCTCATGCTTGGCCTGCTCCTGCTCCGCTCGGAACTGTGGGTGGTACACATACTGGCGGCGTCCGGCGGCGTCGGTACCGACGGCCTGAAGATGCCCGTTGGGCCGGGTGCAGATCCACACGTCCCGCCAGGCCGGCGGTATGACCAGCTCCCGGATACGGGCCAGCTCGTCGGGATCGCGCAGCGGCTCACCGTGGGCGTCGAGGTAACGGAAGCCGCGTCCGTGGCGCAGGCGGCGGTACCCGGGGTCAGTGGGACGGCTGTGGTGAAGACGCACTCCGACCTCCTTGGACGCACCTGCCGCGAGGGAGGTGCCGACGCGTACGGTGCACGGCCTGCCGTCCAGTGCTCAGCCGGCGCATGCTCCTCTTTTCTCCTACCCCGTATCCCGGCTTTCCGAGGGACGCCGACCCGGGACCCGCCCACGGATGGGGCCGTGGGGTCCGGGTACTCGTGGAGCCTTGCGCACGGACCTTCCGGAGGGCCGCATGCGCACATCGGCGAGGTGGCGAGGTGACGTTGTCACTGCCTTCCGGCGAATGTGAGGAGATGCACCGATGAGCGAGCAGACACCTTCCGCGGAAGAGCCGGACAGGTACGCCCGGGCGCGGAGCGACGAGGAGCCGGGGGCTCATTCCGGTGGGGAGAGCCAGGCACGGGAGCGGGTCCTGCCGGGCACGGCAAGTGCCGCCGAGGGCTACCCGTCACAGAACGGAACGGCACAGGGCGACCCTCTTGTCGGGGTCGAGAAGTCCGCACAGGCCGCACAGGGTGGCGAAGGGCCCGGGCCGGTCACGCGGGAGCATGTGCGGGAGTTGCTCGAAGCCCGCGACGACGGGCCGACCCTCGTCGTTGTGGAGGGCCGGGCCCAAGTGGTGCCCGCCGACGACCTCGGGTCCGGCCGTTACGCCGGTGCCCTTGAGGTCGTCTCCGGCGAGGAGCTCACCCGTCAGGTGCCGCCGGGCGCCCGCTCGGAACGCGAACTCGACGCATTGGCCGCCACTTTGAACACCATGGTGTCGAAACTCGGGGCGTGAGACACCCTGTGTCTCAGCCTGTCCGACGCCCCGTGCCGGGTGCGCCGCCGAGCGCGTCGACGATCTCGGTCACGTTCGCGTAGGAGCCGCTGTCCGGCAGGCTCCGCGCCGCCTCCAGCACGGGGCCGGGCGCGTGGTGCGCCGCCAGGACGTCCAGTACGGTCCGCCGGTCGGCCGGGAAGGCCGTACGGTCCAGGTGGCGTGCCAACTCCCGTCGCAGAGAGTCCGCTTCTGTCTCCGCCCGAGCCCGGTCACGCTCCTCGCCGGGCGGGGGCACCGGTCCGCTCGCGTCAACGCGCAGGTCGTCGTCGGCGGGCGGCTCGGGGTCGTTGCCCTCCTCCGCGTGGGTGGCCCGGCCGGACCGCAGCAGGCCCTCCAGCTCGTGCTTCATCTCGTCGTCCTTGCGCGGACCGACCGGGTTGCTGCCTCGCTCCATTGTCGAACACCTCCGTTTCTCCGAGGGGGCCGTCGTTACCGTCACCGTCCGTCTGCTGTCGTCACCCCGCGGTGGGCTCGTATGTCCAGCGCAGCAGGGCGCCGAGACCGCCGACCGGGATGTCGGCGTCTTCCCCCGACCCCTCGGAACCGTCCGAACCATCCGAGGTCTCCAAAGGATCCGCAGCAGGGACGACCAGTACGTCGGCGGCCGTGACGGCGGCCGAACGCAGCAGCGCGTCGTCGGCGCGTACGGGGACGGGATCGCTCTCGCCCAGGGTCTGCGCGTCGGTGCGGCGCACCGCGACCTGGTCGGGCTGCGCGCCCACCCACGTCTCACGGCCCAGGTCGGATCCTTCGGGCCGGATCAGCAGCGTGTCGATGCGGTGCTCCCGTGCCGCCTCCACCACGGCCGGGACGCCCTCGACCGCGTCCGTCGGCCGGTCGGTGCCCACGCGTCCGGCGCGGAAGCGGTCCAGCGCCTCCTCGACGCGACGGCGGGTGTGCTGGTGCCGGGCCTGCTCGATGGCCTCTTCCAGGGCGGGAGAGGACGAGCCGGCGGCGCGGCCTCCGTGCTCGGTCTCCACCGTGACCGCGCGGACGGCGTCGGGGAGCCTCTCGTGCACCGCGGGCCGTTCGCGGGGATCACCGACCAGCACCACCAGTTCGGCGCCGCACTCCTCGTACGCCGCGCCCAGCGCTTCGGCGATCTCGCCGGCGTTGTGCTCCCAGGTGTTCTCCACCTTGAGCTGGAAGTGCCGCTCGGACCAGTCCGCCGAGGCCGTGCGGTGCACCGGCCGCTGCCGCCCTTCCACCCGCCCGGCGTCCCGCGGCCCGGCCGCTCCGCGCACTTCGAAGTCCGCGCCGGTCCGGTCGATGTACGCCACGAGGCAGACGGGGTCCTGGCCGCACAGTTCCAACAGCGGGGTCAGCCGGGGCAGCGGAGCCCAGGACGCGATGTGTCGCTGCGGCGGCCGGGCAAGACGATGGCTGAGCACCACTTCGCCACCGGTGGCGAAGACCACCCGGCCCGCCGGGTCCTCGGCGGGGCTCATGTCGATCAGGACGTCGTGTACCGCCCTGATGGTCTCCGCGTCGGCCCCCTGCTCCTCCAGCGTCCGGCAGACGTCCCGTACGGACAGCTCGCGCCGCTTGGCACCCGACTCGTCGTTCTCGCCGGGGTCGAAGTAGACGGTGGCCCAAGGGCCGGGCCGGTCGAAGAGTGGTTCCAGGAATGACAGTTGCACGTTTCCTCCTCGTTCGTCCCGGTGGGGTCTCGGTCCGGGTGCCCGAGCGGCGGCGAGGGACACCCGGGGCTCCACGCATGCACCGGGGCTCCAGGCATGCAACCGTCGGGTTTGGTTACTCAAGCGGACACGCAAGTGAACCGAAGAGCGAGGAGAGTCCCGTGAGCGGACAGACCTGGCGCCGGGCTTTGGTGACCGGCGGCGCCGGATTCGTCGGGTCGCATCTGTGCGGTCGGCTGCTCGACGCCGGGTGGGACGTCGTGTGCCTCGACAACCTGGCCACCGGGTCCCGGAGCAACGTGGCCGTGCTCCAGCAGCAGGCCGGCTTCCGCTTCGTGCGCGCAGACGCCACCGACCCCGCGGCCTGGCAGGCACTGCCCGGCCGCTTCGATGTGGTGCTGCACTTCGCGTGCCCTGCCTCGCCCGCCGACTACCTGCGGCTGCCGCTGGAGACCCTCGACGTCGGCAGCACCGGCACCCGCCTGGCGCTGGAACGCGCCCGGACCGACGGCGCCCGGTTCCTCCTCGCCTCCACTTCCGAGGTGTACGGCGACCCACTGGAGCACCCGCAGCGCGAGACGTACTGGGGCAACGTCAACCCGGTCGGCCCGCGCAGCGTCTACGACGAGTCCAAGCGGTTCGCCGAGGCCCTGGTCACCGCCCACCGGCAGGTGCACGGTACGGACACCGCCATCGTCCGCATCTTCAACACCTACGGCCCGCGCATGCGCACCGGTGACGGCCGCGCCGTCCCCGTCTTCATCTCGCAGGCTCTGGACGGCATGCCGCTGACCGTCGCAGGTGACGGCGGCCAGACCCGCTCGCTGTGCTACGTCGACGACACCGTGGACGGCGTCCTGGCCCTGGCGGCCTCCGGTGAACCCGGCCCGGTCAACATCGGCGGCGGCGAGGAGATCACCATGCTCGACCTCGCCCGCCGCATCGTCGAGATCACCGGTTCCTCCTCCCCCATCCGGTTCGTCGAACGTCCGGTCGACGACCCGGGCCGGCGCCGCCCCGACACCAGGCTGGCTCGGGAGCGGCTGGGATGGCAGCCCCACGTGGACTGGACCGGGGGCCTGAAGCGGACGATCGGCTGGTTCTCGCGGTCCGTGGCCGCCTGAGGTAGCGCTTGGCGCCTGAACGCAGCCGCCGCTGCGTCAACATATTCCATAATAAATAGCACTTACCGTGAGATGTCTGGGCTGTCACCGGATGAGCTGTCTCCACATGTTTGAGACAACTGCGGTGCGGCACTCGCTGGGACCAGAGTGACGCAGTACGCCGCCCGGGACGGAGCACCCATGCGCATTCTTGGAATCAACGCCCTATTCCACGATCCTGCCGCAGCCCTGGTCGTGGACGGGCGAACGGTCGCGGCCGCGGAGGAGGAGCGCTTCAGCCGCCGCAAGCACGGTAAACGGCCGGTGCCGTTCTCCGCCTGGGAGCTGCCCGAGCTGTCCGCCCACTGGTGCCTGGAGCACGCCGGCGTCCGGCCTGAGGAGCTGGACGCGGTCACGTATTCCTACGACCCGAAGCTCGCCCGGCCCGCCACCGATATGGGCCTGGACGATCCCTGGGACCCGATGCGCCAGGACTACGCCCGCCGCGCTCCCGAGTTCCTCGCCGAGGCGCTGCCTGGCCTGGACCCCGAGCGGGTCGTCTTCGTCCCGCACCACGTGGCGCACGCCGCCTCCGCCGGACGCGCCGCCCCGCACCCCGACAGCGCCGTTCTCGTGCTGGACGGCCGCGGCGAGAGCGCCTCCCACCTGGCCGGCCGCTACGACGACGGCAAGCTCGACACGCTCTTCACGCAGCCGCTGCCCCACTCACTCGGCCTGGTCTACGAGGACCTCACCCAGCACCTGGGCTTCCTGCGCAGCAGCGACGAGTACAAGGTGATGGCGCTCGCCTCCTACGGCAAGCCGCGCTTCCTGGCCCAGCTGCGGCAGCACATGCACGCCACCGGCGACGGCGGTTTCCGCGCTCATGGCGTCGACTGGTCCGCGCTCGCCCCGCCCCGCGGCAAGAACGAACCGTGGACCCAGGACCATGCCGATCTGGCTGCCAGCACCCAGGCCGTGCTCGAAGAGGTCCTGCTCGACCTCGTGCACTGGCTGCACCGTGAAGCCGGCGGGGAAAGCCTCACCCTGGCCGGCGGCGTCGCGCTCAACTGCGTCGCCAACTCCAAGATCGCCGCCCGTGGGCCGTACCGGAACGTCTGGGTACAGCCCGCCGCCGGTGACGCCGGGACCGCGCTCGGCGGGGCCCTGCACCTGGCGGAGAACCCCGAGCCCATGTCCGGCGCCGACCTCGGCCGTGGCTGGAGCGACCAGGAGATCCGCGCCTGGCTCCAGGACGCCGGCGTCCCGTACGAGGAGCCCGCCGACGTCGCCGAGGCTGTCGCCGAGGAGCTGGCCCGGGACGGCGTCGTCGCCTGGTTCCAGGGACGAAGCGAGTACGGGCCGCGCGCCCTGGGCCACCGTTCCCTGCTGGCCCACCCGGGCCGGGCGGAGAACCTGGAGCGGCTGAACCGGGTCAAGGGCCGCGAGGAGTTCCGGCCGGTCGCGCCCATGGTGCTCGCCGAACGCGCCCACGAGCTGTTCTCCGGCGGCCCGCTGCCGAGCCCGTACATGCTGTTTGTCCACGACGTCGCGGACCGGTGGCGCGACCGTGTCCCGGCCGTCGTGCACGTCGACGGCACCGCCCGCATCCAGACCGTCGACTCCGGTCAGGAGCCGCTCGTGGCGCGCATGCTGACCGCGTTCGAGCAGCGCACCGGGCTGCCCGTCGTGGTCAATACCAGTCTCAACACCGCCGGGCGGCCCATGGTCGACGACCCGCGCGACGCCCTGGAGTGCTTCGGCTCCGCTCCCGTGGACCTGCTCGCCATCGGACCCTGCGTGGTGCGCCGGGGCGTGATGTTCGGGAGGGCCTGACGTATGACCGCGTACGCCGTCGTCATCCCCACGCTGGTCCGCGACACGCTCGCCGACTGCCTGACCGCACTGGCCGCCGCGACCGGGCCGAAGCCCGAGGAGATCGTCCTTGTCGACGACCGGCCCGAGCCCGAGCCGGACCCCGACGCGCTGGAGCACCCGCTGAGCGTCCTCGGGGCGCTGCGCGAGCGGACCCTGGTGCTCCGCAGTGGCGGACGCGGGCCCGCCGCCGCCCGCAACAGCGGTGCGCGCGCGGTCACCGCGCCCTGGGTCGCCTTCCTCGACGACGACGTGCAGGTCGGCCCACACTGGTGCGACCAGCTCTCCCAGGACCTGGCGGAAGCCGGCCCCGACACCGGTGGCGTGCAGGGCATCATCGCCGTACCGCTCCCGGGCGAGCGCCGGCCCACCGACTGGGAGCGCGGCACCGCCGGTCTCGCCCAGGCGCACTGGATCACCGCCGACATGGCCTTCCGCGCCGCGGCGCTGAAGCAGGTCGGCGGCTTCGACGAGCGGTTCCGGCGGGCCTTTCGCGAGGACGCCGACCTCGCCCTGCGGGTGCTGGACGCCGGATGGCGGATCCGGCAGGGGCGGCGTACCACCCGGCACCCGGTGCGGCCCGCCGACCGCTGGGTGTCGCTGCGTGCCCAGCGAGGCAACGCCGACGACGCCCTCATGCGGCGCCTGCACGGACCCGGTTGGTGGCATCGGGCCATGGCGCCGCGCGGCCGGCTGCGCAACCATCTCGCAATCACAGCCACCGGCCTGGCCGCCTGCGCTCTCGCGGTGACCGGGCAGCGCAGGGCCGCCGCGGCGGCAGCGCTCGGCTGGGCCGCCGGCACCGGTGAGTTCGCCTGGGCGCGCATCGCGCCCGGCCCGCGCACCCGGCACGAGGTCGGCACCATGCTCGCCACCAGCGTGCTCATCCCGCCCGCGGCCACCTGGCACTGGTTCAACGGCCTGTGGCGCCACCGCGACGCCGCCCCCTGGCCGGAGGTGGCGCCGTGACCGAGATCGACCTCGTACTGTTCGACCGCGACGGCACCCTCGTCCATGACGTTCCCTACAACGGCGAGCCCGACCTGGTCCGCCCGGTCGGTGGCGCCCTCCGGGCCCTCGACCTGCTGCGCGCCCGGGGCATCGGCACCGGCGTGGTCACCAACCAGTCCGGCATCGCACGCGGGCTGCTTGCCACCGCCGACGTCCGCCGGGTCAACGAGCGGATCGACGAACTGCTCGGCCCCTTCGACGTGTGGGCCGTCTGCCCGCACGGCCCCGAGGACGGCTGCCACTGCCGCAAGCCCCGTCCCGGCATGATCCTGTGGGCCGCCGACCGGCTGCGCACCCCGCCGGAGCGGATCGCCGTGATCGGTGACATCGGCGCCGACGTCGAGGCCGCCCGCCGGGCCGGCGCCCTCGGCGTCCTCGTTCCCACCGAGCAGACCCGGCCGGAGGAGATCGCCGCCGCCGAACACGTGGCACGCGATCTGCCGGCAGCCGTGCACGCGGTGCTGTCCGGACGGCTGTCACCCGGCCGCGGCCGAGCCGACGAGCGGCCCGTCGAGGCCGCCCACGGAACCACCGGGAGGATCCGATGAGGGCCCTCGTCACCCGCCTTGACAGCTTCGGCGACGTACTGCTCGCCGGACCCGCGATCCGTGCCGTCGCCGCCCGGGCCGACCACGTCACCGTCCTGTGCGGCCGGCTCGGCGCCCCCGCCGCCCGCATGTTGCCGGGCGTCGACGACATCCTCGTCTGGGACGCCCCCTGGGTGGGTTTCACGCCCCCGCCGGTCGGCCGCGGAGAGGTCGAGCTGCTCATCGACACGATCGACGCCGACGCGGCACTGATCCTGACCTCCTTCCACCAGTCCCCCCTGCCCGCCGCCCTGCTGCTGCGCCTGGCAGGCGTGGCGCACATCGCCGCCGACAGCGTGGACTACCCCGGCGCGCTGCTCGACGTACGCCACCAGCGCGCCCCGCACGCCCATGAGGCGGAGACCGCGCTCGACCTCGCCGAGGCGGCGGGCTTCCCCCGCGTCGACGACGGCAGGCTGCGCGTGCTGCCCCCGCCCCACACCGTTCGGCTGACCGGCCCCGAGCCCTACGTCGTGCTGCACCCCGGGGCCAGCGTCCCCGCCCGGGCCTGGAGCCGGGAGCGGTGCGCCGAGGCGGTGCGGCAACTGACGGCGGCCGGACAGCGGGTCGTGGTGACCGGCGGTCGGGGGGAGCGGGAGCTGACCGCGTATGTCGCCGGTGAGCACGGTCTGGATCTCGGCGGCCGTACGGACGCCGTGGAACTGGCCGGTGTGCTCGCCGGGGCGCGGGCCGTCGTCACCGGCAACACCGGGCCGGCCCACCTCGCCGGCGCCGTCGGGACCCCCGTGGTCTCCCTGTTCGCCCCGGTCGTTCCGGCCGAGCGCTGGCGGCCCTACGGCGTTCCGTACGTGCTGCTCGGCGATCAGGACGCGCCCTGCGCGGACAGCCGTGCCCGGGACTGCCCGGTGCCCGGCCATCCATGTCTGGAGTCGGTCACCGCGGAGGACGTGGTGGTCGCCGTGGAGAAGGTGGTCGCGCTATGAGGATCCTGATCTGGCACGTGCACGGGTCGTGGACCACGGCCTTCGTGCAGGGCCCGCACACCTACATCGTCCCGGTCGCCCCGGACCGCGGGCCCGACGGTCTCGGCCGCGCCCGCACCTTCGACTGGCCGGACAACGTGATCGAGCTCCCGCCGGAGCGGCTGCGGGACGCGGACATCGACGTGGTGATCCTTCAGCGCCCGCACGAGTACGCCCTGGTGGAGGAGTGGTTGGGCCGGCGCCCGCCCATGGTGTACCTGGAGCACAACGCCCCCCACGGCTCCCCGGGAGTACCGGACACCCGGCACCCGGTCGCCGACCTGCCCGGGGTGCCGCTGGTCCACGTCACCCACTTCAACCGCCTGATGTGGAACGCCGGGAGCACCGACACCACCGTCATCGAACACGGCATCGTCGACCCCGGCCCGCTGTGGACCGGCGAGATCCCACACGCGGCCGTCGCCGTCAACGAGCCGATCCGGCGCGGCCGTACCACCGGCACCGACCTGCTGCCGACGTTCGCCGAGGCCGCCCCGCTGGACGTCTTCGGCATGCGGACCGACGGGCTCGCCGACCACCTCGGTCTGCCGCCCGAGCGCTGTCGTTCACATGAACTGGTCCAACGGGACCTGCACTCGGCGATGGCCGGGCGCCGCGTCTACCTCCACCCGGTCCGCTGGACCTCCCTCGGCCTGTCCCTGCTGGAGGCCATGCACCTGGGCATGCCCGTGGTCGCCCTCGCCACCACCGAGGTCACCGAGGCGGTGCCGCCGGGCGCCGGAGTGGTCTCCAACCGCATCGACGTACTGACCGACGCCGTCCGCGACTTCATCGCCGACCCGCTGCACGCCCGCACGGTCGGCGAGGGAGCACGCGCGGCGGCGCTCGCCCGCTACGGGCTCTCCCGCTTCCTGGACGACTGGGAGCGGCTGCTGAAGGAGGTGACCCGATGAGGATCGCCATGGTGTCCGAGCACGCGAGTCCGCTCGCCGCGCTCGGCGGAGTCGACGCCGGCGGCCAGAACGTGTATGTCGCCCGCCTCTCGGAGGAGTTGGTGCGTCGAGGCCACGACGTCACCGTCTACACCCGGCGCGACGCGACCGATCTGCCCGACCGGGTGCCGCTGCCCGGCGGCGCCGTCGTCGAGCACGTGCCCGCCGGGCCACCCGAGGCCATACCCAAGGACGTCCTGTTCGAGCACATGCCCGCCTTCGCCGTCCACCTGTCCCGGGCCTGGCACCGGGAGCGGCCCGACGTCGTGCACACCCACTTCTGGATGTCCGGCATGGCCTCCCAGATCGGCGCCCACTCGCACGGCATCCCGGTCATCCAGACGTTCCACGCCCTGGGCACCGTCAAGCGACGCCACCAGGGCCGGGACGACACCAGCCCGATCGAACGCGTCGGCATCGAACGTCAGATCGGCCACACCTGTGAGCGGGTCCTGGCGACCTGCACCGACGAGGTTCAGGAGCTCGCCGCCATGGGGGTGTCCGCCGGCCGGGTGTCCGTGGTGCCGTGCGGTGTCGACGCCGACCTCTTCCACCCCGGGGCGGACACCGCCGTCGCCCCCGCGCGCGAGCAGCGGCACCGGCTGCTCGCCTGCGGCCGGCTGGTCCCCCGCAAGGGCTACGACCAGGCGATCCGCGCCCTCACCCGGATCCCGGACACCGAACTCCTCATCGCCGGCGGCCCGCCCTCCGAGCGGCTGCACGCCGAGCCCGAGGCCCGACGGCTGCTGAGGCTGGCCGAGGAGCAGGGCGTGGCCGACCGGGTGCGCCTGCTGGGTGCCGTCGACCCGCGCCGGATGCCGGCCCTCATGGCCGGCGCGGACTTGGTCCTGTGCACTCCCGTGTACGAGCCCTTCGGCATCGTTCCGCTGGAGGCCATGGCCTGCGGGACACCCGTCGTCGCCACCGCCGTCGGCGGCCACCGGGACACCGTCGCCGACGGGCGCACCGGACGGCTCGTGCCACCGGGCGACGCCCCGGCGATCGCCGACGCCGTCCGCGACCTGCTCGGACACGAGCGCAGACGCAACCGCTTCGGCGCGGCCGGCCGCGAGCGTGTGCTGGCGCGCTACACCTGGCGGCGCGTCGCGGACGGAGTGGAACAGGTCTACCGGCAGACCGCCCTGGGCCGTGAACTGCGTACGGAGGTCGCCTGATGAGCACCCACGCCGAATCGTCCGTCACCGCGCACTGCGACGAGCTGCTCGACGCCTTGGTCCGGTTCCGGGAACGGGCCCATCTGACCGAGCGGTGGGGCGAGCGACTGGCCGCCGTTCTCGGCGGTGGCGGACGGCTGCTGGCCGCCGGCAACGGCGGCAGCGCGGCCCAGGCCCAGCACCTGACCGCCGAACTCGTCGGCCGCTATCGCGACGACCGGCCGCCGTTCTCGGCGATAGCCCTGCACGCGGACACCTCCAGCACCACGGCCATCGCCAACGACTACGGCGTGGACGAGGTGTTCGCCCGCCAGGTCCGCGCCCACGGCCGCCCCGGCGACGTCCTGATCCTGCTGTCCACCTCCGGCGCCAGCGCCAACCTGCTGTCGGCCGCCGACGCCGGACGCGCGGCGGGCCTGACCGTGTGGGCGCTGACCGGCCCGGCCCCCAACCCGCTGGCGGCCTGCGGTGACGACGCGCTGTGCGTGTCCGGCTCCTCCACCGCGACCGTCCAGGAACTCCACCTGGTGGCGGTGCACATGGTGTGCGAGGCGTTCGACGCGGCCGTGGAGAGGGCGGCGAACGAGAGGAACCGGAGGTGACCATGGCAGGCTCTCGTTCCGGCAGGTCCGCACTCGTCGTGGTCGGCGACGCCCTGCTCGACCGCGACCTCACCGGCACCGCCGACCGGCTCGCCCCCGATGCGCCGGTACCGGTCGTCGCGGAGCGCACCCGGCGGGCGCGGCCCGGCGGCGCCGCCCTCGCGGCCTGCCTCGCCGCCCGCGACGGCCGGGACGTCACCCTGATCACCGGTGTGGGCGACGACCCGGCGAGCGAGGAGCTGCGCCGGATGCTCGACGGCCGGGTGAAGGTGATCGGCCTGCCGCTGACCGGGGCGCTGCCGGAGAAGACCCGCGTGCTGGCGCAGGGCCGCCCCGTCGTACGGCTGGACCGCGGTGACGGCCGCGTCCGCGAAGCCACCGACGAGGCCCGCGAGGCGGTCCGCTCCGCCCCGGCCGTCCTGGTCTCCGACTACGGCCGGGGCGCGACCGACGCCCTGCGCGACGTCCTGGCCGCACGCCCGCCGCTGGTCTGGGATCCGCATCCACGCGGCGGACCGCCGGTGCCGGGCACCCGGCTGGTGACTCCGGCCCGGTCGGAGGCGCACGCGTTCGCGGCGGCCGCCGAGGACCAGAACACCACCAAGGCGCCGGGCAGCGACCTGCGCGTCGCCGCCCGCGAGGCGGCCGCACTCGTACGGCTCTGGCGGGTCGCCTCCGTCGCGGTGACCATGGGCGCGCGCGGCGCCCTGCTGTCCTACGGGGAGCATCCCCTGCTCGTCCCGGCGCCCGCCGCCCACCACGGCGACCCCTGCGGTGCCGGCGACCGGTTCGCCGCCACGGCGGCCGGACTGCTGGCCGACGGGACACTCGTCGGCGAGGCGGTGGAAGGCGCCGTCGCCGCCGCGAGCGAGTTCGTCGCCGCGGGCGGCGCGGGTGGACTGGCCGACGGCGCCTCCGCGGAGGCGGACTCCCGGCCGCCGTCCGGTGAGGAGAGCGTTGACCCCGACGCGGCCCCGGACCCGCACGCCGTGATCGCCCGGGTGCGAGCGGCCGGCGGTACCGTCGTGGCCGCCGGCGGCTGTTTCGACCTGCTGCACGCCGGGCACGTCGGCCTGCTGCAGGCCGCCCGGCGGCTCGGCGACTGCCTCGTCGTGTGCCTCAACTCGGACGCGTCGGTGCGGCGCCGCAAGGGCGAGGGCCGCCCCGTGAACCCGCTCGCCGACAGGATCCGCGTCCTGCTCGCGCTGCAGTGCGTCGACGCGGTGGCCGTGTTCGACGAGGACACCCCGGAACAGCTGCTCGCCGAGCTGCGGCCCGATGTCTGGGTCAAGGGCGGCGACTACACCGGCGCCGACCTGCCCGAGGCGGCACTGCTGCAGGAGTGGGGCGGGCAGGCGGTGCTGCTGCCGTACCTCGCCGGACGGTCCTCCACCACGCTCCTGGACCGGGCGGCGGAGGGGGCCCGATGACGCGCCCCCGCCTGCTCGTCCTGCGCGCTCTCGGCCTCGGCGACCTCCTCGCCGGGGTCCCGGCCCTGCGCGCCCTGCGACGGGCCTTCCCCGGCCACGAACTCGTGCTGGCCGCCCCCGCCGAACTCCAGCCGGTGGCGGCGTCGATGGGAGCCGTCGACCGGCTGCTGTCCGCCTCCGCCCCCGGCCGCGCCGTACCGCGTGCCCTCGACTGGGACGGCCCGCCACCCGACCTCGCCGTCGACCTGCACGGCAACGGCCCGCCCAGCCACCGCCTGCTCCAGACGCTGCACCCGCGCCGCCTCTTCGCCTTCGCCCACCCGGACACCCCAGAGATCGACGGTCCCCGCTGGTGGGCGGAGGAACACGAGCGGGACCGCTGGTGCCGTTTCCTGGAGTTCTACGGCGTCCCCGCCGACCCGGCCGACCTACGGCTGCCCCGCCCACAGAGTGCCTCCCCCGGGCCAGGGGCCGTCGTACTGCACCCGGGCGCCGGTGCCCCATCCCGATGCTGGCCCGTCGACCGCTACGCCGCCGTCGCCACCGCCCTGCGCGAGCGCGGCCACCGGGTCGTGGTCACCGGAGGAGCGGGCGAGGACGACCTCGTGGCCCGTCTCGCCAAGCAGGCTCGGCTGCCCGACACCGACACCTTCGGCGGCGGCCTCCCCTTCGAACGGCTCTCCGCGCTGGTGGCCGGCGCCCGCGCGGTCGTCAGCGGCGACACCGGCATCGCCCACCTCGCCGTCGCCCACGCCACCAGTTCGGTGACCCTGTTCGGTCCGGTCCCGCCGAGCCGCTGGGGTCCGCCGCGCGACCCGCGACACCGCGTGCTGTGGCATCCCGGCCCGGAGGGCGACCCGCACGGCCGCCGCACGGACCCGGCACTGCTGCGCATCGGCACCGACGACGTACTGCACGCCCTCGACCAGCTCGACGAACTGCCCGACACGCCATGAACCAAGCGCCCGTAGGCATCGTCATCGCCACCCGCGACCGGTCGGCGAGCCTGGCCCGCACCCTGGGTCGGCTTCTCGACCTGCCCGAGCGGCCGGAGATCCTCGTCGTCGACAACGCCTCCACCGACGACACCCGCGCCCGGCTCGCCCGCGACTTCCCCACGGTGCAGGTGCTGTCCCTGCCGTTCAACCGGGGGGCGCTCGCCCGCACCGACGGCGTGCGCCGCCTGCGCACTCCGTACGTGGCGTTCAGCGACGACGACTCATGGTGGGCACCCGGCGCCTTGGAGCTGACGGCCAAGCTGATGGACACCCACCCACGCCTCGGCCTGGTCTCCGCCGCCACTCTGGTCGGCCCCGCCGAGGAACCCGACCCCCTCAACGAGGTCCTCGGCGCCTCCCCGCTCGGCCCGGCTCGGGATCTGCCCGGAACCCAGGTCCTCGGCTTCCTCGCCTGCGCCTCCGTCGTCCGCCGTGAGGCGTACCTCGACGCGGGCGGCTTCCACCCGCTGCTGTTCTTCGGCGGTGAGGAGACGCTCCTCGCGTACGACCTCGCCGCACGCGGCTGGGGCGTCACCCACTGCCCGGACCTCGTTGCCCACCACCACCCTGACCCGGCGCCCCGCAACGGCCGCCCGGCCGTCCAGCGCCGCAACGAACTCCTCACCGCCTGGCTGCGCCGCCCTGTGCCCCACGCCCTGGCCGGCACCCGCGACCTGGCCGCCGACGCCCGCCGCGACCCGACCGCCCGGCAGGCCCTGCGCCAGACCCTCACGCGTCTTCCGGCCGCCCTGCGCGCCCGCCACCCCCTGCCCCCACACCTGGAACGGGCCGCCCGCACGCTGGACGGAGCACAGCCATGACCGACCCCCGCACCACCGTCGTCGTCATCACCCACAACCGCCGCCCCGAACTCTTGCGCACCCTCGACCACCTGGCCGAACTCCCCGAGCAGCCGCAGGTGATCGTCGTCGACAACGCCTCCACCGACGGTACCGCCGACGCGATCGCCCGCCACCACCCCCGGGTCCGGCTGCTGTGCCCCGGCCGCAACCTCGGCGCCGTCGGCCGCAACCTCGCCGTCCGCGAGGTCCGCACGCCCTACGTGGCGTTCTGCGACGACGACTCCTGGTGGAGCCCCGGCTCACTGTCCGGCGCGGCCAACCTGCTCGACCGGTACCCGGCACTCGCCACCGTCACGGCCCGCATCCTGGTCGAACCGGAAGGCACCGAAGACCCGATCACCGAGGAACTGCGCAACTCGCCCGTGCCCGCTCCGGACTGGCTGCCCGGCCCCGCGCTGGGCTCCTTCCTGGCCGCCGCGACCGTCCTGCGCACCGACACCTTCCGCACCGCGGGCGGCTTCCACCCCCGGCTCTGGCTGGGCGGCGAGGAGGAGCTGCTCGCCGTCGACCTGGCGGCGAACGGCTGGTGGCTGACGTACGCGGACCACCTGACGATCCATCACCAGCCCTCGGTGGCGCGGGACGCGACGCTGCGCCGGGCGCACGGCATCCGCAACACCCTCTGGTTCACCTGGCTGCGCCGCCCGGCCGGACCCGCGCTGCGCCGCACCGTGTACCTGGCCCGCACGGTCCCCCACGACAGGGTCTCTCTACGGGCCTTCGCCGAGGCCGCGGCCGCCCTCCCGTGGGTGCTGCGCGAGCGGCGGGTCCTGCCGACGGAAATCGAGGCGCGGATGCGCATCCTGGAGGAGGCGCAGCAGCGCTCGGCCGCCCGCCGTTACGTGGGCTGAAGCCCGCGGGACCAGGGCACACGAACGGGGCGGGGCCGCGCTCTGCGTCCCCGCCCCGTTCGTGGACAGCTGGTCAGCCCGTGTTCTCCGGGCGTTCGCCCTTCGGGCCCCGGCCACGTTCCGTCCGCGGGCCGCGCCTCTGGTGCTCCGGCTCCCGCTGCAGGGACTCGTTGGCCGCCGCGTTGGCGTCCTGGTCGGAGATCCCCGACCGCTCCGCCTCCTTGCGCAACCTCGCCCGCTTGGTGTCGTACTTCTTGCTTCCAGGTTCCGGCATGGTGGTCACCTCCTGCGGACGGGTGTCCCACGTCCTTCCGGGGCAAACGCTCAGGGCTCCGTCCAGCGGCACAGCAACCGGAACGCCACGTACAGCATCACGGGCCAGTCGGCGGCGAACGCCATATCACCCAGGGTTCGGAGGTGGTGATGCCGGACACCTGCTCCGACGGACACCGCGAGCAGCAGGGCGACGGCCTACGGGCGGGGCGTGCAGGACACCAGGCTGGACAACCTCGACCTCCGGCTCCGCCGGCTCAGCCTGCGCAGCCGCCTCGCCAGGCGACGATTCAGGAGTGGCATCGCCGGCAGCCGCATCGACCACGTCCTTGTCCGCTGCGGCGTCGCCGGCCGCCCGCTCACCATCCGGCCCACGATGCCGGCTGACACCGACCATCCTCCGACCGTCCGATCACTACGCTGTGGTAGCCGATGTGGACTGGCGACCACCGCGGAGTCAATCATGGGAACGGTGTTCTTGTGCACTGCCGCGACCTGGGTGAGAGACCGATGGATGACTATGACGTCGACGAGATACTGCAGCAGGCTGGACCGGCTGACGCTGCTGGCGGAGGCCACCTCGGCGTTGTCGAGCACGCTGGACATCGACGAGGGCCTGCGCCGGGTCTGCCGGGTCGCGGTGCCCCGGCTCGGTGACTGGTGTGTGGTCGATCTGCAGGACGAGCAGGACCATCCGCACCGCGTCTGTGTCATGCACCGTGACCCGATGGCCCTTCCCGCCAGCACCCTGGAAGACTGCCTGCCGCCCCTGCCCAAGACCAATCCCGGCCCACTGGCACGCGTCCTACGGGGAGCAGGACCGCTGCTGCTGACCGGCATGGCGACGCACGAGACGGTCCCGGACAACCCACTGCGCGCCGCCAACTCGAACTCTTCGCGCACATGGGCGCCGATTCCGTGATCATCGCTCCACTGCGGGCCCGCCGCCAGGTGCTGGGTGCTCTGACCGTCGCGCGTACGAGCGGGCGGGCAGCTCTGTGCGAGCAGGACCTCGCCCTGGTCGATGATTTCGCCCACCGCATCGCGCTGGCCGTCGACAACGCACGCCTGCACCAGGAGACCCAGCGCATCGCCGAGCGTCTGCAGCGTTCCCTGCTGCCCGAACTTCCCCGCCATCTGCAGCTGACCGCCCGCTACACGCCGTCCCGCACCACGGCGGAGGTCGGGGGTGACCGGTACGACAGCTTCCTGCTGCCCAACGGTGCCACCACACTCATCATCGGGGACGTCACCGGACACGACCTGCGCTCAGCCGTAACGATGAGCCACCTTCGCAACATGCTGCGTGGCATCGCCTGCGACCGGCAAGGACCGCCCGGCCACATCCTGCACCGTCTGGACCGCGCATACCTCAGCCTCTACGGCGGGGCCACCGCCAGCTGCGTCTACGCGCTCCTGACCGGGCCGGAAGCAGGCCCCTGGACGCTGGAGTACGCCAACGCCGGCCACCCGCCTCCCTTGCTGATCACCTACGAAGGCAACACGCGGTACCTGGACGACGGTCACGGTCCCCTCCTCGGCGTCGATCCCCGCCTCCCCCGCCCCCACGCCGCCGAAGCACCTAGGGTCTGTTGCGAAAGTGGATCTTGTTCGTTCATGATCATGTCCCGTGGGACGTGGGGATCTGACGAACGGCCAGTGGGCCCGGCTTGAGC
>NZ_JBIRTN010000037.1:0-30551 GCF_044334705.1 Streptomyces sp. NPDC020731
CCTAGCGGGCCCCACTGACAACAGCGCAGATCCGTACAGAAAGCCGAGGCCAGAGCAGTGAGAGAAGCCATTCCCCACCCCGCTGAAGCGGGGCGTCCCCTGGCCAGGACCTGATGGAGACATGAGCGCAGCGACCATCCACCCCAGCACACCGCCGGTCCGGCCGGCCGGCGCGACCTCGGTCCAGGGCAGTCGTCCGCACCGCCTCGGTGCTGCCCTGCGCGCCGTGAAGGTGTTCCTCGGAGCCGCCTTCGACGTGATCGTCCTCGGTGAGTACGGCGAGGAGGCGGGCGTCCGCCGCGGGTAGGCGGTGTGCCCGGCTACCCGCGGTCCGGAGGCGTCTCCGGCTTCGTGTGAAGGACCTCGCGGGCCTGCTCGGCGGCGCGCGCGATGGCCTCGGAGATGAAGTCGAGGTAGCGGGCGGCGTTCTCCAGGCGCGTGGCGGCCGGTGTGCCGGGCCCCATGATGCCGACGCCCAGCCGCGAGGTCTCGGCGACCTGGGCCGTGGACGCGGCGCTGGCCATCATCGACTGGTACCAGATGTCGTCGTCGAAGCTGTAGCGCTCACGGCGGCCTTCCTCGCGTTCCCGGCGGACGAGGCCCTGGCCCTCCAGGAACATGACCGCCTTGGAGATGGACGCCGGGCTGACCTGGAGGCGCTGCGCGAGTTCGGCGGCGGTGAGGCTGCCGCTGTCGGTGAGGGTCAGGCAGGCCATGACCCGGGCCATCATCTTGGGCGTGCCCGACGCTATGAAGACGGTGGTGAGCGTCTCCTCGTACTCGCGCACGGCCTCCGCGTCGCGTCCCTGGCCCTCCGGGAGCGCCTTTGGCCCCCGGGGCGCGGCCTGTCTGCGCCGGTGGGCGCGGCGTTCGGTGGCGCGGTGGGCCAGATCCGCGCGGTAGGCGGTGGGTCCGCCGTTGCGCATCACCTCACGCGTGATCGTCGAGGTGGGGCGGTCGAGACGTCTGGCGATCTCCGCGTAGGCGAGTCCGTCGGCCAGCCCCAGTGCGATCTGCTGGCGTTCCTGCTGGGTGAGCCTGCCTCCTGGCAACGCGGTCTCCTTCATGGTCCGTGAGGTCTCCAGCATAGCGTTCACTCTCAATCCATTGCAACGACCGGGGTTCGTCTGTTGCGTTAGGTTCTGAACCGTTGCAACGATATTTCTGCTCTGAGCTGCGCTGATGAGATTCCAGTGCAACGAGTCTGTTGCTGCAATTCTGAACGCAACGTAGCGTTTCCGTTGTCAGAAACGACAACCCGAAGGAGCGCACGATGCAGTTCGACACCCCCACCCCGGTCTCGGTCGTCCTCGACATCCCCGCGGGCCGCATTCGCCTCATCGCCGCCGACCGGGCCGACACGGTGGTCGAGGTCCTGCCCGCGGACGCCACGAAGAGCCGCGACACGAAGGCGGCGGAGCGGACCAGGGTCGAATACGGCGGAGGCGTCCTGCGGATCGAGGGCCCGCCGGCGAAGAACCAGATCCTCGGCCCGTCCGGATCCGTCGAGGTCACCGTCCGGCTGCCGGTCGGCTCCCGCGTCGAGGCGAAGGCGGCCGCCGCGGAGCTGCGGGGCGTCGGCCGGCTCGGCGACGTCGCCTTCGAGGGCGCGCAGGGCCCGGTCAAACTCGACGAGGCCGCGAGCGTCCGCCTCACCGTCCTCGCCGGCGACGTCTCGGTCGGCCGCCTGGGCGGCCCCGCGGAGATCAGCACCCAGAAGGGCGACATCCGCGTCACCGAGGCCGTGCGCGGCACGGTCACGCTGCGCACCGAGCACGGTGACGTCTCGGTCGGCGCCGCCCGCGGGGTCTCCGCCTCCCTGGACGCCGGCACCGGCTACGGCCGGGTCCACAACACGCTCAGGAACGCCGACGGCGCCACCGCCGGCCTGACCGTCCACGCGACCACCGCCTACGGCGACATCACCGCCCGCAGCCTGTAGAGGAGAACCCCCATGACCGGCTTGGCCATCGCGGCGAACGGGCTGCGCAAGTCCTACGGCGACAAGGTCGTCCTCGACGGTGTCGACCTGACCGTCCCGGAAGGAACGATCTTCTCCCTGCTCGGCCCGAACGGCGCCGGCAAGACCACCGTCGTCAAGATCCTCTCCACCCTCGTCACCGCGGACGCGGGCGACCTGCGGGTCGGCGGCCACGACCTCGCCACCGACCCCCGGGCCGTACGGTCCGAGATCGGCGTCACCGGTCAGTTCTCCGCCGTGGACGGCCTGATCACCGGCGAGGAGAACATGCTCCTGATGGCGGACCTGCACCACCTCTCCAAGCGCGAGGGACGGCAGGTCACCGCCGAACTGCTGGAGCGGTTCGACCTCACCGAGGCGGCGGGGAAGCCCGCCTCCACCTACTCCGGCGGCATGAAGCGCCGCCTCGACATCGCCATGACCCTGGTCGGCAGCCCGCGGATCATCTTCCTCGACGAGCCGACCACCGGCCTCGACCCGCGTTCCCGCCACGGCATGTGGCAGATCATCCGCGAACTGGTCTCCGGCGGGACCACCGTCCTCCTCACCACCCAGTACCTGGAGGAGGCCGACGAACTCGCCGACCGAATCGCCGTGCTCCACGACGGCACGATCGCCGCCGAGGGCACCGCCGAGGAGCTCAAGCGGATCGTCCCCGGCGGCCACGTCCGCCTCCGCTTCACCGACCCGGCCCTCTGCCGGTCCGCCGCCTCCGCACTGGGCGAGGCCTCCCGGGAGGACGACGCCCTCGCCCTGCAGATCCCCAGCGACGGCAGCCAGCGCGAACTGCGCGCCGTCCTCGACCGGCTGGACTCCGCCGGCGTCGAGGCGGACGAACTGACCGTGCACACCCCCGACCTCGACGACGTCTTCTTCGCCCTGACCGGCGGCGCCGCGGTCCCCGACCAGCCCAAGGAGGCCGTCCGATGAGCACCCTCGCCCTGGCCGTGCGCGACTCGTCCACGATGCTGCGCCGCAACCTCCTGCACGCGCGGCGCTACCCGTCCCTCACCCTGAACCTGCTGCTCACGCCGGTCGTGCTGCTGCTGCTCTTCGTCTACATCTTCGGCGACGTGATGAGCGCGGGCATGGGCGGAACCGACCGCTCCGCGTACATCGCCTACCTCGTGCCGGGCCTGCTGCTGATGACCATCGGCAGCACCACGATCGGCACCGCGGTCTCCGTCTCCATGGACATGACCGAGGGCATCATCGCCCGCTTCCGCACGATGGCCATCCACCGGGGCTCGGTGCTCATCGGGCACGTCGTCGGCAGCGTGCTCCAGTGCGTGATGAGCGTGGTCTTCGTCGGCGCCGTCGCCGTGGCCATCGGCTTCCGCTCCACCGACGCCACCGTCCTGGAGTGGCTGGCGGCGTTCGGGCTGCTCGTACTGTTCGCCCTGGCGCTCACCTGGATCGCGGTCGGCATGGGGCTGGTCAGTCCGAACGCCGAGGCCGCCAGCAACAACGCGATGCCGCTGATCCTGCTGCCGCTGCTGTCCAGCGCCTTCGTCCCGGTCGACGGGATGCCGGGCTGGTTCCAGCCCGTCGCCGAGTACCAGCCCTTCACGCCCGCCATCGAGACCCTGCGCGGGCTGCTGCTCGGCACGGAGATCGGCCACAACGGGTGGCTCGCCCTCGCCTGGTGCCTGGGGCTCGCGGTGCTCGGCTACTTCTGGTCGGCGTCTGCGTTCGACCGCGACCCGAAGTAGCGGCCGACAGCCCGTCCCGGGCGGGGGGCCCCCCCCCCCCCCCCGGGGGCCCCCCCCCCCCCGGGGGGCCCCGCCCCCCCCCCCCCCCCCCCCCCCGCCCCCCCCCCCCCCGGGGGGCCCGCCCCCCCCCCCCCGGGCCCCCCCCCCCCGGGGGCGGGGGGGGGGGGGGGGGGGGGTGCCGGGGGGGGGGGGGGGGGGCGGGGCGCCCCCCCCCCCCCCGGGGCGGGCCCCCCCCCCCCGCCGGGGGGGGCCCCCCCCCCCCCCCCGGGGGGCCCCCGCCGCCCCGTCGGCGTTCCCGGCCGATCCGTCCCGCCCCGCCCTCTTCCGCCGTACGGATTGAGTACGCGGACGCCCACCGCTGAGTACCGGCGCACATGTGCCGAAACCGGCGGACGGCTTCACTGGCCGCATGAACGTTCACCACGCCGCCGCCCCCGGGCCGGCCGTCCGGCGGTACCGGGCCGAGCGGGACCCCCGCGCCTGGGTGGCACCGGCCCTCGCGACCGCGCTCGGGTCGCTCCTGGCACCGTTCGCGGTGCTGCTCGGCGGGATGTCCGTCATGGCGACCGACAGCTGCGGCCCCGACGACTGCTCGCAGGCGCTGACGACCGCCCTGACCCTGATCTTCGGCACCCTGTTCTTCGGGGGCCTCCTCGCGGCGGGCGCCTGGCTCACGGCCTGGCTGCTGCCGTGGACCCGCCGCTGGTCGGTCCTGCGCGCCTGGCTGGCCGGGCTCTCGCTGCTGCCCTGGCTGTTCGTCCTGGCGCTGGTGTTCAATCTGCCCGCGGGGTGACCGGTCAGCCGTCGGTGAGGAGCTCGTCCGCGTCCATGATCCGGTACGCGTACCCCTGCTCGGCCAGGAACCGCTGGCGGTGCGCCGCGAAGTCCTGGTCGATGGTGTCGCGGGCGACCACGGAGTAGAAGTGGGCCCGGTGCCCGTCCGCCTTGGGCCGCAGCACCCGGCCGAGCCGCTGCGCCTCCTCCTGCCGCGACCCGAAGGTGCCCGACACCTGGATGGCGACCGTGGCCTCCGGCAGGTCGATCGAGAAGTTCGCGACCTTGGACACGACCAGGACGCTGATCTCGCCCTCCCGGAACGCGCCGAAGAGCTTCTCCCGCTGCGCGTTCGACGTCTCGCCCTTGATCACCGGCGCGTTCAGGTGCTCGCCCAGCTCGTCCAGCTGGTCGATGTACTGCCCGATGACGAGGATCTGCTGCCCCGCGAACCGCCGGACGATCGCCTCCGTCACCTTCTGCTTGGTCGCCGTCGTCGAACAGAACCGGTACTTCTCCTCCTGCTCCGCCGTCGCGTACGCCAGCCGCTCGGAGTCGGTGAGGTTGACCCGGACCTCCACGCAGTCGGCCGGGGCGATGTAGCCCTGCGCCTCGATCTCCTTCCACGGCGCGTCGAACCGCTTCGGGCCGATCAGCGAGAACACGTCGGACTCGCGGCCGTCCTCGCGCACGAGGGTCGCGGTCAGGCCGAGCCGCCGCCGGGCCTGGAGATCGGCCGTGAACTTGAAGACGGGGGCGGGCAGCAGGTGCACCTCGTCGTAGAGGATCAGGCCCCAGTCCCGGGAGTCGAACAGCTCCAGGTGGGGGTAGATCCCCTTCCGCTTCGTCGTCAGCACCTGGTAGGTGGCGATGGTGACGGGGCGGATCTCCTTCCTCGTCCCGCTGTACTCGCCGATCTCCTCCTCGGTCAGCGAGGTCCGCTTCACCAGCTCGTGCTTCCACTGGCGGGCCGAGACGGTGTTGGTGACCAGGATCAGCGTGGTCGACTTCGCCTGCGCCATCGAGCCCGCGCCGACCAGCGTCTTGCCCGCGCCGCAGGGGAGGACGACCACACCGGAACCGCCGTGCCAGAAGTTCTCCACGGCCTGCTTCTGGTAGGGGCGCAGCGCCCACCCGTCCTCGACCAGCTCGATGGGGTGCGCCTCGCCGTCCACGTACCCGGCGAGGTCCTCGGCCGGCCAGCCCAGCTTCAGCAGCGTCTGCTTGATCTGCCCGCGCTCCGAGGGGTGCACGGCCACCGTGTCGGGGTCGAGGCGGGCGCCGACCAGCGGGGCGATCCGCTTGGAGCGCAGCACCTCCTCCAGGACCGGCCGGTCGGTGCTGGTGAGGACGAGGCCGTGCGCCGGGTGCTTGACCAGGCTGAGCCGGCCGTAGCGGTCCATGGTGTCGGCGATGTCGACGAGCAGCGCGTGCGGCACCGGGTAGCGGCTGTACTGCACCAGCGCGTCCACGACCTGCTCGGCGTCGTGCCCGGCCGCCCGCGCGTTCCACAGGCCGAGCGGGGTCACCCGGTAGGTGTGGATGTGCTCGGGCGCACGCTCCAGCTCGGCGAACGGCGCGATGACCCGACGGCAGTCGTCGGCCTGCTCATGATCGACTTCAAGAAGCAGAGTTTTGTCGGACTGGACGATGAGCGGACCATTCACGCGCGGCTGCCTTTCTGCGACGGGCTCGGCACGGGCACTGCACGGCCAAACCTCCAGTTTGCCCGATCGCGCGCGTCGGTGGTCCTGAGCGGGCCGGGCTACTTCGGCGCGGACAGCGTGAGGTTGTTCACCAGTGGCCCCTCCACTCCGCCGACCGGAATCGACGACGGCAGCGCGGCGGCGGCCGGGGCGAGCACCGCGACGAGCGCGACGGCGGTGAGACGGACGGCGACGGCGGTACGGGGCAGGGGGCCGGGGCGGTGGAGCCTGGAACGCACGGATACCTCTCAGTCGAGTGCACGGCACGGAACGGAACGGGCCGGTCCCGGGGACGAGGGACCGGCCCGCCACGAACGAGGAACGGATCAGAACGCGAGACGTGTCAGGACACGGAACGTGTCAGAAGGCCACGCCCCCGCCGAGGTCGATCCCGACCGCGGCGGCCTCGGCTGCGAACGCTCCGAGCAGCGCGGCCGTGGAGGTCGGTACGGCGGCGACGCGACGAACGGCACGCATGGGACTTCCTTTCTGTTGCGTGCGGACGGACCGCGGTGGCTTCCGGGCCCGTTCAGGACATCCGGTGGCTGCCCAACGGCCCGCCGCGGGATGCGCGACCGCCCGCAACCTCGCTCATCAGGGGGAAACCCCCGGCGTGGCGTGCATGAAGCCCGCCGTACACCCGAACGAGTCAGCCCTCGTCGTCCGCCAGCTCCGCGACCCCCGTGATCCTGTGCAGCGGATACGTACGCACCTCGTCCGCGGTGTGGTCGTACGCCGTGACGAAGCCCCCCTCGACCCGGACCGGGGCGACGACGCGCCGGCCGCCGCGGCCCTCGGCGTCGACGTAGCCGATCCACAGCGCCTCGCCGGTGAGAACGGCGGCCTGCACGGTGGCGAGGGTCTCGGCGGCGGTCGTACGGGGCGGCTCCCCGTGGTCCGGGTCGCCCCCGGTGGCCGGCTCGCGCGGGGTGGTGGAGGCGAGGTCGCCGGCGCGGACGGCGCGGAGCGCCGCCGTGAGCAGGGTGTCGTCGGGGACCGGCGGCCCGTCCGGGACCGGCGCGGGAGGGGTGCGCGGCGGGGTGCGGTGGGCGTCGGCCCGGGCGATCACCACATCGCCCTCCGCCGATTCCGCGGCCGGTGCGAACCCCATCGCGCGCAGCCCTTCCAGCAGACCGGCCGGACCGGCCTGCGCGGCCAGCACGGTCGGGGCCAGCCGGCGCAGGCCCAGCCCCGCGGCCCGCTTGTCGGCGAGGATCTCGCTGAGCACGGCGTCGTCGTCGCAGCGGACGTAGGCCGAGGCGGCGCCCACCCGGAGGTGCCCATGCCTGCGGGCGACGTCGTCGATGAGGTACGCCAGCGGCTGCGGCACCGGCGTACGGGAGTGCGCGGCGAGAAAGGCGTGCAGGTCGGAGGCGTCCTGCCCGGCGTCGAGGGCACGCCGCACCGAGCCGGGCGTGAACCGGTAGACGGTCGCGCCACCCTTCGACTCCACGTCCGCGAGGACCCCCAGCATGTCGGCGAGCGGCCGCTCCAGCGGGCCCGGCGCCACCGCCGTCAGATCGGCCTGGAGGAGCACGTGGTCCAGCGGTTCGGGCAGCAGCGGCGCGAGCAGGCGGGCGGCGGCGGCGGTGGCCGCGGCCTGCTCGGCGGGGGAGAGCGGCGTCGGCGCCGGGGCGGGCCGGTGATGCACGGGCAGCTTGTCACCCGGCCCCTCGGGCTCCCCCTCCAAACGCCTGGCCGCGGGCGCGCCGATCAGCGCCCGCCCGTGCGCGGACAGCGCGCCGCGCCCGGTGATCCCGAGCATCTCCGCCTCGGAGAGCGTCCACCGCGCGATCCGCGCCCGCAGGTCCTCGCCGCCCCCCGATCCCGGGAAACCCTCCGCCCCACGAGCACCTGCCACGATCGAGCCGTGCACGCCGCGAACGCCCACCGCTCCTGCGCCGCCGACACCGCGAACATCCTCCGCCGGTGACATGTCGGCCCCACGAGCACCCTCCGCCACTGAAGAGGCCGTACCGGCGGTACCCCGCCCGCCCCCGCGCGGCGGGCGCTCCCAGCGCAGTCGTGCCAGTACCGACTCCGAGGCCGGCGCGGCCCCCTCCGGGAGCCCGGCCAGCAGGGTCAGGACCCGGTGCCGTACCTCCGGGGCCGCCGAGCGGTCCAGGCCCGGACCCAGGGCCGTCAGCGTGCGGTCCTTCGCGTCCCGCCCGCCGACCAGCCCCGGCGTCCGCGTCGCCGCCAGCCACGCCGTGACCAGGTGCGCCCACCGCTCCGCGGCGGGCCGCTCGCGCCACTCGTCGTACGCCGGGGTCGCCGCGTACCGCTCGTCGGCCTCACCGTCGGAAGCCAGCAGCCCGGCCGCGTAGGCGAGTTCCACCCAGAACGCGGCCACCGGCTCGGGCACGTCCAGGGCCACGGCGGTCCGCTTCAGGTCCCGCACGCTCAGCCCGCCGGTCCGCAGCACCGCGGGGCCGCCCCCGTGCCAGTCCTTCAGCAGCTCCTCGACGGTCGCCGGCGCCGTGTACGCCTGCCCGGCCGCCGTCGCGTCCACCACCTGCGGACGGTGCGTGGCGGCGACCTCGACGGGCGGCGGCAACGGCTCCACCGTCCGGTGCGCCCGCCCCGCCCGCAGCCGCAGCGCGACCTCGCGCGGCAGTACGACCGTCCCGGGCGCCGTCGGCAGCAGCAGCCCCCGGTCGAGCAGCCAGCGCAGCCGGCGCGCGGGATCGGCGGTGACCTGCCCGTACGGCGGGCCCCAGACCAGCCGCTCCAGCACCTCCACGGACTCGGCCGGCGCCTCGTCGAGCAGCGCGGACATCCGCGCCGGGTCGTCGAACAGGGCGGTCAGGGAGGCCACGGCGGACACCGAGTCGTGCGTGGACGGCAGCCCCACCGTCGCCACGATCTCCTGGATCCGCCCCGGCGACATCCCTGCGGTGGCCTCCCGCACCGTCGGCCCGAGCCCGGTCGGCGAGGGATGCTGCGGCGACGGCGACAGCAGCTCACGGGCGGTGCGGACCAGCCGCAGCCGGTCGTCACCGCCCCACACCAGTGCCTGCTCGCGCAGCACGCCGAGCGCGTGCGGCAGCGCGGCGGAGACCGCCGGGTCCCCGTCGTCGCCCGCCAGCAGCCCGAGCAGCTCCTCGTACGAGGCGGGGTCCGCGGCCACGGCCAGCGCCTGGGCCGTCTGCAGCGTGAACCGGTCCAGCCGCTCCAGCGCCCGTACGACCGAGGCGCGGGTACCGGCGCGGGTGGCGAGCTGGGTGAGGTCGGTGGGCACGGGCATGATGAGATCCGGCCGGCTGCGCAGCAGCGCGGCCAGGGAGACGTCGTCCCGCCCCCGGAGGGCCTCGGCGAGGGATCGGGGTGCCGCCGCGGGGTTCTCCTCGGTGCTCATCCGTCTCACGTTAGCGGGTGGGTACGTCCGTGGAGTGCCGGGAGTTGGGTCGGCAGGCCCCACTCGCGGTACCGTCGGGCGACGGTGTCCCGACGCATCCGTCCCGGAGGGGACTTCGTGGGTATCGAGAGCGACCAGGTCGTCTACGAGTATCTGAGCCGCGTCGGCGACGTGGCGCAGCAGCGGCAGCTGCCGTCGGCGGCCCGTATGCGGCTGGTCGCCGAGTTGCGCGACGAGATCGACCGGCGCAGGGGGAAGGCCGTGGTCGATTCCCCCGCCGCGGTCCGCCGCATCATCTCCCGCATCGGCACGCCGACCGAGGTCGTCACGGCGGCCGAGGACGCCTCCGGCACCACCGCGGGCGCCGCCCCCGCGCCGCCCGCCGCCGTCCCGGTGCAGCGCGAGCCGGAGCGCGGCGCCGGGGCCCGCCACGACGCCCGCGAGGACGCGCGCGGCGCCGCCCGCCCCCAGGGCGTCCTGCGCCGGATCGTCCCCGGCCCCCGCCCGACCGGGACACCGGACAGCGGCCCCGCCCCCGCCGGCGTACCGTCCCCGCCGCACCGGGCCGGCACGGACGAACTCGGGGACAGCGCCACCCAGCCCGACTGGTGGCGGGTGGACAACAGCGCGTTCGGCATCGGCGACGAGGTGCCGGGCTTCGTCGGCGGCGTCGAGATCCCCGAACTCCTCAAGCCGCCCCCGGCGAAGGAGAAGGCGGAAACGCCGCCGGGGCCGGCCGCCGCGCCCGCGCCCGAGGCGGAGCCCGCCGCCTCCCGTCGCCGCCGCCTCCCGCGCCTGCCGTCCGGCCGCTGGAGCAACCCCCTGCTCCTGCTCGCCGCCGGCCTGCTGGTCGCGGGAACCGTGATCGGCGACTGGCGCGCGCTGATCCTGGGCTGGCTCATCGCCTACGCCTCCCGCCGCCTGACCCAGGCGGAGATCAAATGGGCGGTGGTCGTCCTCCCCGGCCTCGCGCTCACGGGCGGGGTCGTCTGGCTGTGGGGCAGGACGGAGGGCCGCTGGGGCACCCCCGTCCCCGAGGGCCACATGAACGACGCGATCTCCGAGACGTGGCCGTGGGTCGTGAGGGCCGCGGCCCTCACCACGGCCCTGTTCCTGGTCTGGCGCTCGCAGCGCCGGACGGGCTGAAGCCGGCCCCTGGGGCGTTCGAGGAACGGGTCCGGGGCGGCGCCCCCGGGTGGGGGACGGGCAGGGGCGGCGGGGGCGGACCCCCGGCCTCACGCCACGAGGCGGCCGACTGCTCGCCGCGGGCGCTGGGCACAATGGCCCACATGGCCCCCACGACCCCCCTCCCGCCCACCGTCGGCTTCGACCTCGACATGACGCTCATCGACTCCCGCCCCGGCATCCGCGCCTGCTACCTGGCGCTGGCCGAGCGGACCGGGACGTACATCGACGCCGATCTCGCGGTGAGCCGGCTCGGACCGCCACTGGCGGACGAGCTGATCAACTGGTTCCCGGCCGGGCGGGTCGACGAGATGGCGGACCTGTACCGGGCGATGTACCCGACGTACGCCATCGCGCCCACGCCCGCCCTGCCCGGCGCCCGGGAGGCGATAACGGCCGTACGGGAGGCGGGCGGGCGCGCGATCGTCGTCACCGCCAAGTACGAGCCCAACGCCAAGCTGCACCTGGCCCACCTCGGGATCGAGCCGGACGCCGTGATCGGCAACCTGTGGGCCGAGCAGAAGGCGCTCGCGCTGCGCGAGCACGAGGCCACCGTCTACGTCGGCGACCACCTGGGCGACGTGCGCGGCGCGCGGACCGCCGGCGCGCTGTCCGTCGCGGTCGCCACCGGCCCGTACGGCCCCGACGCGCTGCGCGAGGCCGGCGCGGACGTCGTCCTCACCGGTCTGACGGAATTCCCGCGGTGGTTTTCGGACTACCGCTCGGACGACTGACCGGAAACCGGCCCGGAAACCTGTCCCGCCCGCGCCCGACGGCGTCCCGCCGCGACCGAACGCAGTACGCCCGCGCCGGCCGTCAGGAATCCGACGGCCATGAGCATGCTCAGCCCGAACATGTACGTCGGAAAGGGCGTCGTCCCCAGGAACAACGGGGCCACAGTGACCAGAGTGGCCACGGCGCCGACGAAGAAGACGATGGCACCGGCACGGACCAGACCGTCACCGGGCGCGGGGGAATTCGCTTGGGTTTTGTCACGCACCGGACCAGGGTAGTTCCCAGCGCGAAGGAACAACCGAGTGACGTCTTGTCAGCGGCCTGAAGACCATTAGCCTTGGTAGCGGCGGGTCATCGGGCCCGCCCGAGTGCTATCAAGAGCCGATTTCCGAAGCAGTTTTCCCGACGAGTACGAGGACGAGGACAGACGTGCCCACCGGCAAGGTGAAGTGGTTCAACAGCGAGAAGGGCTTCGGCTTTCTCTCCCGTGACGACGGCGGCGACGTCTTCGTGCATTCCTCGGTCCTCCCCGCCGGAGTCGAGGCCCTCAAGCCGGGCCAGCGCGTCGAGTTCGGCGTGGTCGCCGGACAGCGCGGCGACCAGGCACTCTCCCTGACGGTCCTGGACCCGACCCCGTCGGTCGCGGCGGCCCAGCGCAAGAAGCCGGACGAGCTGGCCTCCATCGTCCAGGACCTGACGACCCTGCTGGAGAACATCACGCCGTCACTGGAGCGGGGCCGCTACCCCGACCGCGCGGCCGGCAAGAAGATCGCCGGCCTGCTCCGCGCGGTCGCCGACCAGCTGGACGTCTAGGCCCTGTCGTCACCTTCCCGCCCGCCCCGCGACGCCGTGCACGCCCTCTCGCCGCACCGGGCCCCGACCCGGGCACGTCCCGAGGGCCAGGGCCCGGCACGCCGGGGGCACGCACCCGGCGCCGCAGCGCCCGCCCTGCGGGCGGACGGCGGGAACGCGACGACAGGACCCAGGACGCCCGGGGCCCCTTACGGAAACCGCAGCGCGTCCGGGCCGAGGGGCGGCACCAGCCCCTCGGCCGCCGCACGCGTGAGCAGCCCCCGTACGGCCGCGTACCCGTCCTCGCCGAGACCGGCCGTGAACTCGTTGACGTACAGCTCGATGTGCTGGTCGGCGACGGCCGGGTCCATCTCCTGGGCGTGCTCCATGACGTACGGACGCGACGCCTCGGGCTCGTCCCAGGCCATTCGCACCGACGTACGGACGGAGTCGGCGAGCCGGGTCAGCGTCTCCTCGCCCAGCGACCGCTTCGCGATGATCGCGCCCAGCGGGATCGGCAGCCCGGTGGTCCGCTCCCAGTGCTCACCCATGTCGGCCAGCCGATGGAGCCCGTAGTTCCGGTACGTGAAGCGGGCCTCGTGGATGACGAGTCCCGCGTCGACCTTCCCGTCCCGTACGGCGGGCATGATCTCGTGGAACGGCATCACCACGATCTCTCCCACCCCGCCCGGCACGACCTCCGCCGCCCACAGCCGGAACAGCAGGTACGCCGTCGACCGCTCGCTCGGCACGGCGACCGTGCGCCCGGTGAGGTCCACCCCGGCCTCCCGCGTCAGCACCAGCGGCCCGCAGCCCCGCCCCAGCGCGCCGCCACAGGGCAGCAGGGCGTACGTGTCGAGGACGTACGGCAGCACCGCGTACGACACCTTCAGCGCATCCAGCTCACCGCGCTCGGCCATGCCGTTGGTGAGGTCGATGTCGGCGAAGGTGACGTCGACGGCGGGCGCGCCGGGGACACGGCCGTGGGCGAGGGCGTCGAAGACGAAGGTGTCGTTCGGGCAGGGGGAGTAGGCGATCCGCAGCCGCTGCTGCTCAGTGGTGGTCATACCGGTTCCAACTCTCCAGGACGGGCGCGAGCTTCCCGAAGCCCTCGGTGAGGGCCGTCAGGGCGTCGCCGATGCGCCAGGCGGCGCGGTCGCGCGGGCCGACGGGGTTCGACACCGCCCGCACCTCCAGCACGGGCACGCCGTGCGCGGCGGCGGCCTCGGCGACCCCGAAGCCCTCCATGGCCTCGGCGAGGGCGCGGGGGTGACGGGCACGGAGTGCGGCGGCGCGGGTGGCGGTCCCGGTCACCGTGGACACGGTGAGCACGGTTCCGGTGAGCGCGCCGGTCGCGGCGGCGGCCCGGCGGACCAGGGCGGCGGGCGGCCGGTGGGTGACGGTGCCGAAGCCGAGGTCGGTGACCGGCAGGAAACCGTCGGCCGTCTCGGCCCCCAGGTCGGCCGCCGTGATCTCGTCGGCGACGACGAGGGAGCCGAGGGGCGCGTGCGGCGGGAAACCGCCGGCGATCCCGGCGGAGACGACCAGGCCGTAGGGCAGGCCGTCCAGGGCCGCGGCGGTGAGCGCGCCGGCCGTGGAGGCGGCGGCGAGCGCCGGGCCGACCCCGGCGGCGAGGAGGGCGAAGGTGTCGGAGACCTGGAGCACGGTCGCCCCGGGGAGGGACAGTTCCCGTACGGGCCCCGGGAAGGCCCCGGCCACCGCGTCCCGCTCGACGGGGACCGCGGTGGCGACGAGGACGCGTGAGGACGACGTGATCAGTCGTCCTTCTTCTTCAGCCGGAAGGACCACAGACCCGTGGTCTCGTTCTCGCCCTCCTTGATCGACACCAGGGTCGAGTCGCCCTGGGCGCCGTACTGGGCGTTGAAGAACACGCTGCCGGGAATGGCCTGGTAGGTCTTCTTGCTGGAGTCGACCAGCGGCTGACCGTTCATCAGGATGGTCCAGCCGTTGTCGGCGATGTCCGGGTCGACGCCGAAGCGCACGGTCTCGGTGGGGTCGACGGTGATCTCGTCGATGCCCTTGTCCTTCAGACACGCGTTGAGCGTCTTGGTGTTCAGGGCGTCGCCCTCGCCACCGCAGGTGGCCTCCGAGCTCACCGAGTCGCTGCCCACCGTGATGGTGGCCATCGGCGTCGGCTTGTCACAGGCGGCCAGGACGAGCAGTCCGGCGGATACTGCGCCGGTGACGGCGACGGCACGGCGGCGTCGCACAGCGCGGTGTCTCGTAGCGGCTGCGCCGCGGGGCAACGTGGTCATGGGCGAAGGTTATCGGGCACGTGTGCCGCGCTCCCCACGTGGGGTACGGCGTGGCCGCGCCGTTACGCCACTCGCGCCCGCCCCGTGTTCCCCTGCCGGGCCGAGCGGATCAGTCCGCGGACCGTGGTCAGCCAGCCCGCGGCGACGATCGTCGCGCCCACCGCCAGCCCCAGTGGGCCGATCAGCGGCATCGCGATACCGATCGCGCCGCCCAGCACCCACGCCGTCTGCAGCAGCGTCTCCGAACGGGCGAACGCCGACGTCCGCACCAGCTCCGGCACGTCCCGCTGGATCAGCGCGTCCAGCGACAGCTTGGCCAGCGCCTGCGCGAACCCGGCGATCGCGGCGAGACACGCCACCAGGACCGCGCCGAAGAACGCGGCGGCCACGATCGCGGCGGCCAGCACACCCGCCACCACCGTCACGATGATGATCTCCGGGGCGCGCGACCGCAGCCATGCCCCGACCGCCGTACCGAGCGCGTTGCCCGCGCCGGCCGACACGCCCACTATGCCGAGCGACACCGCGGCGCTCTGACCCGTCATCGGGTGCTCGCGCAGGAGGAAGGCGAGGAAGAAGATCAGGAAGCCGGTGAGGCAGCGGATGGACGCGTTGGCGCCGAGCGCGTGGGTGACGGCCGGGCCGACCGTACGCAGCCCGGGGCGCTTCTCCGATTTGCCGTGCGGGCCGTGCAGATGCCGCTCGTCGGCGGCGAGCAGCGCCACGTCCTCGCCCTTCGCGGAGTCCACCTTCGGCGGCAGCCGGAAGGACAGGAACATCCCGGCCACGAAGATCGTGAACGCCCCGTACAGCGGCCAGCGCGGCCCGACCTGCTGCAGGCCCGCGCCGATCGGCGCGGCGATCCCGGTGGCCAGCAGCCCGCCGAGCGTCACCCGGGAGTTCGCCTTCACCAGGGAGAAGGCGGGCGGCAGCAGCCGCGGCACGACCGCGCTCCTGACCACCCCGTACGCCTTGGACGCGACCAGCACGCCCAGTGCCGCCGGGTACAGCTCCAGTCCGCCGGTGACGACCGCGCCGGACAGGACCAGGGCGAGCAGCGCCCGGGCGAGCATCGCGCCGGCCATGGCGGCGCGGCGGCCGTGCGGGAGGCGGTCGAGGAGCGGGCCGATCACCGGGGCGAGCAGGGTGAACGGTGCCATGGTGATGGCGAGGTAGAGGGCGACACGTCCGCGCGCCTCGTCGGTCGGCACCGAGAAGAACACCGTGGACGCCAGCGCGACCGTGATCATGACATCGCCGGCGCCGTTCACGCCGTGCAGTTCGATCAGCTTGCCGAGCCCGGACTCCCCGGCGCCGTGCGCGTGGGTCACCCGGCGGATCCCCCGCGCCGTTTTGGTCACCGGCAGGTGCAGGACGCGCCCGAACGCGCGAAGACGGCCGCCCGTCCGGCTCGTACCGAAGCGTCGGCCGCTGTCCCTGGCCCCTTTCGGCCCACCGGTCCCGGTGGCGCCCTGGGGTGTCCTCGCGGTAGCCACGACGCCATAGTGCCCCGAGAAGGCGGTGTGTAATGCCGTATCGCCATGGACGGCGCCCGGGTGCGGCTGTCCGGCGGAACACCGGAGGCGGGCCCCGGAAGGCGAGGGGCCGCCTTCCGGAACCGGCGCGCGGAGCCGAAGGAACAACCGTCGGTGTAGGCCCAGCGCACGGGAGAAGGTAGCGTGCGTATCTCAGCCATCCCGCAGAATGGATGGAGGCGCGCCCGAGCACGTTGTGGCGCGGACGTCGACGCGGTCCCACTGTCCGCTCCGTCCGCCCCCCGCGCTGGGAGTGGCGCACTCGTGAGACGGCGTAGGAGAGAAGCGATACCTGTGAGCGCAGCGACAACGCGAAGCCGCACCCCCGACCGTCTGTGCGCCGAGGCCGTCGACCTCGCCCGCGCCGCAGCCGAGGAGGTTGCCGCGCCCGGGGTCGTGGGCGAGCACGAAGGCCTGGTCTCCGAGGGGGACCGCGTCGTCACCCACTTCTTCGGGTGCCACGAGCCCGGCTACCGCGGCTGGCGCTGGGCCGTCACCGTGGCCCGCGCCTCCCGTGCCAAGATCGTCACGATCGACGAGGCGGTGCTGCTGCCCGGCCCCGACGCGGTCCTCGCACCGGAGTGGGTGCCGTGGAGCGAACGGCTGCGCCCCGGTGACATGGGCCCCGGCGATCTCCTCCCCACCGACGCCGAGGACCTGCGCCTGGAGCCCGGCTTCTCCGGCGAGGAGGAGCCGACGCCGGGTTCGGTGGTGTCCGAGGAGCTGGCCGAGCTGGCGGAGGCCGAGGACGCGGAGGTCACCGAGGGCACCCCGGCCCACCTGGTGGTGGCCCCGGCCCGTGGCACCATCGCGGCGGTCGCCGAGGAACTCGGCATGCGCCGCGCCCGGGTCCTGTCCCGCTACGGCCTGCACACCGCCGCCGACCGCTGGGAGGAGGGGTTCGGCGCGAAGACCCCGATGGCGCAGGCGGCCCCCGCCTCCTGCGTGTCGTGCGGCTTCCTCACCCCCATCGGCGGCTCGCTGGGCCAGGCGTTCGGGGTGTGCGCCAACGAGTTCTCCCCGGCCGACGGCCACGTCGTCTCCCTGGCCTACGGCTGCGGCGGCCACTCCGAGGCCGCGGTCATGCCGAAGCCCCCGCAGCCGGCCCCACCGGTCATCGACGAAACCCGCGTCGACCCGTTCCCCCTCCGCCCGTCCCCCGACTCCGGCTCGGTCCCGGCGACGGAGGACACGTCGTCGGCGGAGCTGGGGCACTCGTAGCGCCGGCCGGGACCGCGGTGCGGGGCAGCCGGAATCCACCCTGCGCCACGACGGCGGAGTCCGCGTGACGGAGCCGCGGAACGCGCGAAGCGACCCCGAGGGCAGGCGCGGGGCCGTCCTCGGGGTCGCTCGGGTGCCGTCAGGTGACCGGGGTCAGAGCCGGACGCCGTTGGCGCGCAGGAACTTCGCCGGGTCCACGGCGGAGCCGTAGTTCGGGGTGGTGCGGATCTCGAAGTGCAGGTGGGGACCGCTGGAGTTGCCGGTGTTGCCGGACAGGGCGATCTTCTGGCCGGTCTTGACGATCTGGCCGATCTTCACGTTGACCTGCGACAGGTGGGCGTACTGGGAGTACGTCCCGTTGCCGTGCTTGATCACGATCGCGTTGCCGTACGCCGGACCGTCACCGGCGCCGTTGCCGCCGGCCTTGACGACGGTGCCGCCGTGCGCGGCCTTCACCGTGGTGCCGGTCGGGACGGCGTAGTCCTGACCGCTGTGCTTGTGCGCCCACATGCCGCCGTTCTGGGCGAAGCTCGCGGACAGCTTGTAGTTCTTCACCGGGGAGATCCAGGAGGCCGTCGTCTTCGCGGCGGCCTGCGCCTGGGCGGCGGTGGCAGCACCGGGCACGGCCGTGTTCTCGGCGGCGACCGCGGCCCCGACTCCCAGGACGACCGTGGCGCCCATGCCGGCGGCCAGGACGGCCGCTCGGGTGCGGGCCGGGGACGTGCGGGGGAAACGGGACGTGACGCGCTGGAGCATGGAGACCTCATGGGTGAGGGGGCGGGGGAAGCCATCGGCGGAACGGGTCCGTGCCGTGCTGGCTGTTCCTTGGTAACCGGACCCGGTCAAAAGCCGCAAAGGTGTGACCTACGATGAAAGGCCGTACTTCGGGCGTGAGACGCACGTCTCTTGACCGGCGGCTCCAGGCGGGACGAAACCCCCATTTCAAGCTGATCGATCAGCCCTGTGCGCTAAATGTCCCTTTTGTGGTTGACCGCTTTTCCACTATTCCGGGTAGTACCGCACGAAGCGCCTGTGCCGCTTGTCACCGGGAGCCCGATCCGGGTGCCGCGTGAATGTGGTGTGCGTCTCCGGGGCCTCCGTCCGGAATCACCCGCCCAGCAGCTCCGGCGACCCACACGGCGCCACCGTCGACGCCGGCAGCGCCGTCGGGACGGTGGCCGGGCCCAGCAGGGTGGAGCGCTCGAGGCCGACCTCGTGGGCGTGGTGGTGGGCGATGCGGCGCCACAGGAGGGCGGCCGGGGAGCCCGCATGGGTGAGGTCCGGGCCGATGCCGGCGCCCGCCAGGACCACGGCCGGCGCGGCGACGGACGGCGACTCGAGCAGTACGGCCCCGGTCATCCACAGGGGGCGGCGGGGCGCGGACACCGCGTCCCAGGGGTGTCGCGGGGCGGTACCTTCGACCTCACGCCGATGTGGGCCGATGAGGAGAGTCAACGTGAGCAAGTTCGTGCGGCCCGCCGCCGAGGGTGCCGATCCGTTCGGTACGGCGCGTCTGCGGCGCGGGGTTCTGGACGCCTGGGTCACCAGCCCCGCCCGCTTCCGTGAGGACGCCAACGCCGAGGAGGACCTCGTCCTCGGCGGGTACCGGGACCGCCTCGTCGTCGAGCTCGCGCAGAACGCCGCCGACGCCGCCGCCCGGTCCGGCGTGCCGGGGCGGCTGCGGCTCACCCTGCGTGACGGTGTCCTCGTCGCCGCGAACACCGGGGCCCCGCTGGACGCGGCCGGTGTCGAGTCGCTGTCCACGCTGCGTGCCTCCGCCAAGCGGGACGCCCCGGACCGGGCCGTGGGCCGGTTCGGCGTCGGCTTCGCCGCCGTCCTCGCCGTCACCGACGAGCCGGCCGTCGTCGGCCGGCACGGCGGGGTCAGGTGGTCGCTGGCCGAGGCCCGCGAGCTCGCCGGGGACACCGCCCGGCACAGTCCCGGCCTCGGGGACGAGATCCGCCGCCGGGACGGTCACGTACCGCTGCTCCGGCTGCCGTTCGCCGCCGAGGGCACCGCCCCCGGCCCGTACGACACCGCGGTCATCCTCCCGCTGCGCGACACCGCCGCCGTCGACCTCACCGAGCGGCTGCTGAGCGCCGTCGACGACGCCCTGCTGCTCGCCCTGCCCGGCCTGGAGGAGGTGGTCGTCGAGATCGGGGACGCGGAGCCCCGCACCGTGAGCCGTCGCGGCGGGGACGGCCTCGTCGTCGTCGAGGACTCCAGGGAAGGCACCACCCGCTGGCGTACCGCCGTCGCGCACGGTCCGCTCACCCCCGATCTGCTCGCCGACCGGCCGGTCGAGGAGCGGCTGCGCCCGCACTGGTCGGTCACCTGGGCCGTTCCCGTGGACTCCGACGGAGGCCCCGCCCGGCCCCGCACCGGCGCCGTCGTGCACGCGCCCACCCCCAGCGACGAGCCCCTCGGCGTGCCCGCGCTGCTCATCGCCTCCCTCCCGCTGGACTCCACCCGCCGGCACGCCGCCCCCGGCCCGCTCACCGACTTCCTCGTGCAGCGCGCCGCCGACGCCTACGCCGGGCTCCTCGCCGACTGGCGCCCGGTGACCGCCGGGATCATCGACCTCGTGCCGGGCCCGCTCGGCAAGGGCGAACTGGACGGCGCCCTGCGCCGGGCGATCCTCGAACGGCTGCCCCGTACGTCCTTCCTGCCGCCCGCCGCCGAGCAGGCCGGGCAGGTCGGGCAGCACGACGACTCCGACCTGCCCGAGTCCCTGCGCCCCAGGGACGCCGAGATCGTCGAGAGCGCGGGCGCGGACACCGTACGGGTGCTCGCCGAAGTCCTCCCCACCCTCCTGCCCGCCGGTCTCGAACGCCGCGTGGAGCTGCGCACCCTGGGCGTGGCCCGGGTCCCGCTCGCCGACGCGATCGACCGGCTGGCCGGCCTGGAGAAGTCCCCCGACTGGTGGCGGCGGCTGTACGACAGCCTCGCCGGGGTCGACCCCGACCGGCTGTCCGGGCTGCCCGTGCCGCTGGCCGACGGGCGCACGACGATCGGCCCTCGGCAGGTGCTGCTGCCCACCCCCGACTCGGCCTCCCCGGACGCCGGACTCCTCGCCCGGCTCGGGCTCAAGGTCGCCCACCCGGACGCCGCCCACCCCCTCCTGGAGAAGCTGGGCGCGCTCCCCGCCACCCCGCGCGCCGTGCTCACCACCCCGCAGGTGCGGGCCGCCGTCGCCGCCTCGCTCGACGACGAGGGCGGGGTGAACTGGGAGGAGGACGCCCCGGACGCCGAGGAACTCGCCGACACCGTGCTCGGCCTGGTGCGCGACGCCGGGCTCGAACCCGGCGACGAGCCCTGGCTGGGCGCCCTCGCCCTCCCCGACGAGGACGGCGAACTCTCCCCGGCCTGCGAGCTGGTTCTCCCCGGCGGTCCGTTCGCCCAGGTCATGCGCGAGGGCGAACTCGCCGCCGTGGACGCCGAACTGGCCGACAAGTGGGGCGGACAGCCGCTGGCCGCCTGCGGGGTGCTGGTGGACTTCGCGCTGGTCCGCGCCACCGACGTCGTCCTCGACCCGGACGAACTGGAGCCCCGCGAAGGGGACTTCGCCGAGCCCGACGACGCCGGTCTGCTGGACGCCGTGGACGTGTGGAGCGAGGACGTCCTCGACCGCTTCCCGGACAGCCCCGTCCCGCCCGTCGCCACCGAGCTCGTCGCCGTGCGCGACCTGGACCTCGTGGACGACGACCAGTGGCCCCGCGCCCTCGCCCTCCTCGCCCGCCCGCCGCTGCGCGACGCGCTCACCCAGCCGGTACGGATCCTGCTGCACGACGGCACCCACGAGGTCGTACGGCCGTACACCGCCTGGTGGCTGCGCGGGCACCCGGTGATCGGCGGGCGCCGCCCCGCCGGACTGCGCGCGGCCGGCGGCGACCCGCTGCTGCGCGGCCTGTACGACGAGGCCGACGCGACCGGGTTCGAGGACGAGCAGGTGCTGCGGGCGCTGGGCGTACGGACCTCGGTGGCCGCCCTGCTCGACGAGCCCGGCGGCGCGGCGGAGCTGCTGGACCGCCTCGCCGACCCCGACCGCCCCGTCACGGCCGCCCAGCTGCACGCCCTGTACGGCGCGCTGGCCGAACTGGATCCCGAGCAGGTGACCCTGCCGGACGATCTGCGGGCCGTGGTCGACGGCCGGGTCGAGGTGGTGGACGCCGCCGACGCGGTGGTCGTCGACTCGCCCGACCTGCTGCCGTTCACCTCCGGTGTGCCGCTGCTGCCCGTACGGCCGGCGCGGGCCGCCGAGCTGGCCGAGCTGTTCCAGGTGCGGCGGCTGAGCGAGTCCGTCACCGGAGGGGTGGACTCCGAGGGCACGGAGCACGACGTACCGGAGCCGGTGCGGGTGCTGCTGGGGCCGCGCACCCCTGCCGCGTACGTCGAGCACGAGGAACTCGTCGTCGACGGTGTGGAGATCGACTGGCGCCTCACGAACGACGGCGTCCTGCACGCCGCGACCCTGGAGGGCGTGGCCGCGGGCCTCGCCTGGGCGGCGGGCCAGTGGCCCCGCCGCTTCGAGGTGGCGGCGCTGCTGGAAGACCCGTCCCGCACGGCGGAGTTGGCGCGGGACCGCTGGTTCGACTGAGCCCGGAAAGTCCCGCACAAATCTTTCACTTCTCGTACAACCGTTTGGCCGAGTGGTGCATCTGATCATGCGAGTCAACAGACTCCATGATCATTCGGGCCCCGTGCCGACGACGAGCCGCAGAAAACGACCAGAGCCGGGGCCCCTTCTCCAACGTGGGGAACACATGCGTATTCGTGCCACCGTGGCCGCCGTCTCCGGCGCCCTGGCCCTGTCCGCCCTCGCCGTGCCGGCCGCGCACGCCGACGCCGACCTCGACGTGCCGAGCGCCGCCGAGCACTTCGGCACCTCCTCCGCCAAGTCGACGCTCCGTGCCGCCGCCGACGAGCTGCCCGTCGTCACCAAGGTGACCATCAACTCGGGCAAGGCCGTCGCCGTCGGCACCACCAGCGCCAAGAACTTCACCGTCTCGGTGACCGCCCGCCACTCGACGGGCATCGAGGACGCCTACGTCGTCCTGTGGCACGGCACCGCCCCCACGGAGGAGGGCCTCGACGGCGGCCTCCTCCCGAACGAGGAGGTCGCCAGCTGCAAGGCATCCAGCGCCACCACCTCCACCTGCAAGCTCACCTTCACGGCCTACCCGGGCTACGACCTGTACAAGAACGCGCTGGCCGGCACCTGGAAGGTGTCCGTCGCGGCGCTCGCCGGCGACGGCAGCGTCTACGGGAACGACTACCACACCACCCACAAGGTGCAGCGCTACTCCAAGCTGACCGTCAACGCCTCCCCCGAGCCGGTGAAGAAGGGCAAGACCATCACCGTCACGGGCAAGCTCTCCCGGGCCAACTGGGAGACCGGCAAGTACGCCGGCTACACCGGTCAGCCGGTGAAGCTGCAGTTCCGCAAGAAGAGCTCCAGCACCTACACCACCGTCAAGACCATCAAGACCAACTCCAAGGGCGAGCTGAAGACCACGGTCAAGGCCTCCGTCGACGGCTACTACCGCTACTCCTTCGCGGGCACCACGACCACCCCGGCGGTCAACGCCGCCGGTGACTTCATCGACGTGAAGTAGGCACCGCGGCACAGCCCCGCGCCTCCAGGGGCGCGGGGCTGTGCCGATGTGCGGCTCCGCCGCGTGGGCGCGACCGGTCGTGACGGGCCCGCAGCGGCATCCGGCCGGTGGGTCCCCAGGGGCGCGGGGCTGTGCCGATGTGCGGCTCCGCCGCGTGGGCGCGACCGGTCGCGACGGGCCCGCAGCGGCATCCGGCCGGTGGGTCCCCAGGGGCGCGGGGAACTGCGCGGACACCCCTCACGCAGCCGCAGGCGTCACGCGGGGACCCGCCGGTCCACCCACCGCCACAAAAGCTCCAGCACCCCCGCGGCGAAGACCGCGATACCGGTCGCGACCCACGGCATGGTCATGCCCACCAGCTTCAGCGCGAAGAACTCCTGCAGCCACGGCACCACCAGCACCACCAGGAACGCCCCGCCCATCGCCGCCACCAGGCCGACCCGCCACCACGTGTACGGCCGGGCGATGATCGCCAGCACCCAGATCGAGATCAGGAACAGCGTCAGCGTCGCCGCGCTCGTCTCCGCCTCCAGCGAGCCCTCACCGGTGTAGTGCTCCCGCGCGACCAGATACGACGCGAACGTCGCCAGCGCGGCCAGCACCCCGCCCGGGATCGCGTACCGCATGACCCGCCGTACGAAGTTCGGCCGCGCGCGTTCCTTGTTGGGGGCGAGGGCCAGGAAGAACGCCGGGACCCCGATGGTGAGCGTGGACAGCAGCGTCAGATGGCGCGGCAGGAACGGGTACTCCACCTGCGAGACCACCACCAGCACCGCAAGCAGCACCGAGTACACCGTCTTCACCAGGAACAGCGTCGCGACCCGGGTGATGTTGCCGATCACCCGCCGCCCCTCCGCCACCACCGACGGCAGCGTGGCGAAGCTGTTGTTCAGCAGCACGATCTGCGCGACCGCCCGCGTGGCCTCCGAACCGGAGCCCATCGCCACGCCGATGTCCGCGTCCTTCAGCGCCAGCACGTCGTTCACGCCGTCCCCGGTCATCGCGACCGTATGGCCGTTCGACTGGAGCGCGCCCACCATGTTCCGCTTCTGCTGCGGGGTGACCCGCCCGAACACCGTGCCCCGGTCCAGCGCCTCGGCCATCCCGTCCCGCCCGGCGGGCAGCCGGCGCGCGTCCACCGCCGTACCGGACAGGCCCAGCTTGGACGCGACCGCCCCGACCGACACCGCGTTGTCCCCGGAGATGACCTTGGCGCGGACGTCCTGCTCGGCGAAGTAACGCAGGGTGTCGGCCGCGTCCGGGCGCAGCCGCTGCTCCAGCACCACCAGCGCGGCCGGCCGTACGCCCCGGGCGGCCTCGGGGTCGTCGACGTCCACGCCGTCGCGGGCGCGGGCGAGCAGCAGTACCCGCAGTCCCTGTTCGTTCATCCGCCCGGTCTCGGCCAGCGCCGGATCGTCGGGGTCCAGCAGCACGTCCGGCGCTCCCAGGAGCCAGCTGACCGCCTCCCCGTCCGCCACCTCCTCGAACGTCGCACCGCTGTACTTGCGGGCGGAGGAGAAGGGCAGGGTGTCGGTGAGGCGCCACCCGGTGGTGTCCGGATACGCGTCGATGATCGCCTGCAGGGAGGCGTTCGGGCGGGGGTCCGCCGAGCCGAGCTCGCCCAGCACCCTGCGGAGGTACGCCTCGTCACCGTCCCCCAGCACCCGCAGCTCGGTGACGTCCATGCCGCCCTCGGTGAGCGTGCCGGTCTTGTCCAGGCAGACCGTGTCGACGCGGGCCAGCCCCTCGATCGCCGGCAGCTCCTGCACCAGGCACTGCTTGCGCCCCAGCCGGATCACCCCGATCGCGAAGGCGACGGAGGTGAGCAGGACCAGCCCCTCGGGGACCATCGGCACGATCCCGCCGACCGTGCGGGCGATCGAGTTCTTCAGCTCGTTGTCCTTGACCACCAGCTGGCTGATGATCAGACCGATCGCGGTCGGGACCATCATCCACGTCACGTACTTGAGGATCGTGGAGATGCCCGAGCGCAGCTCGGAGTGGACCAGTGTGAACCGGGACGCCTCCTCGGCGAGCTGCGCCGCGTACGCCTCGCGTCCCACCCGGGTCGCCTGGAAGGAGCCGCCGCCCGCGACGACGAAACTGCCGGACATGACCTGGTCCCCGGGCTGCTTCACCACGGGATCGGCCTCGCCGGTGAGCAGCGACTCGTCGATCTCCAGACCGTCCGCCTCGACGCACAGCCCGTCGACGACGACCTTGTCACCCGGCCCGATCTCGATCAGGTCGTCCAGCACGATCCCGGAGGTGCCGACCTCCGCGGCCGTCCCGTCCCGGCGCACCGTGGGCCGTACCTCGCCGATCACCGCGAGGGAGTCGAGGGTCTTCTTCGCCCGCCACTCCTGGACGATGCCGATGCCGGTGTTGGCGAGGATCACGAAGCCGAACAGGCTGTCCTGAATGGGCGCGACCGCCAGCATGATCACCCAGAGCACGCCGATGATCGCGTTGAACCGGGTGAACACGTTCGCACGGACGATCTCGGCCAGGGACCGGCTGCTGCGCACCGGTACGTCGTTGACCTGCCCGCGTGCCACCCGCTCGGCCACTTCCGCGGCCGTCAGCCCGGTCACCGGTGAGGTGACCCTGGCGGGTCGCACGGCACCGGTCCGGTCACCCGCCTCGAGATGCGTCATGCATTCGACGGTACGTGCGGATTCGGCGCCCCACCCGCCCGATGGGGGAAGATCCGACCTGGGGAGGACCGCCGTAGTGCCGTGGTCGTACGGCGGTGGCGGCAGGGGCAGTTGGCCTCAGTCGGCCGACGGGGCGGGGGAGCGGCCCGGTTCCGTCGCCCCGGCCGCCCGCTTGATCGCGGCGTCGCGCCTGCGGACGTACCAGATGCCGATGAAGCCGAGCCCGCCGCCGGCCAGGCAGGTCCACAGCCACCAGATGTGGCCGTGGTCGTCGAACCAGCCGTAGAACGGCAGCTGGACCAGGAACAGGGCGAACCAGATGATCGTGCCGCCGACGATGGTGGCGACCACGGGGCCCTCCAGGGGCTCCGGCGCCTCGTGCTCGGGGGATCCCGAAAAAAACCCGGCCATGCGGACAGCTTACGAGGGGCCCGGTACGTGACGGGGACCGCATGGTCCGCGTGACGGGGACCGCAGGGTGTCACGCGGGTCTACGCGCGGAGATAGCGTGGACGACGTTATATGTTCATACTGAATCCGTTTGTCTCTGACCACTTTCATTCGTAGAAAACACCAAAGGGCTTCGGGGGGCGCCCGCCGGTGATGAGGTCCCCGCATGTCCCCGTCGGCCACCACCAAGGCCCCCACCCCCGAGCAGCCGGGGTCCGGTGCCGCGTCCGGCGCCCTCGACCGCTACTTCCGGATCTCCGAGCGCGGCAGCACCCTGCCCCGCGAGATCCGCGGCGGTTTCGCCACCTTCTTCGCCATGGCGTACATCATCGTGCTGAACCCGATCATCCTGGGCAGCGCGAAGGACATGTACGGCAACCAGCTCGACAACGGCCAGCTGGTCACCGCGACCGCCCTGACCGCGGCGTTCACCACACTGCTCATGGGCGTCATCGGCAACGTCCCGATCGCGCTGGCCGCCGGCCTCGGCGTGAACTCGGTCGTCGCGCTGCAGCTCGCGCCGCGCATGTCGTGGCCGGACGCCATGGGCATGGTGGTGCTGGCCGGTTTCGTCGTGATGCTGCTGGTCGCCACCGGCCTGCGCGAACGCGTGATGAACGCCGTACCGCACGGTCTGCGCAAGGCCATCGCCATCGGCATCGGCCTGTTCATCATGCTGATCGGTCTGGTCGACTCCGGTTTCGTCACCCGTATGCCGGACGCCGCCCACACCACCGTCCCGCTCCAGCTCGGCACCGGCGGTCACCTCGACGGCTGGCCGGTCCTCGTCTTCGTCCTCGGCGCGCTGCTCACGCTGGCGCTGATCGTGCGCAGGGTGCCCGGCGCGATCCTCCTCTCGATCGTCGCCATGACGGTCGTCGCGCTGGTCATCAACGCCGTCGCGGACGTCCCGTCCTGGGGGCTGACCACGCCCACCTGGCCCGGCAACCCGGTCGCCACCCCCGACTTCGGTCTGATCGGCCAGGTCAGCCTGTTCGGCGGCTTCGGCAAGGTCGGCGTGCTGACCGGCGTCCTGTTCGTCTTCACCGTGCTGCTGTCGTGCTTCTTCGACGCGATGGGCACGATCATGGGCGTCTCGGACGAGGCCAAGCTGACCGACGCGCAGGGCCAGATGCCCGGCATCAGCAAGGTCCTGTTCATCGACGGTGTCGCGGTCGCCGCCGGCGGGGCCAGCTCCTCCTCGGCCACCACCGCGTTCGTGGAGTCCACGGCCGGTGTCGGCGAGGGCGCGCGGACCGGCTTCGCCAACGTCGTCACCGGCGGCCTGTTCGCGGTGGCGCTGTTCCTCACCCCCGTCGCCACGATGGTCCCGTCCCAGGCGGCCACCCCGGCGCTGCTCGCGGTGGGCTTCCTGATCCTGGCGGGCTCGGTCAAGGAGATCGACTGGGCCGACCACACGATCGCCGTCCCGGCCTTCGTGACGATGGTGATGATGCCGTTCACCTACTCGATCACCAACGGCATCGGCATGGGCTTCATCACCTTCGCGGTGCTGCGGCTGGCGGCCGGCCGCGGCCGGGAGGTCCCGTCGGCGATGTACGTGGTGGCGGCGGTCTTCGCCTTCTACTACCTGATGCCGGCGCTGGGCCTGACCTGATCCGCGCCACGGGTCCCGCGGGGGCTCACGGGTTCCGCGGGGCTCACGGGTCCCGCGGGGCTCACGTGGCCTCGTAGAACTTCTCCGTCTCCTCGACGGCGGTCTGGAACCGCTGGTCGAAGTCATCGCGCATGAGCGTCCGGACGACATAGTCCTGGACGCTCATGCCGCGTTTGGCGGCGTGCTCACGGATCCGTTCGAGCAGGTCGTGGTCGATGCGCAGGCTGAACACGTCGGTCCCCATGCGCATGAGGGTCGCTGCACACCACGGTGCGGCACGCCACGATTCGCGGATGGATCACTCGTACGGGTGATAGAGCGTGACAGTGGCGGGGGTCACGGGCGTGTACGCGCCCTCCGGGTGGTCCTTAGCGAGAGTAATGAGTTACGCTAAAGAACATGCCGGACTTCAGCCATGGCGACGACGCAGCCGCCGTGAACGCCCTCCGATCCGCCGTGATGCGGCTGTCCCGTCGGCTCAAGCACCAGCGCGTCGACGAGTCCCTCAGCCCCACCGAGATGTCGGTGCTGGGCACCCTGGCCCGCTGCGGCCGGGCCACCCCGGGCGAGCTCGCCCGCAAGGAGCACGTCCAGCCGCCGTCGATGACCCGCATCGTGGCCCTGCTGGAGGCCAAGGGACTGGTCCGCCTCGAGCCGCACCCCGACGACCGGCGTCAGAAGGTCGTCACACAGACCGAGCGGGCCGAGGCGATGCTCGAGGAGAGCCGCCGCAAGCGGAACGCGTTCCTGGCCACGCTGGTCGGGGAACTCGACGACGAGGAGTGGGCGAAACTGCGCGCCGCCGCCCCCGTGCTGGAGAAACTGGCGCACGTCTGAGCACACAGCACGGCAGTAGCCAGGAGGCGAACGCTTTTGAGTACGGGATCCGGAGCAGCTTCCGCCCCCGCACCTGACCCCCACGACACCCTGCCCGCCCCCGAGACCTCCGCCCGCAGGGCCTCGATGTTCTCCTCGCTGCGGATCAGGAACTACCGCCTGTTCTTCGTCGGCCAGGTCGTCTCCAACATCGGCACCTGGATGCAGCGCATCGCCCAGGACTGGCTGGTGCTCAGCCTCACCGGCTCCTCGGCCGCCGTCGGCATCACCACGGCCCTGCAGTTCCTGCCGATGCTGCTCTTCGGCCTGTACGGCGGTGTCCTCGTCGACCGCATGCGCAAGCGCCCCACGCTGCTCGTCACCCAGATCGCGATGGCCCTCACCTCCCTCGCGCTCGCCGCCCTCACCCTGACGGGGCGGGTCGAGGTCTGGCACATCTACGTCGCCGCCTTCGCCCTCGGTCTCGCGACCGTCGTGGACAACCCGGCCCGCCAGTCCTTCGTCTCCGAACTGGTCGGCCCCGGCCAGCTGCAGAACGCGGTCAGCCTGAACTCCGCGAACTTCCAGTCCGCCCGCCTGGTCGGCCCCGCCGTCGCGGGCCTGCTGATCACCGGCGTCGGCACCGGCTGGGCGTTCCTCCTCAACGGCCTGTCCTTCGTCGCGCCGCTGGCCGGCCTGATGATGATGCGTGCCCGCGAGCTGCACACCGTCGAGCGTGCCCCGCGCGGCAAGGGGCAGCTGCGGGAGGGCCTGCACTATGTCGCCGGGCGGCCCGAGCTGATCTGGCCGATCGTCCTGGTCGGCTTCATCGGCACCTTCGCCTTCAACTTCCCCGTCTACCTCTCGGCCTTCGCCGACGACGTCTTCCACGGGGGCGCGGGCGTCTACAGCATGTTCAACACCCTGATGGCGGTCGGCTCGGTCTCCGGCGCCCTGCTCGCCGCCCGGCGCGGCACGGCCAGGCTGCGGCTGCTGATCCTGGCCGCGATGGCCTTCGGCGGGCTGGAGATCCTGGCCGCCGCGACACCGCGGCTGTGGATGTTCGCCCTGCTCATGGTCCCGCTGGGCCTGTTCTCGATGACGGTCAACGTCACCACCAACACCAGCCTCCAGATGGCCACCGACCCGGCGATGCGCGGCCGCGTCATGGCCCTCTACATGATGGTCTTCCTCGGCGGCTCCCCGGTCGGCGCCCCGATCGTCGGCTGGATCACCGACACCTACGGCGCCCGCGTCGGCTTCGCGGCCGGCGGCGCGGTCGCGGTGGCCGCGGCGGCCGTCATCGGCCTGATCCTGGCCAGGGTCGGCGGACTGCGCCTGTCGGTGGTCTGGCACCGCGGCCATCCGCGGGTGCGGTTCGTGCCGCGCGAGCGTCAGGAGGCGCTGGCACCGGTGGCGTGACCGCCGCGAGGCCCCGGACCGCGGTCAGCCTCGGGGGAACTCGTCGGTCTTGAGGACGAGACCGACGACCGTCCTGGTCAGATCGATCTCGACGCCGAAGTCGAAGCGCGCGTTGCCGTGGTACTTTTCGTCCTTCGGCAGCGTGTGCAGGTGCCACTCGCCGGTGTACGGGTCGACGATCAGGTACACCGGCACGCCGGCGGCGGCGTACGTGTCCTTCTTCGGGCCGTAGTCGTTGCCGGCGGTCTTCTTGGAGATCACCTCGGCGACGAACTCGACGTCCTCGCAGCGCCACCGCCCCTTGCCGTTCCTGGTCGCGCCCTCGGCCAGCAGGGTCACGTCGGAGGCGAAGCCGTTGAGGTACCCCGGGTAGTCGATGCGGACGTCGGACTTGACGCGCTTGCGCGGGTACTTCACGCGCAGTTGATCGTAGATGTCCGCGATGATGTCCCAGTGGGTGTCCCGCTGCGGCGTCATGAAGATGTGCCCCCCGACGATCTCGGTCCTGTAACCCTCGGGGATGGGCATCTTCTCCAGCCACTCGAACATCGTGTCGAGTGTGAGCTCGTCGCCGCTCTCGGCCATCAGGTCCTGGCCAGGGGGCGCCCCGCTTCAGCGGGGTGGGGAATGGCTTCTCTCACTGCTCTGGCCTCGGCTTTCTGTACGGATCTGCGCTGTTGTCAGTGGGGCCCGCTAGG
>NZ_JBIRTN010000038.1:0-28967 GCF_044334705.1 Streptomyces sp. NPDC020731
CGCCCGTCGAATACGAGACCACCCACTACCTCGCAACCACGAAACCCCAGGTCACACCCAACAACTGAGATCTCTACCGAACCCGGAACGGTTCACCCAACCCGGTTGGCAAGAACGACCTCCGGGAAGCGGACGTGAGGTTCAACACCGCGGACTTCGACTTCACGAGGAATCCGACGAGTACCTGCAACGGCAGGTACCACGATGTACTCAACACCGGTACGCACGAGGCCGGTCACATCTTCGGGCTGGGCCACGTGGGTTCCGGGCACTCGAATCTCACCATGTACACCAAGGCGGACCGCTGCGAGGTGAAGAAGAGGACACTCGGTAAGGGCGACGTCATGGGGCTTCGCAGTATCTATTAGGAGGACTCTGTGAGCTGGGTCGGACCACGTGCGATTGCGGCGGGACTGGCAGTCGTGGCGTTCACCGCGGGCGGGTGTGGATCACAAGGGTCCGAAGGTGCCGGCGTGAACAGCGAGAGTGTGTGCGCGAGCGACGTCATCTACGAAGGTCGCACGTATATAAGGCTCTCGAATGTCGAGTTCAAGGCCGGACAGAAGCTCGGTACCGCCACGAGTCCGCCGTGCCGTGACACCAATGACCAAGGCGCCGAAGTGCCGGAGACCTCGGAGAACGCCTATGCGGTGAGCGGCATCTCTCCGGACCTGGCCATAGCGATCGGGCCATCTCCTGAACAGGCGGAAGCCTTCAGGGTCCTCCGCTCCGACAAGAAGATTCCCCCCGAGGTGCAAGAGTTGATCGACGGATCGTGAGGTGAGGCGTGGAGACGGGCTTCGCCCGGTCCGCGCCTCCCTGTTACGGCTCCCCCGTGAAGAGTGCCAGGCCGACCTTCACAACGACGCCCGACCCCGTCCCGCCGAACACCGCTACCCGTGAGAACCCGTTGAAGTACCGGCTCCCCGCGGCGGGGCCAGGGGAACGATCTCCCGGTCGAAGAAATCGTAGAATTCCTCCCCACGCTCATACAGTGCATCGAACCCGGCGTTCGTTTCCCGGATCAGTGAGCTGTCCGTATAGCGGTTGGCTCCCGCCGCATTGCCGTCCTCGTCGTACATGACCTCGTACATGACCACGTCACCGAGAATCACCACCTCTGGAACCAGGCGATTCTGCTCGATGCCGGCAATGTCACGAGCGTCGATGACCTTGATCGCGTCACCCACGTCCGCACGCACACGCAGGACGAACAACTCCCATTGCACATAAGGCGTGACCGGGAATTCCACCACCCGGAGGCGACGGTGCGTGACGCCCAGTTCCGACGCCCGCCGGATTTCCCGGGCGTAGTCCTCGCGCCTCTCGTCGGCCAGGGACAGGGCCCTCTCCCAGTCGCCTCCGGCGAAGGCCTCCCAGCTCGGGAAGCCACGCTCCTGGAAGTGCTGGCCGCGCTCGAGCTTGTTGAGGAAGCTGATTCCACTGGAGTAGATCCGGCCCAGGTCCGCGTGGTACGTGGGGCGGTCCAGGCGTTCGGAGGTGCCGTCGGGGAAGGAGTCAAACACTGGGGATGTCCGGCTTCGCCGCGATGAGCATGTTCCTGGGGATGACCACGAGGCGTTCGTCCGACCCGATCGAGACCCCGTCGGGCAGGTTCCTGCCGAGTGACTGAGTGAGGTCCCGGCCGATGACGGCGATGTCGCCGTTGGCGAGTTCCCAGATGTCCGGGCAGTCAGGGGTTCCGGTGGTGTTTCCCAGTTCCTGGGGTGATTTTCCCAGACGCTGCTTGAAACTCGTGTCCGGATCCGCTTCCCATGGCCTGGCCATTTCCCTCGCCCCCTCGATCGGTCGGGAGGCCTCACTGTAGCGTGCGAATCACCTGCCTGACCACGTGTCAGACCCGGTCCGCAAGGGTATTGGCGAGGACTGATTCCTCCTTTTTCCCTGCCGCTCAGGGATGGAATGATATTGATCGCACTGAAGATCACATCAACGCCTGACGGGTGACACTTTCCAGTCGCGCTGTCGGAAAATCGAGTGAACGGAGGGATGGCTGTGGACACGGAAACGGCCTTGCTCGTGCGGAGCGCGGGTACCGCCTTGATCGCAGAGCGATGACGAGCGGGACGGACGGCCACGCCGAGGACCAGGGACGCGTCTACCAGTCGCGGGGCGACCAGCACATCAGCGAGCACCACCACCACTACGGCGGTGGCGGGCCGGAGCGCGGCGGACCGGACTCGGTGCGACGCCCGGCGGTCGGCCGGCCCCCCGTCGCGCTCCGCGACCGCAGCGAGGTGATGGAACGCCTGCGGGCGAGCGTCGAGGCGGAGCGCGGCGGCCAGGTCTACGTGCTGTACGGCATGGGCGGCTCGGGCAAGACGACGGTCGCCTGCGCCCTGTTCCAGGAGGTCACCGCAGAACCGGGCCGGGTGGGCCTGTGGGTCAACGCCTCCGACCGCGCGAGCCTGCGCGCCGGCATGCTCGCCGTCGCCGCCGACCGAGGGGCCGGCGATGGCGAACTGCTCGCCGCACGCAACGGCCTCAGACCCGCCGCCGATCTCGCCTGGACGTATCTCGACCGTTCCGCCGAACCCTGGTTACTGGTCCTGGACAACACCGACGAGCCGGAGATCCTGCGCGACGGTGACTGGCTGCGCACCAGCCCCCGCGGCACCGTCCTGGTGACCACCCGGCGAGCGGCGGCCCGGTGGTGGCCGGGCGCCGAGCTGCAGCACATCGGCGTACTGCCCAGAGAGGACGCCGCGCTCGTGCTGCGCGATCTCGCACCGCACAGCGGTACGACCGAGCAGGCGGCGCGGGTCGCGGACCGGCTCGGGCGGCTGCCCCTCGCCCTCACCCTGGCGGGCGGCTTCCTCTCCCGCCAGGTCATCGATCCCTGGACGATGGACACCTACGGGGACCAGCTCGACTCGGACGAACGGCGGGTCCAGCTGATCGACCGGGGAGCCGACGCGCTGTCCGAAGCGGACCCCCGCCATCTGGTCGGCCTGACCTGGCAGCTCACCCTCGACGCCTTCGAAGCGCGCGGGCTGCCCGAAGCGGCGGCCCTGCTCAGACTGCTGGCTCGGTTCGCCGCCGAACCACTGCCGCTGACCCTGCTCAACCACGCCGACATCGGCGCCGTACTGCCGCGTGCCCGCACCGAGACAGCACTCAGAGCCCTCCTCGACCAGTCACTGTCCGAGCTGGTCGACGCCGCCGGCGAACGCTGCGTACAGAGTCACGGCATCCTGCTCGACAGCGTCTCGGCGGCGACCCCCGCGGACCTGGTGCCCGTCCTCGACACGACGGCAGTCCGGCTGCTCGACGCGGCCGTGCCTGGCGTGCCCGACGCCGGTCCGCACGATCCCCGGCTGCGCCTGCTGGTACCTCACGCACTGGCCCTGCTGGGGCGCATCGACGAAGCGTCCGCAGCCGACGCCCTGGCCGTCGCGACACGGCTGTCCGTCGCCCTGCACCGGACCGGTGACTACCTCTTGGCCTGGGAGACCGCCCGGAACGCCGCGGCCCTCGCCCGGCGGCACCTCGGCGCGGACCACCGTACGGTCCTCGCCACCCGCTCCAGGGCGGGGCGAGCCCTGTTCCGGCTGGGCAGGTACGCCGAAGCCGAGGCGGCGCTCCGCGCGGTCCGGGACGCCCAGGAGCGACTGTTCGGCGCCGACGACCCCGACACCGCGGACAGCGGCTACGGGCTCCAGCTCGTGCTGGCGAACCTCGGCAGACGTGAGGAATCCGTCGCGCTGCTCCGCGACACCGTCGCCGGGCGGCGCTCGGCGCTGGGCCCCGCGCATCCGCTGACCCTGCGGGCCCGCGCCGGCCTGCTGGAGATGCTGCCCGCCGCCGAAGTGGTCACCGAGGAAGGCGGCGCACTGCTCACGCTGCCGTCGGAATGCGATCGGCTCCTCGGCCCCGACCACACCGTGACACTCGGCGCCCGGCACAACCACGCGTGGGCGCTGTACCTCCTGGGCCGCTTCGACGAGGCCGACCGTGAGATCCGGCGGGTCGTCGAGACGTATGTGCGGCGCTTCGGGCCCGAGTACCCGATCGTGCTCGCCGCCCGGCAGCTCCTCTCCCGGACCCGTGCCGCGCTCGGACACGTGGAGGAGGGGATCGCGCTGATGACCGACGTCGTCGAGCGGCGGGAACGCGGCCTGGGCCCCGAACACCCCTTCACGGTCGCGAGCCGGCACCTGCTGGACGCCTACCGGTCGGGGCGATGGCGGCCGTAGTGCCGACGGCGGAACGGGAGCGGCCCGCACGGACGGTGCGCGAGGACATACGGCACGGGGCCGATGGGGGGTACCGATGTAGGGTGCTGTGCGCAGGCCGTATGGGTGACGTTCAGTGCGAGGGGGACGAAGAGTGCAGACGACGCGAACCCGTTCCACCTGACCCGGCCGACGCCGTGAGCGTCGTTCCCGTCCGGTCACCGCGTGACCGGTTCCGTCCTCGCCACCGGCCAGGACAGCCGGCCCGCCGCACCAGCCATCCGTACCCCTGATCCCCGCCCCGCCGCTCGGACCGGCCTCGGGCCCCGGCGGCGGACCCCGCACGACACCGCATACGAGCAGCAGCACCGACCACCGTCAGGGAGAGCGAGACCCGCAATGGCCCAGCCGCCCCTCCTCCGCGATGTCATCGACATCAAGGAGTCCATCTCCACCTCGGACTTCGTGCTGTCCCTCGCCGAGGCGACGACGCCCGAAGGCGCCCAGCACGCGCTCAAGGACTACGTCGTCACCGAGCGGCTGCTGGAGAACTTCGACGAGGCGCTGGCGCTCATCAAGTCCTCGCTCGACGGGCACCGCTCCAAGGCGGCCTACCTGCACGGCTCGTTCGGTTCCGGTAAGTCGCACTTCATGGCCGTGCTGTACGCACTGCTCAGCGGCGACCCGGCGGCCCGCTCCCGCACCGAGTTCGACCCGGTGCTGACCAGGCACGAGTGGCTGACCACGGACGGCAAGAGGTTCCTGCTCGTGCCGTACCACATGCTCGGCGCGAAGGCCCTGGAACAGCGGGTGCTCGGCGGGTACGTGCACCACGTCAAGAAGCTGCACCCGGAGGCGCCGACCCCGCAGGTGTACCGGACCGACTCCCTCTTCGCCGACATCCGCGCGCTGCGCGCCAGCACGGGCGACGAGGCGGTCATCCGCGGCCTGGGCGGCAGCGACGCGGACGACGGGGAGGAGGACGAGTGGGGCGAGGGCTTCGCCTGGACCCCGCGGCTCCTGGACACCGCGCTCGCCGCCGAGGAGAACCACGAGGCGGGCGTCCCGCTCAACCTCACCAACCCCTCCACCCCGGCCGAGCTGCGGGCCAAGCTGGTCAACGACGCCGGCACCAACCTCCTCCCCGGCTTCACCCGGAACGCCGCCGAGGACGAGCACGGCTTCATCTCCCTGGACGCCGGTCTGTCCGTCATCGCCGAGCACGCCAAGTCGCTCGGCTACGACGGCCTGATCCTGTTCATGGACGAGCTGATCCTGTGGCTGGCCACCCTCATCCACGACCAGAAGTTCGTGGCGCGCGAGGCCAGCAAGATCACGAACTTCGTGGAGGGCGGCGACGCCCGCCGCGCGATCCCCGTCGTGTCGTTCATCGCCCGCCAGCGCGACCTGCGCGAGCTGGTCGGCGAGGAGGTGTCCGGTGCGGCCGAGTCGTCCATCCAGGACACCCTGAACCTGGCCTCCGGCCGCTTCGACAAGATCACCCTGGAGGACCGCAACCTCCCGCAGATCGCCCACGCCCGCCTCCTCAAGCCCAAGAACGCCGAGGCGGCCCAGCAGGTCGACGCCGCCTTTGAGCAGACCAAGCGGGTCGGCCCGCAGGTCTGGGACACCCTGCTCGGCTCGGAGAAGGGCACCACCGGCGCGGACGCGGAGTCGTTCCGGCTGACGTACCCGTTCTCTCCGGCGTTCATGGACACCCTCGTCCACATCTCGTCCGCGCTGCAGCGCTCCCGCACCGGTCTGAAGCTGATGGGCGAGCTGCTCGCCGACCACCGCGACGAGATCCGCCTCGGCCAGCTCGTCCCCGTCGGCGATCTCTACCCGGTGATCGCGAAGGGCGGCGACAAGCCGTTCACCGACAGCCTGAAGGTCGTCTTCGAGGCGGCCGACAAGCTCTACAAGACCAAGCTGCGGCCCTACCTGCTCAGCTCGTACGACATCACCGAGGACGACGTCGAGCAGTACCGCAACCGGCCCGAGTCCCTCACCGACCCGAAGCGGCTGGGCGGCTGCCGGATGTTCACCGGCGACAACCGGCTCGTGTGCACGCTGCTGCTGTCCGCGCTCGCGCCCAGCGTGCCCGCGTTGTCCGAGCTGACCATCCGTCGGCTCGGCGCGCTCAACCACGGGTCGGTCCTCGCACCCATCCCGGGCGCCGAGGTCGGCATCATCAAGAACAAGGTCGCCGAGTGGGCGGCCAGGTTCCCCGAGATCAAGGAGACCGGCACCGACGCCAACCCCGGCGTCCGCCTCGAACTCTCCGGCGTCGACGTGGACTCCGTCATCGCCAACGCCCAGGTCAACGACAACCCCGGCAACCGGGTCGCGCTCGCCCGCCGCCTGCTGTCCGAGGAACTGGGCGTCGAGCACGGCCAGTTGAGCGACCAGATCAATTTCACCTGGCGCGGCACCGCCCGCACCGCCGAGATCGTCTTCGGGAACGTCGCCGACGAGGACGAGCTGCCCGACCACGACCTGATGCCGCAGGAGGAGGGCCGCTGGCGGATCGCCATAGACCTCCCCTTCGACGAGGGCGAGTGGGGCCCGGTCGAGGACGTCAACCGCATCCAGCGGCTGCGCGAGCGCCAGCAGGGTGAGCGGTCCCGCACCGTCGCCTGGCTGCCCGCGCACCTGTCCGCGCAGCGTTTCCAGGACTTCCGGCGCCTCGTCGTCATCGACAAGGCCCTCGCCGACGAGCACCGCTTCGACACCCAGTACGCCGGCCACCTCAACGCCGACAACCGTAGCCGCGCCAAGGGCCTCCTCGAAACCCAGCGCGAGGCCCTGCTCAAGCAGGTCAAGGGCGCCTTCAAGCAGGCGTACGGACTCGCCCAGAAGCAGGCCGCCGACGTCGTGCCCGACTTCGACGACCACCTCGTCGCGCTGCCCGACGTCGACGGACTCACCCTGTCCTTCGGGCAGAGCCTGCGCGACGGCATCCGGCACGTCGCGGGGAAGCTGCTCGTCCACCAGTACCCGGCCCACCCCGACCTCGACCCCGACGCCACCGGCACCGCCGTCAGGCCCGCCGACACCAAGAAGGTGTTCACCCACGTCCGGGCCGCCGCCGAGGCGCGCGACGGGCGGGTGGAGGTCCCGGCCGCCGACCGCAAGCTCATGCAGCGCATCGCCGGACCACTGCGCCTCGGGCAGCAGAAGGAGGCGTACTTCGAGCTGTCCCGCTACTGGCCCGACCACTTCCGGCAGCTCGCCCGCTCCCAGGGCGTCACCGGGGACCTGTCTCTGATCACGCTCACCGACTGGACCGACCGGCCCGACCCGCGGGGCCTGCCCGACTTCCTCGCCCGGCTCGTCGTCGCCGCCTTCGCCGAGATGGACGACCGGGTGTGGGTGCGCGGCGGCACCGTCCTCGACCCCGCGCCCGAACTTTCCGCGATCAAGGACCACGACGCGTTGCGCAGCCAGCCGCTGCCCGCCGAGTCCGACTGGGACACCGCACGGCAGCGCTTCGAGACGATCTTCGGGGCGAAGCCGCCCGCGCTGCGGCGCGGCCGGATGGTCAACCAGTTCGCCCGCCAGATCATCGAGGCCGCCCGCGACCACCGGGACCACGCGGCCGACCTGGTGCACCAGTTGGAGGCCCACGCCTCCTTCCTCGGCCTCGACCAGACCGCCGACACCGGCAGGCTCGCCCTTGCCCGCCGCTCCCTGGAACTGCTGGAGGCGCTGACGGCGGAGGCCGGCAAGGGCGCGGCCGGGGCGAAGAAGACCGTGGAGGCACTCGCCTCCTTCGACCTGGGCGAGACCAGCGCCGACCGGTACGGCACCTCCATCAAGAAGGCCCGCGCGGTCGCGGAGGCCGTAGCCTCCGCGCCCTGGAGCACCCTGGAGCTCGCCGCCGGACTCGGCCCCGAGGGCGAGGCGCTGCTCGACTCGCTGCGCAACGTGGCCCGAGACGACCAGCGCACCGCCGATCTGCGCGACACGCTCGCCCGCACCCAGCGCGAGGTCGTCGCCCTGATCAAGCGAACCCAGGCCGCCGCCACCCCGCCGCCCGCACCCGTCAGGCCGCAGGACCGGGCCGACGACCTGCCTCTGAACACCCCGTCCAGCGACCCCCGCATCTCCTACACCCAGCCTCAGGAGACGCCCTCCCCGGCGAACGGCGGCGGTACGGCGCGGAAGTCCGGACGCCGCAGTACGACTGTGTCCCAAGCTGCCGCCGACCTCGGGGCGGAGCTGGCCGACCTGGCCGCCCGCCACCCCGATGCGGCCATCGAGATCACCTGGCAGGTCATCGAATGACGGACACCGCCACCGTCGTACCGGGTGCGGTGCGGCTGAACACCGCGACCGTCACCCAGTACCTGTCCTCCCAGACGCACCTGGCCGCCTCCCTGACGGGGGAGGAGCAGGGGCGGCGCCGGGTCGTGCTGCTGCGGTCCGCACCCCAGTGGGACGGCCCCGCCGAACCCGTCTGGGGCGAGGGCCGCACGGCCGGCGTCGCGGTGGCGCCGTCGCCGCTCGCCGTCCACGAACTCGTCCTGGACCACTTGGCGGGCCGCCGTCCCGGCCCCGCCGTCCTGGTCGTTCTCACCGACCGGGAGCAGCACGAACTCGACCCGGCGATCCTCGCCCGCGTCCACAAGCTGCGCATCGACACGGTCGACAGCTGGGACGTCGTCCGTGAGGCGTTCGGCGCCCGGCAGATAGACCCCCGGCTCAAGGACGTCAACTGGGCCGCCGAGGCACTCCTCGACGCCACTCCGCCGACCCAGGGCGGCTGGCCGCCCGTCCCCGGAGGCTGGCTGTCCCGCCAGTACGCCCTCACCGCGCTCGCCCAGCGCCGCCTGCGCCTGGGCCGCTACGACACCGAGGGCGGCACACGTCGCCCCGGCGACGACCGGCTCGACGCCCAGGTCCTGCTGCACTGGTCGACCCGGCCCGGCGCCCCCGAACGGGTCCTCGCCCTGCGCGGCCCCGAACGCGCCGGACTGGCCGCCTTCCTCGGCGAGGAGGACCAGGCGGGCCTCGCCGGCCGGGCCCTGCTCGCCCTCGTCGACGCCGAACGCGGCGCGGACGCCGCCGCCTTCGGCCTCGTGTGCGCGGCACTGTGGCAGCACGCCGAACCCGCCCCCGAGACCTACCGGGCCCGAGGTCGTGCCGAACGCTACTTCGGCGATCAGCCCCCGGCGACCGGCGACCAGCTCGACGCCCTGGTGACCGTCTTCGGACGGGCCGCCGAGGAGTACGTGACCACGCTGCTGGCGGCCGGGCACCGCACCGGCGGCACCGACGCCGACCGGGCCCGCGAGGCACGCCGCACCACCGGCATCGTGCTCGACCGGGCAGCCGCGCTGGCCCGCCAGTTCGGCGCGGAGGAAGCCGTTGCGGCGAGCCCCGTCCTGCGCGGCGGGCTCGAGGCCCGGTTCACCGCCGTCGGCCGGACCCTCGCCACCGGCGACACGACCGCGGTGGCGGACGCCGTCCGCCGTCTGGAGAACCACCGGCTCGCCGCCGAGCCGGAGGAGTCCGCCCGCATCGAGCGCGCCCGCATGGGACAGCGCCTCGCCCGCTGGCTGGCCACCGACCCGTCCGCCGACGCCCCCACCGTCGCCGACGCCCTGCAGCGGCACGTCGCCGAGTCCGGCTGGGCGGACCTCGCCCTGGAGCACATCGAGGCCGGCGGCGACCCGGACCCCGTCCTCAAGGCCGCCTACGACACCCTCGGCACCCGCGTCAGGGACCGGCGCCGGCAGATCGACGCGTCCTTCGCGCGCTCCCTGGCCTCCTGGACGCAGGCCGGCACCCAGCCCGGCTCCATGCTCACCGTCGAGACCTTCCTCGACCGCGTGGTCGGCCCGCTCGTGCGGCGCGGGGAAGAACGGCGGGCGCTGCTGCTCGTCCTCGACGGCATGAGCGCGGCCATCGCGAACGAGCTCGGTGAGGAACTGCGCCGCTCCTGGGCGGAGTTCGACCCGCTGCCCGAGGGCGACACCCCGTATCGACGGGCGATGGCCGCCGCCCTGCCCACCGTGACGGCCGTGTCCCGTACCTCCCTCTTCACGGGCACCCTGACGAAGGGCGCCCAGGCCGACGAGAAGAGGCTCTTCCCCGCACTGAAACTGTGGGGCGGGTCCCCGGCCGCCGTGTTCCACAAGGACGACCTGCGCACCGAGACCGCGGGCGAGACCTTCGGCCCGGCGCTCACGGAGGCACTGGCCGACGGCAGGACCCACGTCGCCGTCGTCCTCAACGCCATCGACGACCGGCTCGCCAAGGAGCAGAAGCTCGGCGACGGCGCCTGGCGGGTGGACGACGTCCCCGGCCTGCGCGACCTGCTGCGGGTGGCGGCCACCCAAGGCATGGCGGTCGTCCTCACCAGCGACCACGGCCATGTCGTCGACCGGCACGGCACGAAGGTCGACACGGCCGCCGATCCCGCCTCCGCACGCCACCGCCTGCCCGGCGGTGGCCCGCTCGCCGAACGGGAGATCGCCCTCACCGGGCCGCGCGTGGTCTGGCCCGAGCCCGGCGCGTCCATCGTCGCCCTGTGGGACGCCGACTCCCGCTACACCGCCCTCAAGGCCGGCTACCACGGCGGGGCGTCGCTCGCCGAGGTCACCATCCCGGTGCTCGCCTTCCTGCCGTTCGGCGCGGAGCCCCCCAGGGGATGGCGGGAACTGGGCGACCAGCGACCGGTCTGGTGGGCTCCGGAGGAGACCGGGAAGGCACCGCTACCGGACGAGCACGCCGCTCGGCCGGTGGCCGCAACGGCTCCCGCTCCCAAGAAGCCGACGGCGAAGGCCAAGAAGGACCAGGCAGAAGTCGCCCGAATGCACCACGGGTCGCTCTTCGACGTGGCGCTGACGGCCGGGGGAGACGACGCCCTGCTCACCCCGACCGTCGTCTCCCGCACCGAGACGCTGGTGACGGCACTGCTCGACTCGGAGACGTACCAGGCGCAACTCGGCGGACTGGCCCGCAAGCCGCAGCAGGAGCAGGTCCACAAGGCGATCGCCGCCCTGCTGGACGCGGGCGGCACCCTGCCCGTGACCGCCCTCGCCCAGCGCGCCGGCATGCCCGTCACCCGGGGCGACGGCTTCGCCGCCGTCCTGCGGCAACTCCTCAACTACGACGGAGTGCAGGTCCTGGAGACCCTGCCGGACGGCCGCACGCTACGGCTCCACGAGGCGCTGCTGCGCGAGCAGTTCGCCCTCGGAGCGGGCTGACGACACGACTCGGGGTGCCCCGGGCTCTGGGCCCGGGGCACCCCGCCGCTGGTCACGACGCGAACGCCCGCAGCACCTTCGCGAAGGTCGTCAGCTCGTCGATCATCTCCGGTGGGAGCGGCTTCTCGTCGAAGTGGGCGATCCGGTTACGGATGTCCTTCACCCGCTTCAGCAGGCCGACGAACTGCTCCCGGGGCATGTTCGGCCACTTCAGCGCCTCCCAATTGCGGTCGGCCCGCTCGGCGAAGGACTGCTTCGTCTGGTCGCCGTCCAGGAGCCTCAGATAGTCGCCGAACATGAGGTCCGACACCTGGCCGGTGCGGTGCTCCGGCTTCTTGTTCGTCTGGACCGCCTTGATGGCCTCCGCGTCCAGTGCCGCGCCCAGACAGCGGCGCAGCAGCGACTCGATCTCGCCCACGATGAAGAAGGGGCGTGCCGCGCCCTCGAAGCGGTCCGTGACGTCCGCGGCGGTGACGATACCGGAGAGGCAGCCGTCGTCGCCGCGGACGAGCAGGTAGCCGTGTTCGCGGATGACTGGGAGGGCGGCGAAGAACTCCTGACGGGCGTCGGCGACGGGCAGCGAGTCCTTCTCCATCGCGTTGTCGAGGGTGGCCGCCTTCCCCGCCTCGTACATCTTGGCCACGGACCCCCAGGTGACGACCCCGTGGACCTGCGCCATGCCGGTGGTCACCGGCACTTGGGCGAGACCCTTCGTACGCATGAGGAAGGTCGTCTGGGACAGCGGAGTGCCCGGGCCCACGGACACCACACCACGCCGTGCCGACGGGATGTCGCCGAGCAGCAGCCGCTGCGGCAGGACGTGCGAGGGCAGGGCCTCGTCCGTGGCGTCGGCCTCGTCGTCCGTGTCGGCCGGCGTACGCTGCGCGGGAACGGCCGCCAGCGGCACGACGTCGACCGTGCTGCGCAGACCGCAGACGGCGAAGTCCGGCAGCGTGGTCAGCCCGGCGTCCGTCAGGGCCTGCGAGATGCGGTGCACCGTCCGGTGGTCGCGGACCCTGACCTCGAACAGGTCGAGGATCTCCTGCACGGACACGGTCCTGCCCTTGAGCGAGGAGACGTCCCGCTCGTGCGGCCTGGTCGTCATCGGGCGTCGTCCTCCGGCAGGTCGCGGAGCATCGTCCTCTTGCCCATGGCGGAGTGCACGAGCTCCTGCAACTGCTTGGAGCGGTCACGGTAGAAGCGCTCGTAGTCGTTCTCGCGCAGTGCGTCCGGATCGATCAGATGGGTGGTCAGGACGTCGTCGAACCACTCGGGACGCATGTCGGACGCGGCGATCATCGTGGACAGGTACGATGACGGCGCCCCCGTCATGTCCATCGCCGCACGGTAGGACAAGGGCGTCTTGTTCACGATCGAACTCGTAGGCAGGTCGTGGCTGTCGCCCCGCCGGAACCACGCCTTGGGGAAGATCTGCCGGACGTCCACACCGTACTCGTCCAGCCTGCCGGGACTGAGCGGGGCGTCCGTGTGGTGCCAGTCCACCGCGCCCTGCTTGATCAGCAGGGCGTAGATGCCCTTGTAGGCGGCGCTGTTGCGGGTGGTGAGGGTGTCGAGGCGGTCGGTGAAGAAGAACGCCTCCGTGACCGTCTCGGGCGCCCTCTCGTCCTGCCCGATCCAGGGGACGAGCTGCTCGACGTCCTTGGTGAAGCGCGTCTCCGTGGAGCCGCCGTACATCTCACCGAGCACCCCGCACCAGTACCACTGCTCGATCTTCTCCTCCGCCCCCAGACCGTCCGTCGCCGTGTCCAGGATGGCGCGGACGGCCGCGAGCGGGATGAGCTGCGTCCGGTACGGCAGGTCGGCCGGGCGGACGATGCACTGCCGCTCCAGGAAGTCGCCCACCCACGCGAAGGCGTCGGCGAGCTTGGGCGCCAGGCGGACGAAGTCGGCCAGAGGGAGGTCCAGCAGGTCGCGGCGCTTGCAGGACACCGTGGTCCCGACGCCCTCCTGCTTGCGCTCCCAGGTGCGCACCAGGGCGATGGCCTGCAGGAAGTCGATGCTGCTCAGCCCGTTCTCCAGGCCGCTCTCCAAGCGGCCGAGGACCGGGTACTTGCTCGCCAACCCCTCCTTGATCTCCCGCCACACCTCGGGAAGCTGGTAGTAGTCCCCGGTCCGCTCCACGTAGTCGCGGTCCCCGGCGTAGGTGGCGGTGAGCAGTTCGAAGACGTTCAGGGGCACGCCGCCCGTGTTGACCCGCTCGAACACCGCGCAGACGGCGTCCATGGAGGTGGAGGCGGCCAACCGGATCATCGGGACCTGGAAGGCGCGGACCTGCTGGAGGACCGCCTCGTCGAACTGGCCCCACAGGTCCCAGTTCCGGTCCTCGTCCGCCTTGATGTACGCCTTCTTCCACTCGTTCACGCGCTGGGCGTCGAAGACGAAGTGGAGGGGGAAGAGACCGGCCGCGCACTCGGCCTCCGTGGTACTCAGGTCCAGCACCACGGTGCGGTTGAAGTCCGTTCGCAGCACCCTGTCGGCCGGCACGGACACGATGGCCTCGTCGCGGTCCGCGGACGGCCCCACGGCCTTCGCGATGTCGACGTAATACCAGCGCTGGATGGGCTTGTTCCGGGTGTCCGCCGTCTCCACCGGGGCGTCCAGCCACAGGGCCTGGAAGAGGGAGGTGAGGCGCTGCTGCCCGTCCAGCAGCAGGAGGTCGGCCGCCGGGTCCCCGTCCGGCCGGGCGCCGGTGAGGGTCCGGGAGCGGAACCGGGTGGCGCCGCCGGTCTGCAGCGTCATCACGACACCGAGCGGGTAGTCCAGCGTGACTGTAGCGATGATCGCCCGGATCCGGTCGTCGTCCCACTTCCAGTTCCGCTGGAAGTCGGGCAGTTGTAAGGACCCCGAGGCGACATCCGCCAGAACGTCCTTGAGCTTCACGTTGTCGAGGGCCGCCATATGTGACTCCACTTCCCGCCCTGTTACCTGTACGGAGAGTGATTCCAGCAGTGCTCTGTGGTGACGGTCAAGCCGGTTCGCGGAGGAACGAGATCACCGCAAGCACCGTCCGGCCGAGGTTTCAGGGCCCAAGGCTTCGAAGAGAGCGACAGCGCATCGCTGAGACCTGCGGCGAACGAGACAGACAGGGGCGGCCCGCCATTGGTGGGCCGCCCCTGCAGGCACTACACCTCGCACTGCAACTGGTCTGCACCGGTAGCACGCGGTCGTCGAGCAGGACGCTTGACTGAGCCTCCTGCCCCCGTCTCCCTGGCGGAGAAGGGTTCGCTACCGGGTTTCCGTCGAGATCGGGTCGAGGAAGAAGAGGCACTGGACCGCGTTGAATTCGCCTACCTCAGCGACGAAGCGGAACTTGTCGCCTACGCCGACGGTGGCGGGGATCTCCTTGCCGGTCAGTTTCAATTCAAAGACGTTGACGTCCTCGAACTTGAAGTCCGGGCCGACCGTCGTGTTCGGCCCCTTGTCGCCAGGGCCCAGGAGGAAGTCGTAGCGGGTGTCGTAGTCACCGTGGGGCGTCATGTGAACGATCGAGCCGTTGAACGCGATTGTCTGGCCCTCATACTTGGTCGCGAAGTCCACGTTCGCGTCGTCGCAGGTGTCCGCCGTTTTCAGCAAGGCCGCAAACTTCGGGTTGTTCTCAGGCGTGATCACCTCGGCGGCAGCCGGCTCGGTCGCGGTCGGAGTCGGCGTGGTGGAAGGCTTCTCGCTCGCAGCGGCCGCCGGTTCGGCCGACTCGTCCTTCTTCTCGTCTCCGTCGCTGAGTGCGGAGGCGGTGCCGATGACGACGGCCAGGATCACGAGGACGGCGGTCGCCGCGCCGATCAGGAGCCACGGTTGGGGCTTCTTCGGCCGACGGAAGCTGAGGGTGGAGCGGAGCGCGCCCTGGGTCTGTTCGACGAACTCCCAGCCGTCCTTCTGCATCTTCGAGATCACCAAGCCGTCGGTGCCGCGAACGGTCTGCACGGTCTTGTACTCGTACTTGATCTCGTCGGCCATGTGCTCCGCGCCCCCCAAATGCACTGTTCACACCAACTGCCCCAGGAGCATATGGGAGTCCGGCGGGAACTCCGACATCGCCGACGTCACCAGTGGCGGCTGCGGCGTACGGAGCCGTCGATCCCTTACTTGCCACCCCGCACCACGAGAACGGCGAGGAACACAAGAAGTGCACAATGAGGGTGAACTGGACATCGTGCACCTTCGCCTGAGTGCTGAGGCACGAGGAGATGGAACACTGTTCCCCGTGAGCACCACCGGATCCAAGCGCCCCGCCCAGGTGAGCGCCGCCCGCCGCCGCACCGTCATCGACGCCCTACGCCGCGGCGCCGTACCCGAGAGCGGGCTCGACCTGCTGGCCACCGGGCTCGACCGGTTCGAGGCGGCCCTCGACGCGGAACTGGACGCTGTCGCGTCCGGCGGGTCCGTGTTCAAGGCCGTGCGCGGTGAGTACGGGTCCGGCAAGACCTTCTTCACCCGCTGGCTGGGGGAGCGGGCCAAGCGGCGGAACTTCGCCGTGGCCGAGATCCAGGTCTCCGAGAACGAGACGCCGCTGCACAAGCTGGAGACCGTCTACCGGCGGCTCACCGAGCGCCTCACCACCTCCAGCTTCCCGCCCAGCGCCCTGCGCCCGGTGGTCGACGCCTGGTTCTACGCCCTGGAGGAGGACGCCCTCGCCGCCGGCGCGACCGAGGAGGAACTGCCCGGCGAGGTGGAGAAGCTGCTCGTCGCGCGGCTCGCCGAGGTGTCCCGGCACGCCCCGTCCTTCGCCACCGCACTGCGCGGCTACCGGACCGCCCTCGCCGACGGCGACGAGGCGACCGCCGCGGCCGTCCTGGCGTGGCTCGGCGGTCAGCCGCACGTCGCCGCCTCCGCCCGCCGGTCCGCCGGGGTGCGCGGCGACCTCGACCACTTCGGTGCCCTCGGCTTCCTCCAGGGGCTCCTCACCGTGCTGCGCGACTCCGGGCACACCGGGCTCTTCGTCGTCCTCGACGAGGTCGAGACGCTGCAACGGGTCCGCTCCGACGCCCGAGACAAGGCGCTCAACGCGCTGCGGCAGCTCATCGACGAGGTGCACTCCGGCCGCTTCCCCGGTCTGTACCTCGTCATCACCGGCACGCCGGCCTTCTACGACGGCCAGCAGGGCGTGCAGCGCCTGGCCCCACTCGCCCAGCGGCTCGCCACCGACTTCACCACCGACCCGCGCTTCGACAACCCCCGCGCCGTCCAGATCCGGCTGCCCGGCTTCACCCAGGAGTCCCTGGTCGGCCTCGGCGCCACCATCCGGGACCTGTACGCGGACGCCGCCACGTCGCCCGAGCGTGTGCGGACAGTCGTCGACGACGCCTACGTCGCGGACCTCGCGCGGGCCGTCGGCGGAGCGCTGGGCGGGAAGGTCGGAGTGGCGCCCCGGCTGTTCCTGAAGAAGCTCGTCGGGGACGTCCTCGACCGGGTGGACCAGTTCGACGACTTCGACCCCCGCCGGCACTACAAGCTGACCGTCGCAAGCAGCGAACTCACCGACGTGGAACGGAACCTGGCCGCCACGGTCACCGGTGGTTCCGCGTCCGCCGACGACATCGACCTGGAGCTGTGATGGCGGACGGCGACAGCCCGGCCGGGGGAGAGGGTGATGTACTCGACCGGCTCGACCCCGTCGTCCTGCACCACATCGTCAACACCCTCGGCTGGCCCGACCTGCGCCCCCTCCAGCGGGCGGCGATCACCCCGCTCATGGACGGTGAGGACGCCGTGCTGCTGGCCCCGACGGCAGGCGGCAAGACCGAGGCGGCCTGCTTCCCGCTGCTGTCGGCGATGGCCGGACAACGGTGGACCGGCACGTCGGTGCTCTACCTGTGTCCGCTCAAGGCGCTCCTCAACAACCTGGTCGGTCGCGTCGACACCTACGCCCAGTGGCTGGGACGGCGCGCCGCCCTCTGGCACGGCGACACAAAAGAGTCGCAGCGACAGCGCATCCGCACCGAGGCGCCAGACATCCTGCTCACTACGCCCGAGTCGCTCGAGGCGATGCTGATCGGCGTCAAAACCGACCACGCGCGGCTGCTGGGGAGCGTACGGACCGTCGTCGTCGACGAGGTGCACGCCTTCGCGGGCGACGACCGGGGCTGGCACCTGCTGGCCGTGCTCGAACGGCTGGAGCGGGTCACCGGCCGCCCCATCCAGCGCGTCGGACTCTCGGCGACCGTCGGCAACCCCGAGCAGTTGCTGCGCTGGCTGCAGGGGGCCGGTGTCGGGAGCCGTACCGGGAAGGTCGTTGCGCCGGGCGTCCACCTGCCCGCCACCGGCACGGCCACACGCGGGGAGCAGGCCGGTGCGGCTCCGTCCCACAGGCCCGCCGGCGAGGTGGAACTCGACTACGTGGGCTCCCTCGACAACGCCGCCAAGCTCATCGCCGCCCTGCACCGGGGGGAGAAACGCCTCGTCTTCTGCGACTCACGCCGCCAGGTCGAGGAACTGGGCGCCGCCCTGCGCGCCCGCGAGGTGACTGTCTTCCTGTCGCACGCCTCCCTCTCCGTCGACGAACGCACCCGCTCCGAGCAGGCCTTCGCAGAAGCGCGCGACTGTGTCATCGTCTCCACCTCCACCCTCGAACTCGGCATCGACGTCGGCGATCTGGACCGCGTCATCCAGATCGACTCACCGGCCTCCGTCGCCTCCTTCCTGCAGCGCATCGGCCGCACCGGCCGTCGCTCCGGCACCGTACGCAACTGCCTGTTCCTCACCACCCGTAAGGACACGCTGCTCCAAGCGGCTGGGTTGCTGCTGCTGTGGTCGCGCGGCTGGGTGGAACCGGTCCTCCCACCGCCCGAGCCGCGCCACCTCGTGGCCCAGCAGCTCCTCGCCGTCACCCTGCAACAGCACAAACTCGGCGACCAGTTGTGGGACCGGCAGTGGAACGGACTCGCGCCCTTCGACCGCTCCGCCGCCCCGATCCTGCGCTTCCTCACCGACGAGGGCTACCTCGACAACGACGGCGGCCTGCTGTTCGTCGGCCCCGAGGCGGAACGCCGCTTCGGCAAGCGGCACTTCATCGAACTCACCGCGTCCTTCACCGCGCCGCCGCAGTTCACCGTCCTGTCCGGGCGCACCGAGATCGGCCGTACCGATCCGAGCGTGCTCACCGAGGAACGCCCCGGCCCGCGGCGCCTGCTGCTCGGCGGACGCAGCTGGCAGGTGACGTACATCGACTGGCTGCGCAAACGCGTCTTCGTCGAACCCGCCGACGGAGGCGGCGTCGCCAAGTGGATGAACGGCGGCATCGCCGGCCTGTCGTACGCCCTGACCCGCGCCATGCGCGAGGTGCTGCTGGGCGCGGATCCGCCCGTCTCCCTCACCCGGCGCGCCGAGGCGTGCCTGGCTGAGCAACGCGAAAGCGACGCACCCGACACCGTGCACCCAGCCGGCACGTTGGTCACCCGCACCGGCAGCGACGTGCGCTGGTGGACCTGGGCCGGCTACCGCGCCAACGCCACCCTCGCGGCCACACTCCAGTCGGTCACCGACCCGCTGCAACGCCCCACCGACTGCTGGCTGCGCCTGCGCGAGGACCTCACCCCGGCCGACTGGCGCACGGCCCGGGAGAGCGTCGGCGAGAGTCTGGTCCTGCCCGACGTGGACCCTCGCGCCGTACGTGGCCTGAAGTTCTCCGCCGCACTTCCCGAACGCCTCGCCGTCGCCACGGTCGCGTCCCGTCTGGCCGACTTCGAGGGCGCCAGATCCGTACTGTCGGAATCCGTACGTTTCGTAGCCTCAAGCGGCTCAGCCTGAGACGCGTGTCCTGCGGAGGCGCGGAACCCGCTTACCTGCTCGGAGCCTCCACTCGTGCGGTGACGCCGAGATCACGGCGCATCTCATCCCGTAGGTCGGACAGCTTCTCCCAGAGGCCGTCCACCCGCCGACTCAGCTCTTCGACGGTCTCCCCCTGCCGCGGTTGCCCCGCGTCCAGACGCTTGACCAGCCCATAGATCTTCCGCAGCAAACCGTTGGCGGCTCCCAGGACGGGCAGTACGTCATCGGACACGATCATGTGGGACTCCGCGTGCTGAACGACGTAGACGCTCCAACGCTCCTCCAGTTCAGCCCTCCGTGCTTCCTCCAGGGCGCCGTCCCGGCGCAGATCGTGCATGCAGCCCGCCAGGGAGTCCCGGGCTGCCCGTGCCGCGGCATGCAACCGCGTGTATGCGGCACGTCGTTCATCGAGCAGTCGGCTGTCCCACTCACGGATCCGGTCTTCCCGGCGATGCCGCTCGATCCGTTCGTGCTCACGAGCCCAACCACGTTCCGCACCGCGCTGTGCAAGGAACACCGAGGCCAGGGACACTCCGCCCCCGATCACCGCAGCCGCAAGCGCCAATAAAGCCGCACCCATCGTTCGTCCCCTCACCTGCCGACTCCGCGGCGCTTTTCCAACATTCCGAACCACTCTGCTGGGGACTTCTCGCAGTGGCGGATGTGAAGCCCCCAGCATGGTCACCCGGCCGAGTCCTCCACCGGAACGAGCCCCGACGGGCCCGTGGTGACGAGTCCATCGGCGATCAGACCCTCGATGTCCCGGTCGAACGCGGCCTTGATGTCAGGGCCCAGGCGCAGCCACCCGAAGAAGCGGGCCGTTTCCCTGGCCAGCTCCTCGCGGACCATGCCCGGTGACTCCGACAGGATGCCGAGCAGGGCGATCCGGCGCTCCGCGGTGGGAACCTGGGAGACCTTCTTGCGGTCGAAGTCCGGGCTCGGGGTGCGGGCCACCGTCACGTCCCGGCCGGGCAGGTCCCACACGGTGCCGGACCGCACGGCCTTGTTCTTCTTGCGCAGCCGCGCCAGGGCATCGCGGATGCTGCTCTGCACGATCTGACCCGAGCGGTCGAGCAGCCACGCGCTGCGGACCCGGCCGATGAGAACGTCCTCCTCGACGGGGCCTTCCACGGTGACGATGTGCAGGGCCACTTCGGCAACCACTTTCCGGGCCGCGGGGTCGCGGAGATCGATTCCCGGGAGCCCAGCGGCCGTGCACAGGACCTCCTTCAGGTCATGCAACTCCTCCCAGCCCAGCGCGCGGTACGGCCGGCTCCATTCCGAGCGGTCGGACTCGGTCACCGGCACGATCGCCACCTCCGTCGGTGCCGCGGCGGGCACGGGAGCCGGCGCGGCCTCCGGGACGGACGGTGCGTACGGATCGGCCGCGCAGGCGGCCTCCACGGCCTCTCTCAGCCGCCGTTGCGCGTCCTTGCGGTTGCGATACCAGTCGGTCCCCCAGATCCGGTGCAGGTTCCAGCCCAGGCCGCGCAGGATCTCCTCGCGCAGCCGATCGCGGTCACGGGCCGCGCGCGAGGAGTGGTACATCGCGCCGTCGCACTCGATGCCCAGCGCGTACGAGCCGGGTGCTCCCGGGTGCCGGACCGCCATGTCGATCCGGAAGCCCGCCACGCCCACCTGGGGCTGCACGTCGTAGCCCCAGCCGCGCAGTGTGCCGAGCACGTCCTCCTCGAACGGGCTCTCCGGGGCGGCGTCCGCGTCGGGTGATGCCGTCGCCAAGATCGCGGGGCCCTGCTCCGCGTACTGCAGGTAGCGCTTGAGGTGCTGGACGCTCTTGTTCGCGCTGTCCGGCAGGTCCGCGCCGTGGAAGGAGGCCACGACCTCCACCCGGTGACGCGCACGGGTCACGGCGACGTTCAGACGCCGCCAACCGCCCTCGCGGTTGATCGGGCCGAACGTGGCGCGCAGTTTGCCCTGGGCATCGGGACCGTAGCCGACCGACAGGACGATGACGTCACGCTCGTCACCCTGCACCGTCTCCAGATTCTTCACGAAGAAGCCGCCCAGCCGGTCCTCGGTGAAGTGCCCGTCGAGGTCGGGGCGGGACCTGCGTGCCTTGATGACGGCGTCCTCGACGGCGTCCGCCTGTGCCTTGGAGAGCGTGACGACGCCCAGCGTCAGGTGCGGCCGGGTCGAGAAGTGGTGGATGACCCGCTCGGCCACCAGTTCGGCCTCGCGGACGTTGTCCCGTTTGTTGCTGCGGTCGTACACGCCGTCGGCCTTGTAGAAGGCGACGCCCACGTCATGACCGTCGGTGACCGCGCCCGGGAACACGACCATGGAGTTGTCGTAGAACTCGTGGTTGCTGAAGGCGATCAGGTTCTCGTGGCGGCTCCGGTAGTGCCAGCGCAGCGACAGCTCGCGCAGCACACCGCTGGCCTTGCAGGCGTCCAGGATGGACTCGAAGGAGTCGGGCACCTCCTCGTCGAACTCGTCGTCATCGTCGGAGTCACTGCCCGCGCTGAAGAACGACGTCGGCGGGAGCTGCCGAGGGTCGCCCGCCACGATCAGGGCGTCACCGCGGTAAATGGCGTTCACGGCGTCCTGCGGAAGAACCTGGGACGCCTCGTCGAAGATCACCACGTCGAAGCGGAAGTCCGCCGGCAGATACTGGCTCACCGTCAGCGGGCTCATCATGAAGCACGGCTTGAGCCGCCGCACGACGTCCCGGGTCTCGTCCAGCAGCCGCCGCACCGGCTTGTGCCGTCGCTGCAGCTTCGCCTGACGGCTCAGGATCGCGGCCTGCCCCGTCGTCGCTCTGCGGGGACGCCGTGCGTTGCAGGAGTCGATCACCGTCGCATGGGCGGCTTGCACCAGCCCGCGGTCCAGTCGGCGATAGCGCTCCACCAATTGGTCCCTGTCGGTGGCCCGCACCACGGAGAGCCGGCTGTCGGTCGCCGACTGGTGCTCCACCCAGGCCCGCAGAACGGTCCGCTCCACGGCCACACGGAACAACGACGCCGGTACGTCGCGGTCCGCCAGCTGGGTCGGCAGCTCTTCCAGGCCGTAACCGCCCAGCACATCGCGGGCCCCGGCGGAACGGATCCAGGCGTCCGGACCGTAGGGATCGTCGGACATGCGGGTGAGAAGCACATCGGCTGAAGTGAGTCCGGCCTCCAGCTCGGAGCGGATCTCCGCCGCACGTGCCGGTGCGAAGTGGCCGACGAGCACCTCCATCCGCTCCAGCCAGTCGCGGTTGCGGCGCTCCACCGACGGATCGGGTGTCGCGTTCAGCAGCAGACGGGCGGCTTCGACCGTCAGGGGAGCAGCCGCGCCGGTGGCGGAGGCGGTACGTCTGGCACGGAGGGTCCAGTCCAGGGCGTCGTTGACGGCCTTCCGAGAAGTGCGCAACCCGTCGTACAGATCGCCGAGCAGACGGCGGTGCTCTGCTTCGGCCCGAAGGAAGTCCTCCTCGGCGGTGCGCGCCGCCACCACGGCCGCGACGCAGGAGCGGGCGCCGCCAAGGGACAGCCAGTCGGCTCCCCGTTGCGAGGCATCGGCCGCACGAGCCACGGAGTGGATCAGGGAAGAGGCCTCGTCCAACGGGTCGAGGTGGGCACGCAGCCACACCATGGCTTCAGGAAGGGACAGGGCTCGCAGCGCGAAAGCGGAGGGAGCCAAGGAAGGAGTGTTCGTGAAGGCTTCCCACTCGGCGCATTCCGCCCGCAGGCGGGCAGCCGTCTCGAGCAGTCCCCGAACGGCCGGCTCACCGGCACGGAGAGCGCGGACGGCGCCACTTCGCCGTGCCGGATCCGCCAGGACCGGACCGGCCAACCTGTGTGCCTCCGAAGCGGCGGTCAGCGCCGCAGCGAGGGCGGCCGTGTGAGGCCGTCCGTCCGGCGCGTACTCACCCAGTAGCTCAAGGGCTTCGGATACGGCTCTCTCCGAGCCGGACTTATGGTCCGGCTCGGGCAGGCGCATCGCGCGCCGCAGCAGTTCGTCCTCGACCGTCGTGTTGCCGCCGGCGTCCGGACGGGTCTCGAGGCGGGTGTCCAGCCCCGCGTACCAGGTGCACAGCAGCTTCTTGTCGCTGCTTTCCCGAGCCACGAAGGCAGCGTCCTCCCGTTGCGCGGTGTGGGCGGTACCTATCGCGGCACGGGCCGAGGCGAGGGTGTGCCCCGCTTCCCCGGTGAACTCCCGGCGACCTGTGGACTGGACTGTGTCGATGAGCCGTACGGCGTCTTCCAGAGCCGGTACATGGGCGTGCAACCACGCGGCGGCCGAAGTTGGACCGAGACGGTCGAGAGCCGCCTGATGTCCGCGCAGCAGCGGCTCCCGCCGCGCCGCCGCCCACGTGCTCAGGTCGTCCTCCAGTCGCTTGCCCCACTCATACAGGGCGGGGTCAGGAGCCGACTCATGGGAGAGCTGTGCGGCCAGACGGCGGCGACGGGCCGGATCCACCACCACGGACGGGGCGATCCGGTGCGCCTCCTCGGCCTGGCGGAGCGCAGCGTCCACCGCGCCGAGGTCGGGCAGCTCGTCACCGGCGTAGGGACCGAGGAGGTCCCTGTGCTCGGTCACCGCGGTGCGCACGGCCCGGTGCGCCTGTTGCCAGGCGGCGGCTTTGGCCATCTCGTCCTGCAGACCGCTGTTCCAGGAACCGCCGGTGCTGATGCCCCCGACGAGTTTCCGGTCCGCTCGGACCTGGGAGGACAGACCGGCGGCGAAACGCCGGCCGTTCTCCGCGAGACGGCGCACCGCGTCGGTCAGGCACTCTGTGCGGGGCGTGTCGGGACCGAATACGCCCTGGGCCTCCTGCCGGGCACTCTCGAGGACGTCCATGAGGCGGTGCAGTTCGTCCACCACGCGGCGCGCTCGAGGCAGTATCGCCGGGTCGAACCAGCTGCCGGGAGCACGGTGGACACCGGTCGCCAGCACGGCCAGTTCCGCGATCGACCGTGTCGCGGACGAGTTGTCCGGTGGTTCGCAACCCAACAGGTCCGCCGTGTCCGTCGCGCACTGTGCGGTGCCCTCCAGCATTTCGGCGAGGACACCCCAGCGGGAGGCCAGCGCGTCGGCCTTGGCCCGGCCGAGGCCCGTAAGGTCGGCACCAGACGGTTCCAGGACGCCGAGTGCGAGCTCCGCGGCCTCCGGTTCTCGGGGCAGGTGGGACGGCACGTCCGCCCAGCCCGACCCCGCTTGCTCGTGTGCGGCCTTGCGCGCTGCCACCGTACGGTCGCGCCGCGCCTCGAACTCGTCGAGCGAGGCCCGCACCAGACGGAGAGCCGCCTGTTGCGCGGCGGCGCATCCCTCCGGAGTAAACCACGCCTCCAACGGACGGTGCGGAACACCGGACAGGTCCGCCAGATCACACAGCGTCCTCACCTCGGCCAGTGACCCCGGTTCGTCCATGCCGAGGGTCCGGGCGAGCTCTCGAGCCGAGACGGCTGTTCCCCCCAGCAGGTCGGCCATGCCGCCGAAGTCGCGCCTGACATCTTCCGCCTGCCGCTCGGTCAGCCCGGCCAGATCCAGCCCGCGGGGCTCGAGGGAGGACAGAGCCTGCTCCGCGGCCGGCGGCTCGGAACGAAGACGGGGAGACACCTCCTGCCAGCGCTCGCCGACCAGATCCTGCGCGGACTGCTGGGCGCGCCGTACGCGACGCGACGCGTCGAGGAAGGACTCGACGGGATCCGTCACGGTGTGCGCGATGTCGGCGTCGGTCAGCCACCATTCGGGCACCGGGAGCCGTCCTTCCAGCAGCCCGAGCAGACGGATGAGCCGGTCGACCTCGCCCGGCACGGTGAACTGCGCGCCGTCCGTGTTGAGCGCCTCGTAGCCGTCGAGGGCGGACAGGAGGCCGTCCAGGGCGGTGCGTGCCTCCTCCAGCGCCGGGCCGGGATGGGGCCGGTCCGTGCGCAGCCCTCGCCAGGGAAAACCAGGGTCGGCCACGGCCTGCCAGGCGTCACCGACGGTGTCGGCGGCGTTGAGCACGTTCTCCAGATCGGCAGCGGAGAGGGCCGAGGCGTCGAACCGCTGGGGCGTTCCGTCAGCGGAGGCGGCGAGATAGGCGACGGGGGCGTCGTCGAGACGGCCCGCCTGACCGATGACGTCGTGCAGCGAGCGGCCCAGGGGTTGACGGACCTCGTTCATCGCGGTGGCGTATATGGACAGCGCCTCACGGTCGAGACGGGCCTGGGCTTTCTCCTGGTCGGGGAGCCCGGTCGCCTGGGGCTCTTCGGAGAGTGCGCGGCCCAGTTCCTGTGCCACGGCCTTGCGGCTGGTGTTACGGCTGTGCAGGGCGAAGGCGTAGGAGTCCAGGCCCACCGACTTCAGTCGCTGCAGTACGACATCCAGCGCCGCCGCCTTCTCACTGACGAACAGCACGCTGCGGCCGGCGTGCATCAGACCGGCGATGATGTTGGTGATGGTCTGGCTCTTGCCCGTTCCCGGAGGGCCGTCGAGCACGAAGGATCGGCCCGCCACGGCTGCCGCGATCGCCTGCCGCTGCGACGTGTCCGCGTCCAGGACCAGAGGAGTGTCTTCCGGGGGAACCAGCTCGTCGACCCGCTCCGACGGTACTTCCTCGAAGTCGAAGCGGTCGGAGGCGAGGGCGTCGCCGGGCCCCACCCCTACCGCGCGCACCAGGTCACTCGCGAGGAGCCGGCCCTCGTTCTCCAGCAGATCCCGGTACATCGACTCCTTGTGGGAGGCGAAGAGACTCATGACGGCGCGCTCCTCCACCTCCCACTGGGACTTGCCGGCCACGGCCTTGCGTACTGCCTCGAGCACCGCCGTCACGTCACGGCAGTCGGTCTCCGCGACGGGGGCCCAGTCGATTCCGAACTGTTCGAGCTTGATGGGCAGCGCGGGATTGAGCTGCGGGTCCTCGTCCTCGTTCGCCTGGAGGAGCTCCAGCCCGGTGGGTGTCCGCACGAGTTCCACCGGGAAGAGGATCAGCGGTGCCTGACTCGTGGTGGTGGCTCCGTCCTCACGCCAGTGCAGCATGCCGACGCCCAGGTGAAGGGTCCACAGACCGTAGTCGTTGAACACCTGCGTCGCCTTGGAACGAAGAGAGCGCAATGCCCGCTGCAGAGCCGGGGCCGTGGTCTTCTGCGTGACGACGTCGTACTCACCGGGAGGAGGGCACACTGACTCCTCATCTTCCGAGGGCACCTCGTCAGGGAGCTTGGCGAACTGCAGTGCGCGGTCCTCCAGCAGATTCACCAGGATCGTGGGAGAGGGGGCCGACAGTTCCAGCGTCGAGGTGCGGGTGTGCCTGAAATTCAACAGCCGGTTGCGTCCGCTGAGGTCCACGAGCGACGTGCGCCAACCCGTCAGGATCGTCTTGAGGCGCTCCAGATCGCTACCGCCCCCGAATGCACCCGGATTGGTCGTCACGCTTGTCCCTGCTCTCACGTCGTGCTGCTCAGGTCCGGAGAGGGAAAGCACGGACGGCTTCCGGGGAACGGTGACGCGGGCAGGCCCGGCGCTCTCCGAATCATCCCCCTTGCGCGACATGTTTGCCTTGTCGCACTCGCCCCCCACGGACGGACGGATTCTATGGTGACTGTGTGGAAATCAGAAGTGGACCTTGTGCTCGTCCTGCCCCAAGTGCTCCATCACCACCTGGTGCGCCCGCCACCCGTCCGGGAACTTCGGCGGCACGTTCAGGTACACCGGGCTGCTGCGCGGGTGGCGGTCCAACAGGTCGGTGATGCCGGTGCGGGCCGCCACGATGCAGGCGAAGCGGTGCCGGGAGAGCAGGACGCACAGGCGCCCGGTCTCCAGGTGGAACGCGGAGGCGTCCTGGCGGCCGGACAGTGGATGCCAGACCAGGGTGACATCGAACTCACGTCCCTGGAGACGGTTGGCGGTGTCCACGGTGATCGCCGTCAGGCCGCGAGCCGCGCCCGGACCGCGTCGGCCTGGACCGTCCGTGCCGCACCGATCGCGATGCGGGACTCGGTGAGCGGCTCGCCGTTGACCAGGGCGCCGCGCTCCAGGAGGCGGGCCGCCGTCGCCGCGAGGGCCTCGGCGACCTCCGGGTCGTCGTCCAGGGTGTGCCGGGCGGGCAGTTCCAGCAGGCCCCAGCCCGACTCCGCCGCGCGGGCCAGGACGGCATCCGGCGGGGTCGGGCGGTGCGCCGCGCTGCGGTACGTGAGGACGCGGTCGGCGGCCCGCGTACCCGAGGTGAAGGGGTAGAAGGGGTAGAACGCCTTCTCCACCAGCGGTGCCGCCATCTCCGGCAGCCGCCAGGAGACGGGCAGTTGGTGGCGCTCCAGATCCTCGTTGTGGGCCAGGGTGACGTCGATCGCGTTGCGCAGCGGGTCCCAGGTCAGGCCGTGCCAGCGGTCGGTGTCCACCGTCGCGAAGGGGTCCAACTGGCCCGGATCGCCCACGAACAGCACCTGGGAGTCCTCCGGACCGAAGAGTGGCGCCGTGGCGAGCAGGGCGTCCGACCGCATCTGATAGGCCTCGTCGACGATCGCCCAGCGTCACGGGGCGCACTTGTCGGGTCTCACGTACGACCATTTCTTCGCCGTGGAGATCACGACCGGCAGATCGCGGAGTTCGGTGATCTCCCTGCTGCCGGTCACGTTGGCGTGCCGGCGGACGCGGTCGGGCAGCGTGAACCCGCTTGCGTGCAGGCGGCCGAGCGTGAGGTCCGGATACTCCCGGGCGATGTTGTCGGCCAGGTCGTCGACCTGCTCGTTGGTCTGCGCGACGATCATGAGCTGGTGGCCGGACGATGTGAGATGGCCCGTCGCGCGCTTCACGAGCGTGGACTTCCCGGCGCCAGGCGGGGAGTCCACGACCACGCCCCGGCCGGTGGCCGTGTCCAGGCTCGACAGGATGCCCGCGACCGCCCGGTCGGCGAGCTCACCGGGGGTGACGGCGGGTGGTTCGGTCTCCGAGGTTTTGGGGGCGGTGGTCATTCCCAGATCTCCTCCGCGTCCTCGTCGGTCGGTTCGTAGGGCTGGGGAGGGCCGCCGTGGGTCCACGGAGTGTCCTCCTCCGCGGGCAGGACGGACGGCATGGACTTCGGGTCGACGGAGGTGTACGTGACCGTCTCGCCGACCTCGGCCGGCGTGCCCGGCGGAGCCGGGGCTTGCGCGCCCTGTTGAAGCCGCCGTTCAGCTGGATCACCACTGTGCTGCCGTCGCCCTCGGGTACGACCTCGACGATCTCGGCCTCCTGGCCCGGACGCGCGGGGCGCTTGATCTCCTTGCCCGCCGCCAGACGTACCGGCGGATCGCCGCGCACGGTGATCGCCGGACGCCACAACGGGCGTGCCCCCGGCAGGAAGCGGTCCTCGTCACGGGCCACGACGACGCCCGTGAACACCTCGCCCCGCACGGACCCGGCTACTCCGCCGACGGCGACATCGGCGCCCGCCAGACCTACCCGAACGGCGGCCGCACCGACCAGTGGCACACCTACGCGGTGGAGTGGATTCCGACCGGCATGCGCTTCTTCGTCGACGACCGCCTCGTCCAGGAGACGACGCGCAACAAGCTGGAGTCCACCCGGGGCCAGTGGGTCTTCGACCACAACCAGTAGGTCATCCTCAACCCGGCGCTCGGCGGCGCCTACCCGGCCGGCTGGAACAAGGTCACGACCCCGTACTGGGGCCTCCCGCAGTCCAGTGTGGACCGCGTCGCGGCCGGGGGAGTGCGGGCGGAGGTGGACTGGGTGCGGGGGGGGGGGGGGGGGGGGGGGAAACAGAAGGGGTTACCGGCCGCGCGGCCCGCACCCCGGCCCGGGGCCGCGCGGCGGGGGGGGGGGCTTGTGGAGCCGGGGGCGGGCGTGG
>NZ_JBIRTN010000039.1:0-22702 GCF_044334705.1 Streptomyces sp. NPDC020731
CACCCGCCGAACACGAGACCAACTACTACCTCACCAGCACAAAACCCCAGGCCACAACCACAAGCTGAGATCTCTACCGAACCCGGAACGGTTCAGTTGACCAGGGTCTGATGGCGGCGGATGGCGCGGTCGGAGCGGACCTGGAAGTCGGCCCAGCCCAGTTCGTCCTTGATCTGCTTGTAGCTCTGCTCGATCCGGGGCCGCAGGCCGTGGAGGCAGACGATCTCGGCGAGGTCGGTCGGCGGGTGCGGGCTGGTGCTGCGGCCGGCCGAAGAGAATCCGCGCTGGGGGTGTCGCAGGATCCAGGGCGAGCTCGCACGGCTGGGGCATCAGGTCGGAGCGTCCACGGTCTGGCAGATCCTGACCGTCGCCGGCGTAGGCCCGGCTCCCCGCCAAAGCGGCCCGACCTGGCGCGAGTTCCTGACAGCGCAGGCCGACGGCACCATCGCCTGCGACTTCGCCCACATCGACCTGGTGGGCCTGCGTCGGGTCTACGCACTGGTCTTCCTCGAGCACGGCACGCGCCGCCCGCACCTCGCCGGGGTGACCGCTCACCCCACCGCGCAGTGGAGCGTACAGCGAGCCCGCAACCTCGCCGCCGACCTGGACGTACGCTCCGAGTCGCCACGCTTCCCGCTCCGCGACCGGGACAGCAAGTACACCGAGGCCTTCGACACGGTCTTCGCGGCCGAGGGCATCGAGACCCTGAAGACCGCGCCGCGCTCCCCACGGATGAACGCACACTGCGAAAGGGCCATCGGCACACTGCGACGCGAGCTCCTCGATCACCTGCTGATCTCGAACGAGGCCCACGCTCGACGCCTGCTCGACGCCTACGCCCCCACTGCAACGGCCATCGCCCCCACCAGGCCCGGGGCCAACTCCCTCCCCGCGCCCAGGAGCACCCGGCGCCCCCGACCGACCAGACCGCGCACCGACTCCTCCGCACCCGAGTACTCGGTGGCGTCATCAATGAGCACAGATACGCGGCTTGACCGGCAACGATGAGTTTCTGAACGGCACAGCGCAATGCCGGAGACCATTCAATGGCTCGTGGACTGGCACGCCGCACAAGAGCATGAACTCCGCTCTCGCGGGATCAGCGCCACGGTGAATCAGCCAGCCCCTGGGACAGCGACCAGAGGGCGCCCGAAGGCAACGGCCGTGAGCCTCACTCTGGAGTCGGACGAGCGCCCGGGGAAGCTGTCCGTGTGGGAATCGGGAAGCGCTTCACTGCTCTTCATCGATTCCCGGACCGAGTACACCTGGCAAGACCAGCAGGTGATCACCTCGGAGAACGACCTGCCCCGGATCCTGGCTCCGCTCATGAAGCTCGTCGAAGGATCCGCTGACCAAGGTTGAAGAACAAGCTGAGAGGGCACGGTGCTACTCCTCTGTTCGTCCTATGCGGCGATGAACACAGGAGCAGGCCCGGGGCGGCCCGTCGCGTGGCCGCACACGACAGCCCGCGACTGTCACCGGAGCGGAGCACCCCGCCGGGCCGCGGGCCGTCCTCAGACTCAGGCGGTCGCATCGCGTGTGGTGATTTATGGTGATGTAAGGAGAATGCCCCTACCGGAGGTGCAATGATGCGCGCCGCGGCAGCGATCGTCTCCGGGGCTGTCAGTGTGGCGCTCATCGCCGTGACGTCGGCGTGCGACCAGGGCGGGTCGGAGCCGCCGAACGTCCGTTACGGTGACTGCCCGATCTCAGGACAACACGGGGAGTTCGACCTGTCGCCCGAAACGGCGGGCGCCCTCACGGTCAAGACGACCCTGCCCGCGCCCGGGTGGTGGAACGGCGGCACGCCGGACTCCGTGACGAGCGGATACGAGTACTGCATGACGGCCAACATCGCCTACCGGGCCGGTCTCGACCGGGTGGTGGTGAAGAACGCCCCCTTCCCGGAGGTCGTGTCCGGCCGGACCAAGGACTTCGACCTGGCCGTGGCACAGATCACGATCACCCCGGAACGGAGCAAGGCCGCCGCGTTCTCCCCGCCCTACCTCTCCTCGACCCTGGGACTGCTCATCAGGGACGGCGAGCAGATCGACGAGGACAACATCCGCGACGTCCGCATCGGGGTGGCCGAGGGCACCACGGGCGAGGAGTTCGTCGCGAACCGCCTCAAGCCGACCAAGCCCGTGACCGCGTTCGCCAACGACCCGGAGCTGGTCACGGCGCTGGAGGAGGGGCGGATCGACGCGGTCGTCCACGACACGACGATCCTGCTGGCGTATCCCCAGAAAAAGGAGGACAGGGTGCGCCTCGTGGGCCAGTACAGGACCGGGCAGAGCTACGGCGCCCTGTACCCGAAGGGGTCACCCGACAAGGAGGAGCTGGACCGGATCATCAAGCAGCTGATCGACGACGGGACGCTCGCCAAACTGTCGGCCGTCTATCTCGGGGCCGCCTTCGGCCAGGATCCGGTCAAGATCCCGTACCTCACCGTCGACGACGGCTCCTGAACACCGCCGGGCGGGCGCACCCGTGAGGGGAGCACCGGTCCCGTGACCCCGCCCCCCTCACAGGTCGGCCATCAGGAGACCGCCCAGGCCCCCGGTGGTACCGGCGTCCAGCGACTGCTCAGCCCAGATGATCTTCCCCCTGTCGGTGTACCGGGTGCCCCAGTGGCGCGACAGCTGGGCCACGAGGAACAGGCCACGGCCCCCTTCGTCGGTGATGGCCGCGCGGCGCAAGTGCGGGGAGGTGCTGGTGCCGTCGCCGACCTCGCAGATCAGACTGTCGCCGTCGTGCAATAGTCGCAGGCTGATGGGGCTCGCTCCGTAACGGATGGCGTTCGTGACCAGTTCGCTGAGGATCAGCTCGGTCGTGAGGGCGGTCTCGCCGAGCCCCCAGGACTCCAGCCTGCCGGTCGCCTCGGCCCGGATCCGGGAGACGGCGGCGGGGTCGTCGGGCACCTCCCACTCCGCGACCCGGTCCGGGTCCAGCAGCCGGGTCCGTGCGACGAGCAGGGCGATATCGTCACTCGACCCGTCGCGCAGCATCGCGTCGAGCACCGCGCGGCAGGTGCCGTCCGGGGTGGCTCCGTCCGTACGGAGCAGTGCCTCCCTCAGCATGCCGAGCCCGATGTCGATGTCACGCCCTCGGGCCTCGACCAGCCCATCGGTGTACAGGACCAGTCGGCTGTCGGCGGCCAGCCGGAGTTCGGCCGTCTCGACCGGCAGACCCCCGCCCACGCCGAGCGGCGGGGCGACGGGGATGTCGGGGAAGGTCACGGAGCCGTCGGGCGACACCAGCGCCGGACCGGGATGGCCGGCCCGGGCCAGGACACACCGCCCGGAGACCGGATCGTAGACGGCGTAGAGGCAGGTGGCACCGGTGACGGCCTCGGTGTTCCCTTCGGCCGCCGCGTCCTGGTCGATCCGGGTGATCACATCGTCCAGGTGCGCGAGAAGCTCGTCCGGAGACAGGTCCAGCGAGGCGAAGTTGTGCACCGCGGTTCTCAAGCGGCCCATCGTCGCGGCGGCGTGCAGTCCGTGGCCGACGACGTCACCGACCACCAGGGCGACCCGGGCCCCCGGCAGCGGGATGACGTCGTACCAGTCCCCGCCCACGCCCGCCTGGGCGGGGAGGTACCGGTGCCCGACCTCCAGGGCGGACAGCTCGGGGAGCGTCCTGGGCAGCAGGCTGCGCTGGAGGGTGACAGCCGTGGTGTGCTCGCGGGTGTAGCGGCGCGCGTTGTCGATGCACACGGCCGCCCGCGTGGCAAGCTCCTCGGCGGGAGAGAGATCGTCCGACTCGAAGGGGTCCTGCTCCGAGCGCCAGAACTCCACGACGCCCAGCAATTGCCCCCGAGCCTGGAGCGGCACGGAGATCATGGAATGGATCCCGTATTCGATGACCTTCCGGGTCTGCTCCGGGTCCTGGGCGCGCCATCCGTCGGCCATGGCGAGGTGCGGCACCAGGACCGGACGACCGGTGTTCATACCTACGGACACGGGGTTGTCGGACACGTAGCGCAGGGGCGTCCCGACCGGGTTGAGCGGCGCCTCCTCCCGGATGCCCGCGGCTGCGATCCGGCGCATCTCCGTACGCGCCCCCGTCGGCTCGTCACCGAGCAGCACGGACTCGACCAACTCCACGGTGGCGAAGTCGGCGAAGCGCGGGACCACCACCTCGGTCAGCTCCTCGGCGGTGCGCTTCATGTCGAGGGTCGTCCCGATCCGTGTGCTGGCCTCGTACAGCAGTTGCAGGCGCCCGCCCGCCACCTCCGCCCGGCCCGCGAGGGCGCGCAGCTCCGTGGTGTCCCGCAGAGTGGCGACGACACCCCCCTTCGGGCCCACCGGCCGCAGGCTGACCGCGAGCAGGAGGTCCCCGGCGAGGAAGACCTTGTCCGTGACCGCCCGGGCCGATTCCAGCAGCCTGGCCAGGGCCGGGCTCAGTCCGAGCGCCGTGACCGGCTTGCCCTCGGCCTTCGGCGGCAGGGCGAGCAGTCGGCGCGCCTCGTCGTTGACCAGCAGCAGCTTCCCGTCGCCGTCCGTGATGATCACGCCTTCGCGCACCGCGTGCAGCACCGCGTCGTGATGCTCGTACATGCGGGTCATCTCCACCGGCAACAGACCTCGGGTCTGGCGCCGCAATCGCCCGCTGACCAGCGCCGATCCGCCCGCGGCAAGGAGAAGCGCGACACCGCCGGCCGCGAAGAGCACCGGGAGCTGGTGCTGCACCACACTGGTCACCTTGTCCACCGTGACCCCCACGGTGACGAGGCCGACCGCGGTCCCGTCCTCGTCGAAGACGGCTACCGTCGAGTCGACCGCCTTTCCCAGACTGCTGTCGAACGTGGTCTGGTAGGGCTCGCCTTCGAGCGCCTCGCCGTAGGAGGCGGAGACGTGCTCCCCGATCTGGTCCGGGTCCGGGTGGGTCCAGCGGAAGCCGTAAGGGCTCAGCGCCACGACGTAGTCGACGCCGGTCTTCTTGCGCACTGCCTCGGCATGGGGCTGAAGCGCGGCGGTCGGGTCATCGCTCTGCATCGCCTCCGCCGTGCCCGGCGCCTTCGCGAACGACTCGGCCGCCACCAGCGAGCGATCACCGGCCTCCTGGATGGCGCTGTTGCGGTCCTGGATCACGAGCGCCACCACGGCCGTGACGATGAGCAACAGCACGACCACCAGTTGCAGCAGGAAGACCTGCCCGGCGACGCTGCGTGGATTCAGCAGGGACAGGACGCGCCGGCCGGCCGAGCCGCGCTGCCCCTCCGGGCCGGCTTCCGACGGCACCCGATTGCCCCGCCGACCCACTGGGACGTATTGCCGAAGCTTGCCCATTTGTCCAGTATCAGTGACCCACCCGGTGCGCGCGGCTCAGGACGGGCCTGCCGGGCGGTGCCGCAGTGAACAGGGAGAGTGTCCGTCCGGACCCGTCGGCGGGCGAGGCGCGGCAGTCCGGGCCCCGCACGCGGCGCCTGCTGCGGCAGAACCGCACTCCCGGTCCGTGGGGCGGGCCACCTGCGCTGCGCCAGGGCTGCACCACCCAGGCCCTTGTTGCCGCCGCTTCGGCTGCGGCGTCGCGGCGCGCATCACCGGGCCGATGGCACGCCAATCACTATGACGAAGGCCGACCCGGCCAGAAACCTGGCCGGTTCGACCCACGAGCGTGGATCGTGACCGCGACGGGCTGGTACGGCGGTCGCTCCGGAGGTATCGCCTCGAGCACCGACCGCTCCGGTACGCGCGGGTCGGAGCGCAGGGTCTCCCGTAGCCGGTCCGGGTCGTCGAACGGTGGCGGCAGCGGACGTTCCTGGGTCAGCGTGGTGAGCGCCTCGGTGACCCAGGAACGTCGGTCAGGCTCGCCGCCTCGCAGGCCCGCCGGGCGGCCAGCAACGCCACCGCACGCTGGACGTCGGGACCGGCGGCGTCGAGGGCGTGCACCAGGTCGCTGTCGAAGCGGAGCAGATCGAGGACGTTGCTCTCGCGGGCACCGCGCAGCCCCTCGCTCGGCAGCTGTCCGCCCCACATCCACCTCTCGTAGTGCAGTCGCCGCTCCTCCGCGGCCCGTTCCTCCGCCCGGCGGGCCAGGCGTTCGGTCTCGGCGCGCTCCTCGGTTGTGGGCGGCGGCGGAAGGCCGCGCGCGCAGCGGTGCCAGTACGCGGCATTCCGTGAGGTCTGGCGGATCACGCGGTCCGGGGAGGGTGGCGCGGGCCAGAACTGCAGGAGGTAGCTGTCCGTCTGCGGCTCCCCGTCCACCCTGGTGTCGAGCTCCCGGCCCTCGTCCATCCCCCGGGCGCGGTACCGCACCCGGTAGTCGGTCCGGGTGAGGTCCAGGTCCCACGCGGCCTCACCCGCCCACTGCACCAAGCTGGTGCGTTCCGACACCGGGTGGAAGGACACCTCCACCACGTCCTCCCAGACCGGGTCCAGCGCAGGGGCTTCGTCGTGGACCTCTACGGCGAAGCCGACGTTGCCCGTGTGCAGTCCGGTGTGCAGCCAGAGCGCACCCGGGACCGCTGCCCCGCACAGTCCCCCGCTCTGGCCTGCGAACGCCTCGGAGAGGTCCGGGGTGGCGTTGTCCGGATCACTCTCGACGTGGATCTGACCGTAGTGAACGTGCACCTCGCCCGTGACCGGCCTGCGCACGGTGCTCCCCCTTCGTCACCGACGACCTCGGAATCCCCTGCCGGACGGGCCGTCACTTTCCCGCAGCATGCAGCAAGCCCCTGACAACAGGGCCGGCGACAACGGCGTCCAGCTCCCCCGCACGTGCAGGCCTCCGGTATGGAGGGCAGTCGAGGACGTCCACGGGACGACGCGGCTCAAGGCGTTCGTCGGTGGCACCGGGGGCAGTCGGTCAGGTGTTGTCGGGCCAGGGGAATCCGAGCTCCTCGGCGCGTTCGCGGCTGCCGCCGCACACCCGCGCATAGGACTTCGGGTCCTCCTCGGCCAGCCGGTGCAGGGCGGTGGCGGCCTGTTCCTCGGGCGGGGTGCCGTCGTCCGGGATGGCCCAGCGGAACCGGAGAGGACTGTCGGCCCGTTCCGGTTTTCCGGACGCCCGTCCTCCCGGCGCGTACCAGAAGGTCACCACGGTGGTGTCCGGGGCGTCGAGGTCGCTGCCGATCCAGCCCCGCTCCGCGTCCCACCGGTTCAGCAGCTCCGGCTTCTCGATCAGCCCTTCCTTGATCAAGCGGGCCGTGGTGCGGGCCGGCCAGGACCAGAAGTGGTCGGTCTCCGCCCGGGTGATCTCCGCGTCGTAGGCGGAGGCGTCGAACCGGTGGGCGGGAAGCTCGGGTGCGGGTTCACGGGAACCCGGCACGGTCTGTGGCCGCCGCCAGTTCTCCCACACCACCTGGTCCGCGTCGCGTCGGATGGTGACGTAGAGCGCGCCGCAACACCCTTCCGTGCAGTGGGCCTCGGCGAGTTGTACCTCGTGAGGTTCCGCTTCGGCCCGGAGGCGGCCGTCGTCCAGTAGGTACTCGGGGCTGTGGGCCGGACCGCGGCCGAAGACGGCCGGAACCACGGGACGGTCATCGATGAGGACACGTGTTTCGACGGGTTCCCGGTCCGCGGGGTCGCCGACCACCACCTCGATGCGCAGTCCGCCGGTCGTGGCCGGACGCTTGAACGGCCACCGCACCGTGCGGCGGACCCAGCCGGCTCGCAGCCGCTGGTCGGCCTCGCTCCCGGTGGCGTCCGCCCACTCCTCCCACCGGGGCTCGGCCAACAACCGGCCGAGCGATTCCAGCAGCTCTGCGCGCCGTCCGGGCGGCCAGTCCAGCAGCACGCCGGTGCCACTGCTCAGGTCCAGGGCGAGTGACAGCAGCATGGCGGCGTTGTCGACGGTGGGCGGCAGCAGACCAGCTCGCGCGACGACTCCCTCGTACACGCCGGTCGCATCGCGGTACGCGAGGAGGTCGGTCGGATCGTCGCGCGAGCACCCCATCCGGACGAGCAGCCTGCCTGCCCGCGCCAGCAACTCCGTGTCCGAGGAATGGTGGTCGAGCAGGTCCGACAGCTGGGAAGCCTCCGCGATCCGGCGGGCGACCGTACTGCTGACGAAGCGGGGTGAGGCGGGAAACGCGACCAGCTCGGCGCGCACGGCCTGCCGGTTCCTTGTCCAGAGGGCGTGGAGGAGTGGCTGCAGTTCGTCGCAGCGGGCGTGGACCGCGAGCCAGACGACGGCCGCGGACCGGCGGTCGAGGAGATCGAGGGCATGGACCACGGGTCTGGTGAACTCCCGGAACAGTCCGAGAACGGAGAGGTACGGGACGTCTTCGGGCTCACCGAGACGGACCAGCAGGGCGATGCCCGCGGTGACGGTGGACGCGGTCGTCCCGGTCCGGGTCAGCTGCCGCCCGAGAGTGCGGGCCGCGTCCACCTGCCCGGTCTGCAGGGACAGACCGGCGACGGTGGAGTGGATCAGGTGTCGGTGGCGGTCCTGAACGCCGAGGCGCAGGAAACGGCGGTGGAGGGTGGCGGGGTCGTCCGGGATCGGACTGAACGCTTCCCGGACGGCGTCCACCACCTCGCTCCGGGAGAGCGGATCCTCGCCCGGTGCGGACTGCTGCCGGGGGAGGCGGTAGCCGCGCCGGAGCGGGGCTCCCTCGGGTGACTCACGCAGCAGGCACAAGGCGTGGTCGTACAGGGCGAGCGGGAGGGCGAGCGCGTCGCGCTCTTCCTGGGCGCTCACCGGGTGGGGTGGGACTCGATTCCGTAGGTCATGCGCGCAGCTTGCCAGTCGGTTCACGCCGTGTCGAAGGAATAAGCGGGTCCGGGGTAGCGGCGCGTTCCGCCTTCTTCGGCAGAGCATCGCTCGACCAAGGGCTCCGGCTGCCTGCTTCGTGGGAGCCGACACGGCCCCACTCCCTGCAGCGGAGGAAGGCGAGTGGGGCCGACAGGCGGCTCCACTATCGGGCTTCCCACTCGGCCAGCAGGGCCTTGTACTCATCCGGGTGCTGCTTCCGCAGGATGTCCATCCACACCCGGGCTCCTTGGACGGACGTTCCGGACTCCATCTTCTGGTGAAGATGGTGCACGCAGTAGAAGGCGTCGTCGTACGGGAGCCGTTTCGGCTGCTTGGACTGTTCTGCTTCTGCGTTCGTTGTCCTGAGTTCCCCTGCGTCGGTGCGCGGCTCCGGGATGGACTCGGGAGTCTGCTCGCGCTCGGCAGGCGGCGTGGCCGCTCCGGGCCGGAGCGGAGGGGACGGCGGAGTGGCCGGCTCGGCGGGCACCTCCGGGATTATCACGCCGTGATACTGACAAGTTGGTGCGCCAGTATGCGGCAACCAGCAGCACTCTGTCCTCCAGGGACAGGCTCCACGGCCGTCCCCGACGTGCCTCGTCCACGCCTCCGCGCCGCAGCCCGGTGATCAGTTTGCCGAAACAGCGCGGGCTCAGCCCGGTGAAGGGGACTGTCCAAGACGGCTCGGACGCCGTGATCACACCAGCCACACGAAGATCATCTCAGTGATACCAGGGGCCGGTGGACAGGCTCAGGCTGCGGCATTCCCGTGAGGGTCGGACACGAAGGCCAGGATGTGAGGAACTGCCTCACGCAGACTGACGAAGTGGCGATGTACGCCCTCCATCGCGGCGGCGGCGTTCACCCCCCACACCGTCGTTCCGGCGCGCAGCCCGGACCGCACTCCGGACGGGGCGTCCTCGATGACCAGGCAGTCTCCCGGCTCGGCTCCGAGCTGCTCGGCGGCCAGCAGATACGGGACGGGAGAGGGTTTGCCTTCCTCGACAGCGGCCGCGTCCACGATCACGCCCGGCACCGGCAAGCCCGTCCGCAGGAAACGGCCGCGCACCCGGTGCTCATAGTTCGAGGTCACCAGCGCCCAGGACTTCGGTGGCAGGCCGTGCAGCAGCTCCGACGCGCCGTCGAAGGCCGCATAGATGCCGGACCGGACGTCTTCGTCCTCCAGCTCATGCAGCGTGGCCAGGCACGCGCGCGGATCTCGGTCCGCAGCGACCTGGGCGAACGTCTCCATCGGCCGCGTCCGCAGAGCCACCTGGTAGACCTCGTCCGCATCCGGCCCGTACCGCTCCGCCCAGGTTCCCCAGACCTTGCGTTGGTTGCTCACCGCGTCGATCAACGTGCCGTCGACGTCGAACAGGACGTACTTCATGCGGCCCGGCCGCGTAGGTTCACTGGACACCCGTCGATCATGCCAGGCTGCGTACAGGCCATTGCGGGACAGCCCTTACGAGCTCGTGCACGGTGGGCGGTGAGGCGTCGAAGGCTTCGGCATGGCTCCGTGTTCACAGCTGCCGTGCCGAGGCCAGGTCCGCGGTCTGCTGATGGGACAGCAGGCCGGCGACGGCCTGGACGGTGTAACTCACGTGCTCGCGGCGGCCGAGGTGGCGGGTCAGGGCACGCCAGTTCTTCAAGTGGGCGATGCCGTGCTCAACACGGATCCGCCTCGAGGAGTGTGCCTTGTGCTGGCGCTCGTGCATCTCCTCGTACCAGTCCGGGGCGTTCTTCTTGAACTTGCGGTGTGGTGGTGTGATCACACGCCCGCCGGTCTGGGCGCCCAGGCCCTGGTAGCCGGCGTCGGCGAGGATCTCGACCGCGGGTCCGTCGGCCAGGAGCTTGACCAGCCCCACCTGGCGGGCGTGGGTGATGTCCGCGCAGCTTCCGGGCCTGGTCGGACTGCAGAACAGCACCCGCTCGTCCTCGTCGGTGACCACCATGGTTTTGACGGCGTTCTGCTTGTTCTTGCCGGAGATGAACGTGTCCCGGTCCTTGCGTCCGGCGGCCGGCCGGCGGACCCGGATCTCGGTGCCGTCGATGATGCCGGTCTTTCCGCTGGCGCCGAGGTGGTCGACGACCTCGGCCAGGGTCCGCAACCGCACTCCGGGACTGACGGTGCAGCCGCGTTCGGCAAGCAGTGGTCGTACCTCGCCGACGGCGCGGGTGATGGTGGAGCGGTCCACCCCGGACCAGCAGGCCAGCACGTCGTGCGTGACCCCGTGTCGGAGGTGCACGAGGGTGGCCAGGAGTCGGTCGACGAAGACCAGCCGGTGCTTCGCACCAGCGCCCACAGCGCGCTTCCGTGGCCTGGAGGCAAGTCCGGCCTGATGCCGTTCACGCCACAACGGGCCCAGTTCAGCCACGAGTTCGGCAATCACGCCGGCCGACAGGCCCGTGATCCTCCGGTCGCTGACGATCGCTGCACGAGACGCGTTCCCCACCACACCACCATGATCGACGATCAGGAACTCGACGCCTCAGCGCCTACCGTGCACGAGCTCGTTGGTTCAAGGACGCCCCCGACTGGTACGAGGAGATGCACGAACGCCGGCGCAAGGCACGCTCCTCACGCCGTATCCGGGTCGAGCACGGCATCGCCCGTCTGAAGAACTGGCGGGCCCCCGGCCCGCCACCTCGGCCGCCGCGAGCACATCAGCGACACCATCCAAGCAATCTCCGGCCTGTTGTCCCACCAGCAGACCGTGGACCTGAAGCCGACACAGCAGACGTGAACCCGGACCACACCGAAGCTCACAACGTCTCACTGCCTACCGTGCACGAGCTCGTAGGGCCTGTTGCGAAAGTGGAGTTGTCGGACTGGATGTGCCCTGCGGCCGGTACCGTTTCATGTCAGGCTCTGGGGAGCCGCCGCCTCTGGGGATTGTCAGTTGCAATCGGGAGGCTGCGCAGCGTCAGCGCAGTCGGCGGGGGCAGCGGTTCGTTGGCCGTGTCGGCGCGGAACGACTGGAGCAGGTAGGCCACCAGACGCCGGGACGCTGCACCATCATCCGGTAGGGCGGTCACCAGAGCGCAGTGTGCCAACAGGACCACGGCGAGGTCGGAAGGGTGAAAGTCGGCCCGCAGCGCGCCCGATGCCTGGGCCCTGCGTACCAGGGTCGTGAAGTCCCGCTCGGCTCGTTGCCGGGCCTGCGCGTGTTCCGACGTGCTTTCCGGGAAGGCCGCGACGAACGCGGCCGGGAACCCGCGTTCCTCCCGTTGCAGAGCGCAGACCGTCTCGACCAGCTGCTGGAAGCCCTGCCATGGGTCGGGGGCGGCCAGAGCCTCGGTGAGCGCCCGCACGCAGGTCTCCATCTGCTGCGCGAACGCGCCCCTCACCAGAGCGTCCCGGGTCGGGAAATGCCGGTACAGCGTCGCCACACCGACTCCGGCCCGACGGGCCACGGTCGCCATCGGGGCGTCGATCCCGTGCTCCGCAAAGACCGTACGGGCGGCGACGAGGACGCGCTCCCGATTGCGCCGGGCGTCCGCCCGCACCCCGCCCCGGGCTGTGATCCGAGAGGATTCCGCCATCACTGTCTCTCTCTTCCGGTCCAAGCGGACGATCGCGTCCGCTTAAGAGCTTACGGTCGATGCCAGATCCCTGTACGGCCCCCGGCGGCAAAGGCAGAACGATGAACGACCGCATGATGAAGACAGTGCTCTACGACCGCTACGGCGGCCCCGATGTGCTCTACACGGGCCGCGTGCCACGCCCCGAGCCGGCCCCCGGCGAGGTCCTTGTGAAGGTGCGCGCGTTCAGCGTCAACGGCGGCGAACTGGCAGCCCGTGCCGGCCGGCTCCGCCTCCTGAGCGGCCGGAAATTCCCCAAGCGCATCGGCTTGGACTTCACCGGCGAGGTCGCCGCACTGGGTGCCGGAGTCACACAGCTCGCGGCCGGCGACCGCGTATGGGGGGTCTTGGGCCGCACCTCCGGGTTCGGCAGCGCCGCCGAGTACGTGACCGTGCCCGCCGAGCGGGTCGGCCGGCTCCCCGACGGCGTTGACCTGGTGGACGCCGCCGCGCTGCCGGTAGCCACCACAGCCATCACCGCCCTGCGGGACAAAGCCGGGCTGCGCCCCGGCGAACGACTCCTCGTGCGGGGCGCGGCGGGCGGTGTCGGCAATGCGGCTGTCCAGCTCGGACGGGCGTACGGTGCCGAGGTCACGGCCCTTGCCCGCGCCGCCAACCTCGACTTCGTGCGCGGGCTCGGCGCGCACGAGGCCGTCGACCACCGGACCGTGCGGCCGGCGGAACTGGGCCGCTTCGACGTGGTTTTGGACACGGTGGGTACCGACCTGCGGGCCTTCAGGCGCCTGCTGAATTCCGGCGGGCGCATGGTCACCATCGCCTTCGACCTGAAACGGCCCGCCGCGTCGCTCGGCTACCTCGCGGCCAGCACGGTCCACGGACACGGCCGGGTGCGCTTCTTCAGCGGCAACCCCACGCGGGCGGACTTCGACGACCTCGCCCGCCATGTCGCCGAGGGCAAACTGAGCCCCGCGGTGGACACCGTCTTCCCCCTGGAGGAGACAGCAGCGGCACATCAGGCGCTGGAGGCGGGCGGCGTCCAGGGCAAGTACGTGGTCAGGGTCGCATAGGACGTCTGTGGAGGTGCTGATCACAGTCACCCGTTGATGGCAGCGATGAGGACGGTCGCCTCGTAGCGGACCGTCGGCTTGTCGTCTCGCGTGGCGACGCGTAATGCCTCTTGAGAACGCCGCCCGCACCCCTCGTCGTGCAGAAGCGGCACCACGCCCTCAGGGAAGGCCGGAAGCACCATCGAGCGGGCGCCTGCACAGTCAGGCAGCCAGGCTATGGGAAGTCAGCACGCACGCCCCGCCGTACCCGGTCCGGGTGATACTGCTCGGGCTGGAAAACTTCAGCGGGTCTCGGAACGTCGTGCCGGGTATGAGGTCGATCCACGACGCGCATGTGACGGAGCCGGGACTCGCGGTAGTGGAGGTCACGGCCGCCGATGACGAAACCGCGTTCGCCATCCAGGAGCTGCTCGCCACGCGGTGCGCGGTCGCCGCAGCGGACCGTACAGCCCACGAGCCAGGTGAACCGGGTGTACGGCTGCGCTGCTTCCTGGACCTGCGGAGCAGCCCGACGCGTGATCTGCGAAGGCGTTTTCGCTTCCCTCGTGCAACAGGGCGTGTCACAGATCGCCCGGCCGGTCCTGGCTGGCGGTCTCTCGGCTGCGTCTCATACGGCCTGTGCAGGGCCTTTCGTGGGCTGTGGCCGTCGGGTGGGCTGATGCGTCCCGCGCGGTGGCATGAGAACTTCGGTGCCTGTTCCGCCCCTTGGGCCGGACGCCGAACAGGCCCCTTCGGTCAGGGCCGTGCCTGGCGTCGTACGCGGCGTCAGCGACCGGCGGACTCGAGGTAGGTCGGCAGCGGTCCGGGTCGTCGACGCCGATTTCGTACCAGGGCTCACCGCACTGGATCCGGGACAAGGTGTTCACCCAGACCGCGACGGCGATCCCCTTCACGTCGCGGCGAGCACTTGGAGGCGGTCGTCGAGCAGGTGTTCCCCCTTGCCCGCCAGGACGACATGCAGCTGACGACCAACCGCATGCCTGGGTCCGCGCCCGCGAGACCATGGTCCCGCTCAGCTACGGCGCCCCGAAGGCGGCAGCCGGCCTCGCCGAACAGGCCCGGCACGCCGCCGACACCCGGCCAACGGCCGCGGCGACGCTGGCGGCCGCGGTCGCCGCCCGCGCCTACGCCCTCAACCACCAGAGCGAGCAGGCCCGTCAGACTCTCGCGGCTGCCGACGCCCTCATGGAGCGGCTCCCCGAGGGCGAGCGGTCGGACATCTGGCTGACGTACGGCGAGCAGAAGCACCATGTCCACCTCAGCCACGCCTTCACCACACTCGGGGACACCCGACGCGCCCGGGAGAGCCGGCAGCGCGCCCTGGAGCTGTCGCGACTCTCGTAGGTTCTCAGTGCGTGGTCGATGAGGTGAGGGCGAATGCCACACCCTGACATCTGTCAGGGACGCGACGCCCCTGACACGGTCTACAGTTCGAGGCGCCGGCTCGGGGGCTCTCAGCCGCTACGGCGGCTGGGGCAGGAGCGCCGTGAATGCTCCGGTCGGGTAACAGCAGTAGCCGTTGTGACGACATGAGGATGGTCCCGGCAGGCGGGCATTACGGCAAGGAGCCGATCTGCGGGAGCCGTCCGCCCTTCGATCAAGGAGAAGACATGCACAGCATCCGCCGGATCTTCAGCGTGGGAACGGCCGCGCTCATGCTCGGGGCAGGGCTCGTGGTCGGCTCTTCCGGTGCGGCTCAGGCGGCGGCATCGGACTGCACGGGAGGCAAGAACGGTTTTACCGACATCCCCGACAGTCTCAGCGGCCGGGGTGTGGCGGGGGCGGGGGCGCTCGTGGTCGACTTCCCCGTCAACGTGCCGTACGCCGTCGCCTCGTACGCGATGCAGACCGGCACCGTCGGCGGCAGACAGATGGGGTGGGGCGTCCTGAGCAGCGGCAGCATATGGGGCCCCGGTGCCACAGGCCAGGTCTGGATGGATGTCACCAACGACAACAAGCAGTCGTGGATCCAGTGCGGCCCGTTCTACCTGTCGTCGGCCAACGGCAGGATCACGACCCCGGCCTACCCGACCAGCAGCTCAGCGAGCCGAGCCTTCCGTGTTTGCGCGATGGCGGCCATCCCCGTCAGGGACACCGGCATCACCTGCACCCCCTGGTGGTAACCACCGACGCTTGGGAACAGTAGCTGTCCGCGAACCTTCTGGCTTGGACTTGGCACGCCATCCGCCTACCGATCAGCGGGGTTGGCTGGTCGAACGAGGCCTGATCGGGTGATCGCAGTGTGGTCGGCGCTTAGACGACATCTCATTTGGTCGACTCGGTAGGCTCTGAGGTGTGGTGGGGATTGTTGAGCGGCTGGTGCCGGACGAGTTGTGGGAGTTGTTCCAGCGGGTGGTGCCGGAGGCGCCATCGCGGCCCCAGGGTGGCGGTCGTCGTCGACATGGCGACCGGGAAGTGCTGGCCGCGATCGTGTTCGTGGCCACGTCAGGCTGCACATGGCAACAGTTGCCGTCCGCGCCGTTCGGGCCGTCGGGAGCGACTGCCCACCGGCGCTTCTCCGAGTGGACGAAGGCCAGGGTGTGGGCCAAGCTCTACCGCCTGGTCCTCGACGAGCTCGGGTCTCGGGGTGAGCTGGACTGGTCTCGCTGCGCGATCGACTCGGTGAACATGCGGGCGTTGAAAAGGGGGATCTGACGGGTCCGAATCCTGTCGACCGGGGCAAGTATGGCTCGAAGATTCACTTGATCACCGAGCGGACCGGTCTGCCCATCTCTGTCGGAATCTCGGCGAACCTGCATGACAGCCAGGCGCTGATCCCGCTGGTGAAGGGCATACCCCTGATCCGCTCCCGTCGCGGCCGCAGGCGGCGCAAGCCGGGCAAGCTCTACGGCGACAAGGGCTACGACTACTCCCACCTGCGGCGATGGTTACGCGAGCGTGGCATCACCCACCGCATCGCCCGCAAGGGCGTCGAGTCCTCGCAGCGACTGGGCCGACACCGCTGGACCATCGAACGCACTATGGCCTGGCTCTCCGGCTGCCGCCGGCTCCACCGCCGCTACGAACGCAAAGCCGATCATTTCCTCGCCTTCGCGAGCATCGCCTGCACCCTCATCTGCTACCGCAGACTCGAGTCCGGGAGGAACTGCGCGGGCGCTCAGGTGTTGGCGGCCCCGTAGTGGAGGGTGCCATCTACGGGAAGCAGGTATCCGATGCCTCGCTCCTGCGGCATCTGACCTGCCAGGGTTGCAGCGTCCGAGCAGCCGGAGACCTCGAACCCGACGACCCCCAAGCTGAAGGCCGCTCTGGTGAACGTCTCCTTGCCGATGGCAGCCAGCCAGTCATCCATCACGTCTGATCTGAAGAAGGGCCGACCGTCCCAGTAGGCCAGACCGGCGTTGTCCAGCGCGCCGACGGGGACGTAAAAGTCCAGCCAGTCGCTGCTTTCATCACCGCCCCGGATAGCCACACAACCGCAGACGACCAGTTGGCCTGTCGGCAGGCGGACCTGACCGTGGAGGTGTCCGAACTCGGTCAGTGATCCAACTGTGCACGGCACGGGATCCTGTTCCTCAGGTTCAGGGTCTCTCCGCCCGAAGCACCCGTGAACGTCGGCGGCGGACCACAGAGCACTCAGGACGGCTTGAATTTGGGCATCGTCACTCGACCCGACCTCTATGGCCAGCTCGTAGTAGCCACCGGACCAGTTGGTCTGGTCCCGGAAGGCGGCAGGACTCGTCATGGCGTGATCATGCGGCACAGCCCTACCTCAAGACCACCCACCTTCAGGCACGCCGCTGGACCAATTGAGATGGCTTCTTAGAGAGCATCCGATCTATGTAGTCGGAGTGAAGGTGGCGGCATCCACGGTCTGGGGAATCTTGAAGGAAGCCGGCATCGAGCCGGCGCCCGAGCGGGCCTCGAGCACCTGGGCGGGCTTCCTACGCTCCCAGGCCGACGCGCTCCTGGCGTGCGACTCCTTCGAAACCCTCACCCCGTCCGGGGTCCGCTTGTACGTGTTCGCCGCGATCGAGCACGCGAACCGCCGGATCCGGATCCTGGGCGCGACCGCGCATCCGACCGCGTCCTGGATGGTCCAGGCCGCGAGGGATCTTGTCATGGACCTCGAGGACGCCGGCTGCCGGGCTCGCTGTCTGATCAGGGATCGGGACGGGAAGTTCCCGCGGTTGTTCGACGAGGTACTCAAGGACGCGGGTATCGAGGTGGCGCTCAGCGGCGTCCGGATACCGCGGATGAACTCGATCATGGAACGGTGGGTGCAGACCTGCAAGCGAGAACTGCTGGACCGCATGTTGATCTGGAGTCAGCGCCATCTCCTGTACGCACTGCGCGAGTTCGAGACGTTCTACAACGAACACAGGCCGCACCAAGGCCTTGCGAACGCCCGCCCCCTCCACCCGCTGCCCGTTCCGATCGAGGCCCCGGACCGGATCGCCCGTCTGGACATACGACGAGTACCGACATGCGGCCTGAACAGCACGGATGATGTATTCGGCAAGGACAGGGCCGTATGCTGCGCTCCTGGCGCACGTCCAGGCAGCGCAGCCGGACACTGAGCTGCTCCGGATCCCGTGTCGTACGGTCCGACGTCGCGGTCGCCTACCGTCCGCAACGGATCTCACCGAACCCGGCGGTGCCACCGGTACGGCCGAAAAATCTGAACCAGTACCGGGAATCAGGCCGCGAGGAGCTCCCGCTCGCGGTCCGGCGTCTTGACCTTGGTCTTCTTGTTCGGCAGCGAGAGCCGGAAGACCTTGCGCCACGCGGAGAACACCTGCTTGGGCAGCGGCCCGGTGACGTACTCCAGTTCGTACTTCTCGAACAGCGCGCGCACCTTCACCGCGACCTCGGCGTACCGGTTGCTCGGCAGGTCCGGGAACAGGTGGTGCTCGATCTGGTGTGACAGGTTGCCGGTCATGAAGTGCATGGCCCTGCTGCCGCTGATGTTCGCCGAGCCCATCATCTGGCGCAGGTACCACTGGCCGCGCGTCTCGCCCTTGATCGACCGGCGCTCGAAGACCTGCACCCCCTCGGGGAAGTGCCCGCACATGATCACCGAGTGGGACCAGAGGTTGCGGACCAGGTTCGCGGTGAACGTGGCGGCGAGCGTGGGGAGGAACGAGGGGCCCGACAGCACCGGGTGGATCACGTAGTCCTTGAGCACCTGCTTGCGGATCTTGCGGCCCACGGCCTTGGCCCGCGCGCGGAACTCCGGGTCCTTGCGGCGGCGCTTGTGCAGGTTCTTGCCGAGCTCCAGGTCGTACGCCGCGATGCCGTACTCGAAGAAGCAGGCGTTGAGGAAGTTCCACAGCGGCTGGCCGAGGTGGAAGGGATGCCACTTCTGGTCCTCGTCGACGCGCATGATGCCATAGCCGAGGTCGTTGTCCTTGCCGATCACGTTGGTGTACGTGTGGTGCAGCTCGTTGTGCGAGTGCTTCCACTGCTCGGACGGTGAGACGTGGTCCCATTCCCAGGTGGTGGAGTGGATCTTCGGGTCTCGCATCCAGTCCCACTGGCCGTGCAGGACGTTGTGGCCGATCTCCATGTTGTCCATGATCTTCGCCACGGACAGACCGGCGGTGCCGAGCAGCCACGCGGGCGGGAAGATCGAGAACAGCAGCACGCCCCTGCTGACCAGCTCGAGCTTGCGCTGCGCGGAGATGACCTTACGGATGTAGGCGGCGTCCTTCTCGCCGCGGCCGGCGATCACTTCCTCGCGGATCGCGTCCAGCTCGCGGCCGAGCTCCTCGATCTGCTCCGCGGTCAGGTGGGCGGTGGGGTCGATGGCGGTCAAGGTGCTCCTACCGTTCGATGTCGCAGGGGCCCGCCGCGGCGGACACGCAGGTCTGGATGAGGACGCCCGGCTCGGCCTCGGTGATCTCGCCGGTGCGCAGGTCGCGGACGGCGCCCGCCTTGAGCGGCGTGACGCAGCCGAAGCAGATGCCCATGCGGCACCCGGAGGGCATGAGTACGCCGGCCTCCTCGCCGATGTCCAGCAACGGCGTGGCGCCGTCCGCGTCGACGGTCTTGCCGCTGGCGCTGAACGTGACCTCGCCGCCGTCGCCGGCGACGACGACGCCGGGGCGGAAGCGTTCGGTGTGCAGGCGCTCTTGCACGCCGTGCTCGCTCCAGTGCTCTTCGGCTGCGTCGAGCAGGCCCGCGGGCCCGCAGGCCCAGGTCTCACGCTCGGCCCAGTCGGGCACGAGTTCGTCGAGACGGGCGATGTCGAGCATGCCGTCCGTGGCGGTGTGCACCTCGGAGAGCCGCAGCTTCTTGTCCGCGACCAGGTCATGCAGTTCGTCGCGGAAGATCACGTCTTGCGGCTGTGGCGCGCAGTGGACCATGACAACGTCGTCGAACTCGATGTCGCGCAGCATGCCCATCACGGGCGTGATGCCGCTGCCAGCCGTCAGGTAGAGCACCTTGGCGGGCTTGGCCTGCGGCAGCACGAAGTCACCGGTCGCCTGGTCGAGCTGGATCAGCGTGCCCGGTTTCGCCCTGCGGACCAGGTGGTTGCTGACCTTGCCGTCCGGGATCGCCTTCACGGTGATCGTGACGCAGCCGTCCTTGCGGTTTGTCGGCGAGGTGATGGAGTAGGCACGCCACAGGCGCACCCCGTCGACGTCGACCCCGATCCGCACGTACTGACCGGCTGTGTGGCCGCGCCAGCCCCGTCCCGGCCTGATCACGACAGTCGCGGCGTCACCCGTCTCGGGGTGCACGGCCTCGATGCGCCCACGCAGGTCAGCGCCCGCACGCAGCGGGCTGACCAGGTCGAGGTAGTCCGACGGCAGCAGTGGCGTCGTGACCATCTCCAGCAGTTTCCACGCCCTGCTGCGCAGGGCTGTACTCGTCATGAGTCCAGCGTGCTGCGCCTCAAGGCGTAAAGTCCTGACCGCAGGACGTAAATCTGGTTGGTTGAATTGTTCGCAGGGAACAAAACGTGAGCCATGCAATCCGGAGGGCCAGCGAACTGGCCCTGGATGAGACGACGGTCACCGCACTTCGGGCCGCACTGAAGACCACCGCCGACGAGGTCGTCCAGGCGATCATCGACGAGGTCCCTTCCTACGCCAACGCCCTTTCGGGCCACATGGGCGCCACCATCCGCCGAGCCGTCCGCACCGCCCTGGGGCACTACCTGGACCTCGCGAGCGGGAACGCCACAGGCGGCGACGCCGGTGACGCGGCCTACGAGCTGGGCCGCGGCGAGGTCCGCGACGGCCGTTCGATGGACGCCCTGCTCAGCGCCTACCGCGTCGGCGCCCGCGTGGCCTGGCGATGCCTGGCAGCGGGGGCCGTACCCGCAGGCCTGCCCGCCGCCGAGGTCGCCAAGTTCGCCGAGCTGACCTTCGCTTACATCGACGAGCTCTCCGGCGCGAGCGCCGCGGGCCACGCCGACGAACTGGCCGCCCAGGGCAGGGCCCACGAGCGCCACCTGGAACACCTGGCCCGCGACCTCCTCGCCGACGCGAGCCCGGACGTGCTGCTGGCCTCTGTTCAACGGGCCGGGTGGCAGCCTCCGGTTTCGCTGACCGCGGTCCTGCTGCCCGCCGCCCAGGCCCGGCCTGCCTACCGCGCGCTCGACCCGAGCACCCTCGTCCTCGACGATCTGCCGGACGCCACCGGTGTGCTGCTCGTCCCCGATGCGGACCGATCACATCTCTTGAGGCAGCTGACCGACCGCGCCACCGTGGTCGGCCCGGCCCGGCCATGGACTCGTGCGTCCGCCTCGTACGCACGAGCCGTACGCGCGCGCTCCCTCTCCTCTGATATTCGCAACACCGAGGACCACCTGCCCGAGCTGGTGCTGAGCGCCGACGTGGAGGCGTTCGCAGATCTGCGTGCCCGAGCCCTCGCACCGTTGCGGACCTTGCCCGTCGCGACCGCACGGAGGCTGGAGGAGACGTTGCGGGCGTGGCTGCTGCACCAGGGCAGGCGGGAGGAGGTGGCGGCGGCGTTGTTCGTCCATCCCCAGACAGTCCGGTACCGGATGTCGCAGTTGCGGGAGCTGTTTCCGGATCTCGCATCGCCACACCGGGTCCTTGAACTGACGCTGGCGGTCGGTCTTCGGGTCAGCTGACGAGTACTGCCTCGTCTTCGGTGCCGTCAGCTGGCTCATGCGGCTCGGGGAAGAGCGGTATGAGCCAGCTGAGGCCGGGGGTTGATGTTGAAAGACCGGACAAGGCCTCGGGAAGCCCGTCGGGGGCGCTGTCTCTGAGAAGCGCGGTGGCGGATACGGCTCGACTGGATCCGGTGGACGATGCGCACCGGCCCGCTCGTCGGCGCGCTCATCGAGCATCTGGTCGGTGAGCTGGTCCGCCATGCCCTGGAAAACGGCTTTCATGTCGTCGTGGAGGGCGTTGTTCTGGCACGAGCTGCCCCACGGGCGCGCGGTGGGCCGCAGCTGGGTGACCGGCGGGGCGGCCAGGCCGGGTCACCAAGGGCGGGGGCCGGGCCGCTCGCGCCGGGGACCACCGTGGTTCTGCGACGGCCTCGTGCCTCCCTTCCGACAGGTCAACCGGACGACCGACCGGGCCGGCCTGGCACACCGCACGAGGGATGATGGGGATGGAACAACGGACGTGAGGTCAGGAGCTTGCATGGTGAAGCGGGTTCACCGACCCCGTGAGGACGCGGAGTTCAATTTCATCCTCGGGATGAGCGGAGTTCCGGTCCTCGCATACTTCACCGGGACATGGCCCAAGGCAATCGAGCCCTGCCGGGTGATGGACCTCGTCGTGGGTGGCATCGCCGACGACTACGCGGGCCGCCTGACGGCCGTCCGCGCCGACATCACGCGTTGTCCGGCCGCAACCGAGCGATACGGGATCACCAGAGCCCCGTCCTGCGTCCTGCTGAAGGAGGGAGAGGCGGTGGCGCACGGCACGGGGCCCATGACCATCGCCGAGGTACGGAAGCTCCTGGACGGCCACCTCTGAGCGGCCGCTGCGGCACGTGGCCGCGACACCCGTCACGTCTCGTCCATGGGAGCTGCGCCGCCTGAGACACCTTGGGGCTGAGACACCCCACAGGTCACATGACGTCGTCCATCCCTGAACGGCGGCAACGACCCCACCCACGACGAAGCGGTCGCCGTGACGCTCAGCTCGGCCCGGGTATGCATCCCGCAGTACCGTGCTCGGCGCTGACGGCTCGAGACCAGCCGCAAGCCGATCTTCCTTACCTCCGATGCACCCCTCGTACTCCGGCGCCCGGAAACGCCGAGTGATGCCTACCAGGGGTTCGGCCTGGAGGATGCTCACGAGATCAGGTTCCCGGTCAGCCCTACGGCCCAGCTCGTACCCGGCCAAGCGGGTGTGTCCAGTAGACGGCGGATCCAGTTTGCGTAGGGGTCAGTTGGCGGCCGGGGTGAGTCGGCCTTCGAAGGCGATCTGGAAGGCGTTCAG
>NZ_JBIRTN010000040.1:0-14717 GCF_044334705.1 Streptomyces sp. NPDC020731
GGCTCAAGCCGGGCCCACTGGCCGTTCGTCAGATCCCCACGTCCCACGGGACATGATCATGAACGAACAAGATCCACTTTCGCAACAGACCCTAGTCACGGCTCACCGCGCTCCGCGCCCGCCACCGGGCGTGCCGTCGAGGGGGCCTGCGGGCCGACGGGGGTCTGCGCCCACTGCAGCAGCTGCTGGGGCACCTTGAAGGCGCTGAACCCGGGATGGTCGAGTTCAGCGTTGAGCACCGGGTAGCGGTCCACCGCGCGCCGACAGCGCTGCTGCCACCACGCGGGCCGCCCGGCTGGCTCGACGGCGTCCATGCTGCGCAGCCACTCCATCAGCACCGCCGCATTGTGGGCGGCCGCCGGCACTTGCCAGTGATTGCTGACGAAAGTGTCCAGGACGAGCCCGTCGCAGGCCGCGCACCGGCACACCGGCGCCAGGCCCGCGGCGAACCTCTTCGCCAGCGTCTCGCCGAGGAAGAAGTCCATCAGCTCCGGCAGCAGCACGGAGGGCGAGTTCGGACCGCCCGGGGACCGCTTGGCCGCCTGGCCAGGCGGGACGATGTGCCGCACGCTGCTGGTGGCGCCGAAAGCGGTGAACGCCGCCCCGTGGGCCAGAGCCCCGAACGCCGCGAGGTCGGCACGCAGCAGCGCGGTCCCGGGGACCTCCGCCAGCAGCCGCTTGAGGTTGCCCACCGCCTGGGAGAAGCCGGCCAGCGGGTCCATCTGCCCGCCGAGCATGACCGCTTTGGGGTTCGGCACGACATTGAGCCAGGCGATCAGCTGTCCGACAGCGTCGTCGCGCAGCCACGCCACGTCCACCGGCACACTGAAGAAGACGTGGGGGTCCTCGAGCTTGAGAACCTGGTGGACGGCGGCCTTGAGGGCGTCGGAGTCTTCCGCGTGCAGATATCCGGTGGGCGTCATGGCCGCCGTCGCGCCCGCACGGTGGCCCACCTGCTCCTCGATCGACAGCTGCAGCGGGTCGCCGAAGGCCAGCTGGCCTTGCGAGACGTCGGGAAATGGGTCGTCCTCGCTGGCCGCCGCCACGGTGTAGACGGCGGGATCCGCCAGCAGCGGTCCCGTGAACCCTTCCTCGCGCAGTTTGCGGACCTTCGCCGCCGCCCCTGCCCCGCTGACGACAAGCCCGCTGCGCACCGGATCGAGCTGCTCGCGGATATAGCCGACGCGGCTCACTCCGGCCTGCAGCAGCATCCGACCTCGCAACTGCTCGGGTACAGAGGGCGGTTGGGTGAGAGGAGGGTCGGGAGGCTCCGCGGGATCGGAACCGGCGCCCGGGCGCGGGGAGGGGAAGGACTCAGTCATGGCCTCACCTTCGAAGCGGAATCCACCGCCGCGCCTTCGCGCGGGGCGTACAGCAGCTGGAAGTCCTCAGGCAGCAGCCGCGCACAGCGGGCCAGCTCCTCCTCGTTGATCCCCGCGTCCAGAGCAGAGCGGATCAGGCCGGGGACGTACCGGGGCCGCTCCCGGTCTATCTCGACCGGCTCGGCTGTGCGGTATCCCAACGCGGACATCTCCACCAGCACGCTGCGGTACTGCCAGTCCGTGACGATGTTCAGGCTCTGTGCCCGGCGCAGCAGCGCGGCCATCGACACTTTCCACTCTCGCTTCAGCCGGGCCAGGAGTTCCAGGTCGACGCGAGGCGTGAAGGCGGAGCGGATGTCACGCGCGGGCATGAGGAACTCGGCAGCGAATTCGTCGGCCTGCCGCTCCTGCACGGCGCTGTCGCCGGGGGACCGGTGCAGGACCAGGTGCCCCAGCTCGTGCGCCAGGCTGAAGCGGTAGCGGTCTGCGGGCGCGTGGTCGTTGGCCAGGATGAGCGGCGGTTGTGTTCCGTCCCACTGGCTGACCGCATCGAGCCGGTCGCTGCCCAGATCACGCGCGACTACCAGCGTTCCGGCCGCTTCCAGGGATGCCGTCATGTCAGCCGCCGGGCCCGGCGGCATGCCCCAGGCCTTGCGAACCTGCCGGGCTGCGTCCTTCGCCGTGATCAGGGCGTCGAGTGCGACAGTGGGGATGGCCGCAGACCGCACACCGAGACCGGGTCGGCACGCGGCGATGCCTTCCAACTGAACCCGCGTCAGGGCGAGATGGGCATGCTGGTGCCGAAGGGCGGAGACGGTCAACGACGCACGCTTGCGGTGGTGGACGAGCCCCACGCCGACCCCGTGTACCTGCGGGTCCAGACACAGCAGATCCGGCGGATACCCCAGAGCCGCCGCGTACAGCTCCAGCCGCTCTCCCGAGACCGCCAGCCGGCCGCTCTCGGCGCGGCTCACATACCCCTGGGACACCGCCGCGTCACCGCCGGAGGCCTTCACCATCGCCTCAGCCACGTCGGCTTGCGTCATGCCGCGGAATTCCCGGACCACCGTCAGCATCCCCGGCTGTGCCGGACGTACGTCACTCACGTCGTATCACCTCGGATCAGACCTCAAAAGATTAGCTCCAAATATTCCACCATGTGACGAAGTTGACAAAAATGACAGAACGTCAAGTAGAGCGGGCAGAGTGATGGTTGGGCGTCGCGCTCCGGTTCGCACCGAGGACTGCTCTCGGAACCCAGGAGAATTGATCAGTTGGTCGCGATGCCCGTGATGAAAGGCGCGTCTGTAGCGGATGCGACGTCCAAGCTCCCGGACCGGTGCCCCTCAGCTCTCAACCACAGTGCGTGGCACCGTGCATGCCGGGTTCGCGCTGGTCAAAGACGTCCACTGAGGCTGTGCCCGGCGCAGCGCCCCGGTTTCTGCGGGATGCGTCGTTCCGCCTGAGGAGGCGAGGCTCAGCCTCTCCTCGCCCAGACGCTAACTGGCGCAATACGGGGCACGGTTGCTTTGCGTGCCTCTAGGATGACTGCCTGCGCCGAGGCCTCAACCGCCTCATCCGCACGCGTAACGCCCGCACGCCACACCCCAGTCCGTCGCCCGGCGGAGCGGGGAGATACGGAGCAGCTCGACCGTGCACCTCATCCGCTTCTCCGCGCGCGGGTTCCGCTCGCTGACCCATGTGCAGGACATCCCGGTCAGCAGCCCGACGATCCTGGCCGGCCGCAACGACGGCGGCAAGAGCGCGGTCCTGGCCGCGCTGGCCTTCTTGCTGGGCGAGCACCGTCTGACGGACGAGGACCGCACCTACCAGCAGGACGAGGGCGTCAAGGGACAGCGCTGCGCGGAGACATGGGTGGAGGGCGTCTTCCGCTTGGACACCGTCGAGCAGGCCGCCGCCCCCTTACCGGCGGAGCTCCGCATCCGGCGCCGCTCACGGGCCGGTGAGGCGGCGTGCTGGGAGTTCTTCGGATCGCAGCCCGCCGACAGCCGTCTGCAGGGCCTGGGCCGGCTGATGAAGAAGGACCTGACCGAACTGGTCGCCGAGTTCGGACTTGCCCCGTCGGGCACGCTGAAGGAAGACCTGCTGGCCGCGCTCACCGCACACGCCGCGACCGTCCCGCAGACCGAGCAGTGGCAGCCGCTGCCGAAAGACCTCGAGGCACGGCTGCCGCGGCTGCTGGCGTTCGGCGGCAAGGACGAGAGCCCGGACGACGCGGTGCGCACCGCGCTGAGCAGCTGCTACGAGACCCACCTGGAGGACGAGACCCTCCAGGGACAGGTCCGGGAGATCGAGAAGGAGATCACGCAGCGGCTGGAGAAGGAAGCGGACTCCCTGTGCCGGCACATCCGCCAGCACTGCCGTGAGTTCGTCGGCGTGGAGGTCAAGCCCGAGGTCTCCTTCAAGGGCGGCTTCAAGAGAGCGCCGCTGGAGGTCTCCAAGGCCGACGGCGAGCCTGTGGATCTGACCCGCTCGGGCCAGGGCAGCACCCGGCGCATCGCCCTCGCCGTGTGGGAGTGGACCAGCAGCCTCCTCGAAAGCAGTGAACTCGCCGCGACGGGGGAGCAGGACGTGCCGCAGCCCACCCAGACCATCGTCGTCTACGACGAGCCCGACACCCACCTCGACTACCGCCACCAGCGCACCGTCATGGACATCATCCGCAAGCAGTGCGCCCTGCCCCACGTCAGCGTCATCGTCGCCACCCACTCGATGAACCTCATCGACGGCGTCGACATCGCCGACGTCGTCCACCTCAAGCTCAGCGACAGCGGCCGCACCCTCGTCGAGCGCCTCGACGGCGACACCCACGACGGCATCGACTTCCACCTCGGACAGATCGCCGCCGCGGTGGGACTGCGCAACTCCGTCCTGCTGCACGAACGCTGCTTCCTGGCAGTCGAAGGCCCCACCGAGCAGCAGTGCGTGCCCCTGCTCTTCCGCCTCTCGCAGGGACTGCCCCTGCAGGCGGCCGGCATCGCCCTGTGGGCCTGCGACAACAACGAAGGAGCACTCCACCTCGCGGGCTACCTCGTCAAGCACCATCGCACCGTCATGCTGATGGTCGACGCCGACAGCCGCGCAAATAAGCACTTCAAAACCGAGAAACTCATCAAAGCCGGTCTCGACCTCACCAAGCAGGTCTCGTACGTCGGCGAGAGCCAGGGCTACAACGAACTGGAAGAGCTCTTCAGCGACCTCCAGTGGGCAGCCGCCGCCAACGCCCACTGGCCCCGCCCCGAGGGCCAGCCCTGGAGCGCCGACGACTTCAGCGAACACCGGGGCGGCAAGTTCAGCGAGCGCATCCTCTACATGATCAAACAGCAGGCCGCAGAGAGCAGCCCCAACGGCAAGGCCGACATGCTCTACGCACTGGTGTCCATGCTCACCACCCCCGAAGAGGTCCCCCAGCAGCTACGGGACATCTTCACCGAGGTGCAGGCCCTCGCCTGCTGACCTGCTGCTGCGTTCGCCGCTGCAGCATGCGCTCCTTGCGCTGCTCAGTGGTCGGCGCCGTCCAGGCGTGCCATCCGGCCTCCGCAGTCCATTGCCGCGCGTGCGCGCGGGCTTCGATTCCGCACCACCGGCAGCCCCCGGGCGCCACAGTGTGCTCGGTCCTGGCAGAACGCGATAACGACATCACATCCTCCTTCCCCCACTGCTTATCTTGCCTCCTGCCACTGACAATCACCCTGCGAGCCGCGTCCGGCTCCGCCACCCGGCGGCGCATACGAAGAAACCTTTCCCTCACGTGCCCCAAGCCCCCGAAACAAGACCGTTTATCGGGAAAACCGCCCGTAGCTCCCACCACTCTGGTTACGGTCTGTGCCCATGAGGTTCCTGCATACCTCGGACTGGCATCTCGGCTGCCGGTTCCACGGGGAAGATCTGATCGACCACCAGCGCAAGGTCCTGGACCACATCTGCGCCACCGCCCGCACCCAGAAGGTGGACGCCCTGCTGATCGCGGGCGACATCTACGACCGTGCCATTCCGAGCCTGGACGCGGTACGTCTGTTCGACCGGGCTCTGCACCAGCTTGCCGACCTTGGTATCCCCACGGTCATGATCAGCGGGAACCACGACTCGGCCCACCGTCTCGGTACTGGCTCCGGCCTGTACGCCAAATCCGGCGTTCACCTGCGCACCGACCCCGCCGACGCTGCCCGCCCCGTCCTCCTCGACGACGAGCACGGTCCCGTCGCCGTCTACGGAGTGCCCTACCTCGAGCCCGCCCTGGTACGCACCCAGTTGGACGCAGAGACAGCCTCCCACCAGGCCGTTCTCACCTCGGCACTGGACCGCATCCGGACTGACCTCGCCACCCGTCCGGGCGCCCGCTCCGTCGTCCTCGCCCACGCCTTCATTACCGGTGCCACCACCAGCAGAAGCGAACGCGACATCAGCGTCGGCGGAGTCGCCCACGCCGGCGCCGACCTCTTCGACGGCATCGACTACACCGCCCTGGGCCATCTGCACCGCCCGCAGAGCGTCAACGACCGCATCCACTACAGCGGCTCCCCGCTGGCCTACTCCTTCTCCGAGGCCAACCACACCAAATCGATCACCCTGGCCGACCTGCCGGCCGCCGGAGCCCCCACGATCACCCGCCACAACATCCCGGCCGACCTCCATCTGCCGCTGGCCCGGTTGACCGGCCGCATCGAGGATCTGCTGACCGACCCCGCGCACGAAGCTCTCAGCGAAGCCTGGCTGCAGGTCACCCTCACCGACACCGCCCTGCCGTACGAGGCGATGGCTCGACTCAGGCAGCGCTTCTCCAAGACGCTGGACATGGGGCACGTGCCCGCCGGCATCCCTGCTCAGGCCACCGACAGCCCCACCTACCGCGAACGGGTACGCGGCCGCGGCGACCTCGACATCGCCCACGACTTCATCACCGCCGTGCGCGGCACCCCACCCACCACCGCAGAGGCAGACCTCCTCCAAGAGGCCGTCGACGACATGCGCGTGCGCGCCCAGGAGAAGGAAACCGTCTGACATGCGTCTGCACTCCCTGCGCCTGCAGGCCTTCGGCCCCTTCGCCCGCCGGCACACCGTCGACTTCGACGCCCTGTCCGCCGACGGCCTGTTCCTCCTGCACGGCGACACCGGCGCCGGAAAGAGCACCCTGTTCGCCGCCATCTGCTTCGCCCTCTACGGCCTGCCGCCTCACGAACGCAACATGCGGCTGCGCAGCGATCACGCGCCCGCCAACCTGCTAACCGAAGTGACCCTGGAAGTAACCCTCGCCGGCAAGCGCCTGCAGATCCGCAGAATCCCCGCCCAGAAGCGACCCCACCTGCGCAACAGCGCAGAACTGGTCGACCAGAAGGCCGAAACCTACCTGCACCAGTGGGTCCTCGACGAACACGGACACGGCCAGTGGGAAGGCATCATCAAGTCCCACAGGGAAGCCGGAGAAGAGATCAAGTCCCTCCTGCGCCTGACCCGGCAGCAGTTCTGCCAGGTCGTCCTGCTCCCGCAGAACGAGTTCACCAAGTTCCTGCGCGCCGACGCATCCGAACGCCGGGTCCTGCTGGGCACCCTCTTCGGCACCCGCCGCTTCGGCCTCATCGAAGAATTCCTCGCCACCCGCAAAACCCTCACCGCCAAGACGCGCGACGAGGCCCGCGCCGACGTCCTGCGCCTGGCCGAACGCATCCAGCAGGCAGCCGGCGACGACCTCGAACCCGCCCAAGACGCCCCCCGGGCCGACGACCCCGCCACCCTCGCCGCACCCGCCCGCGCCTGGGCCAGCGCCCTGCACTGCCAGGCCCTCACCCTCCAAGACGCCGCAACCACCGCCACCGAGACCGCCGAGCAGCAGCTGGCGCACGCCCGCATCGCAGAACAGGCCGTCCGCGACCTCCACCGTCTCCAGCAGAGCCACCGCACCACCGCACACGACCTCGGCCTGCTCCACGAGCAGACCGCCCACCACGACCGCCTCGCCGACCGCCGCGAGCGCGCCGTGAAAGCCCAGCAACTGCAATCCGTCCTGGAGACCGCACACACCGCCGACCTCCAGCACGCCCGTGCCCTGGATGACGACAGCCGCGCCCGCGCCCTTCTGCTGCCCGAACACGCGTCCCTCGACGCCGGCGCCCTCACTCACGCCGCGCAGCAACTGCACGCCGACACCGGCGCCGTCCAGGCGCTCCTGCCCGACGAGGCCGCCCTCCAGCGCCACACGGCAGCATTGGACGCACTCGACCGCGAGCGCCAGCAACTCACCGAAACCCTCACCGACGCCCAGGAACGGCTCAACAACCTTCCGCAACGCCGCGCCGACCTTGCCGCACGCCTGGAAGACGCCCGCAGGGCACAGGAGATCAGCCGCGAACTCACCCCCACCCTCGACCTCGTCGAAAAGCAGCTGGAAGCCGCCAGACGCCGTGACGTCCTCGACCAGCAGATCAGCGCCGCCCACAAAGTCCTCAGCCAGGCCGAGAAGGACTCCGAGCAAGCCGCGAAAACGTACATCGACATCCGGCGCCGTCGCACGGACGGCATCGTCGCCGAGCTCGCCGGCCGGCTCGTCGACGGTGAAGACTGCCCCGTATGCGGTTCCCCCACCCACCCCGCACCCGCCACCGCCCAGCCAGGCCAGCCCACCGCCGCCGACGAACAGGCCGCCGAAGCCGCCCACACCCGCGCCCAGCAGAACGAGAACAAGACCAAAGAGGCCCTGGCCCAGCTGAACGAACAGGCCGCCGCGGCCCGCGGTGAAGCCGGCGGCGACACCCCCCTTGCTGACCTCACTGCCCACCGCACGACCCTCGAACAACACCTCGCTGACGCCCTTGCCCAGGCATCCGACGCCGGACTGGCCGGCGAACAACTCGCCCTCCTGGAAAAGGAACAGGCCGAAACCGAGCACACCCGCAACACCGCAACCGCACGCCTGGGCGCCGCCGACGCCACCTACGACAGCCTGCACATGCAGCGCGAAGAGCTCACCCACCGCCTCGCGACCGCCCTCAACGGGCACGCCACACTCGCCGACCGCATCACCGACCTCACCCAGCACGCCGGCCGCCTCGAGGCCGCCGCCGCGTGCGCGGCCACCGTGACAGCAACCGTCGCAAGCCGCCACAGCGCCGCCGCTCTCGCGGAGCAGGCAGCGCACGCGGCAGGCTTCACTTCCCCGGCCGAAGCCTCGGCCGCCCGCCTGCCCGACGACGAACTCACCGCGATCGAGAGCCAAATCACCCACTGGCGTGAACAGTGCCTCGTATTGACCGCCCGGCTCGCCGAACCCGAACTGCAGGCAGCCATCGCCCAGCCTCCGGCCGACCTCGAGCACGCCGTCACCGAACTGAACACCACCACCGCAACCCACTCCCGCACGGCAGCCCTCGCCACCCAGGCCGCCGACCGCGCAACCGCCCTGGCCACCCTCACCGCTCAGCTCGACACCCACATCCAGCGCCTGGAACCCCTCGAGGACACCTACCGCACCGTCGATCACCTCCACGGCCTCATCAGCGGCGGCTCACCCAGCAACCAGCTCCGCATGCAACTGGAGTCCTACGTACTGGCAGCCCGTCTCGAAGACGTCGTCGACGCCGCCAACACCCGCCTGTCACGCATGTCCCACCACCGCTTCACCCTCGTCCACTCCGACGACAGAGCCGCCCGAGGCGCCAAATCAGGCCTGGACCTCAAAGTCCTCGATGCCTGGAGCGGACACAAACGCCACACCGACACCCTCTCCGGCGGCGAATCCTTCTACGTCTCCCTGGCCCTCGCCCTGGGCCTGGCCGACATCGTCACCGCCGAAGCCGGCGGCCAGGCACTGGATACCCTCTTCATCGACGAAGGCTTCGGCACCCTCGACGAAGACACCCTCCACCAAGTCCTCGACGTCCTGGACTCCCTACGCGCCCACGACCGCACCGTCGGACTCATCAGCCACGTCCCCGAACTGCGCCGCCGCATCACCCAACGCCTACACATCTCCAAGAACATCGACGGCTCCACCCTCACACACCTGACCGAAGCGGCCGAATGACCCCACGACGGACGCCGACCCGCCCTCGCCGACGAAACGCAAGCCCCAGGCCGCGCACACTCACCGATCTTCAACCCCCCGACGGCCCAAGGCATAGCCACAACCGCCGGGGCTGCCCGTACCCCTCTCGGCCCCGCCGAGAAAGGCAGCTCCACAGCGCCCCCGCGTCGAAAGCCGCCCCCACCCCTGAAGGCACCCGACCGGCCTCCCATAAGGAGCGCATCGAACACGTACTGCTTCATGCCATTTCTGCATGTGATCGAAGTGACGGAAACAGAGCACTGCGGTGCATGAGCACCTGCATCGGCCACCAAAGCCGTACCAGAACACGCCAGTCCAGTCCGCATGACAAGAATTTCCGCAGACCCGAGCACCACTGTCCCGCATGTTCGAACACTGCCGGACCCATGACCGCATCACGGCGCGTTTTCGAGGCACTGCCAAGGCCTCCACTGAGCCTTTTCAGCGGTGCCGCTCCAGGGTGAGGATGGCGGCTGCGATTGACGACATTCGGTTCGGGCTGCACCGGGCCTTGCGCAAGATCCGCCAGGACTTCAGTCGTGCGACGCCGCGCTCGACCGGTGCGCGTGCCGCCGACAGCGCGCGGTTGACGGTTTGCTGGGTTGGTGTGAGATCGCGGCCGGGTGGGCGTCTGCGTGGTGTTGTCACCCACGGGCCGGCTCCGATGTAGGCGCGGTCGGCGAGGATCGGAACGCCCTGGCGTTCGCAGATCCGGATGATCCGGTGAGTGCGGGCCGCGGTCAGGTCGTGCGCGCGGCCGGGCAGTGCGGGCGAGATCCACAGCAGTCGTCCGACTGGATCGGTCACCACCTGCACGTTCACGCCGTGGCGTCGGTGTTTTTGGGAGAAGTCGGCCCGGCTGTCGCCGACGCGGTCGCACTCCGCGAGGGTGCCGTCGAGCAGGACGTAGTCGGGGTCGGCTTCGCGCAGGGTCCGCAGGAGCCCGGGCGCGCGGTCGGCGAGCAGGGCGATAACGGCTGCTGTGTAGGCGTGGGCGGTGCCGACGGAGATGCCGAAGCCGGCCGCGAGTTGGGCGAGGGTGTCGTGCTTGCGTAGGTACACCAGGCCGACCAGGGCACGTTGGTGCGGTGGGAGCTTGCAGCGGCGGTCACCCTCGCGAGTGATGATGAGCATGGTGACCCACTCGACCAGGGCATGGGGCAGGTCGAGTGCGGCAGGATAGGTGACCAACAAGGCTCCTGCGCCAATGAGTTGAGACGTCGAACACCTCTCTCAACGGCATAGGAGCCTTGTCCGTTGCGGACACCGACGCCGTCACTCGATCGGTGGCCACACTGAAAGAGCTCACTGATCAAACCGGCGGATTTGTCAGTGCCCGCTGCTACACCAATTACCAGACATCAGACCGCAGTTGACGGCCTGACGACACGGAGGAGGAAGCAGTGGCGAAGCCGCCCGAGGGCCACTACAAGGTGCGAAGTCATTACCGACGCAAACCCCGCCCCAGCGCGAAGAAACTGAGCGGCTGGTCGATCGCAGGGCTGATCGCGGTGGTGTGGCTATGGAGCCAGCTCATCGGCTTCGGAGAGGCCTCCCCGACAACACCGCAAACCCCTACACCATCAGTGTCAGCGAGCGTGGGCCACTGATGCCCCGCCGCTCGCCCCGGCTACGCCCACCCCGCGGCGGCAGGGAACAGGCCGCCGCCGCGGCCGTCGCTTGCGCCGCACTCTGGCTGCTGGCCAAGATCGCCACAGCCACATGGCAGGCAGCCGTCCGTATCTGGCCATGGCTCGCCGTCCTCGCGGCTCTCGCCCTCGGCTACGCAGCCTGGCGGTTCATCCGTGAACTGCAGGCCCGGAAGGTGCGGGCCCAGACGCTGGCCCGGCTCCGGATCACGCTCGCGCAACTCGACGCCATGGACGACCGGGCCTTCGAGTTCGCCCTACGTGACCTGCTCCTCCGGGACGGCTGGAACGCACGGCAGGTCGGCCGACAAGGAGACCAGGCCGCAGACGTCATCGGCGAAGACCGCCAACGCGGCAGAATCGTCCTGCAGGCCAAGCACACGACCGTCGCCGGCAAGGTCGGCTCCTCAGTGATGTACCAGGTCAAAGGCACCGCAGGCCCCGCGCACGGAGCTGATGTCGCAGTTGTGGTCACCAACGGCTCCTTCACCCGGGATGCCAAAACATGGGGCGAACGCCACCAAGTGCATTGGATCGACCGGGACCGCCTGCGCCGGTGGGCCGAACACGGCACGCCCCTGCAAGACCTTCTGCGCCTGCCCACGCCACGCAAGACAGCCTTCCGCCGGGCTGCCTGAAACCAAGCGGAGAAAGCCCGAGCCCCGAGCCGTCGCCCCCTATCCGCATCCGACAACACTGATCACGGGGCGCGCATGGGCTCGCAGCGCGCCCCCGCCAGAGCAGAGACACTGCGCCGCACCCCTGCTGTACGCGAGAATGAACGCGAGTCAGCCCCTCCTGCATGCCGAGGAAACGCGCGATGACCGCCAGTCCCACCGCAACAGAACACCCCGGGCGTCTGGTCCTGCGCACAGACCAGCAGGAGGGCCTCGCCAACACGGTTCGCCACCTGCGCCGCCCGCGCACCCGCGGACACGCCGTCTCGGCCTGCGGCACCGGCAAGACCCTCTTCGCACTGCGCGTAGCCGAGGAACTCGGCGTGCGGCACCTGGCAGTGGCGGTGCCCAGCCTGGACCTGGTCGCACAGTGGGCAGCGGCCGCCCGCGCAGACGGCCGCCGCGAGCCGATGATCACCGTCTCCTCGCTACGCGCCGCCTCCCACCCGTTGCTCGCCGAGGCCGAGGTCGACTCGGCCAACGCGGGGGAGTACCTGGCCTACTGGCTCGGCCGCCACCCCAAAGCGACGGTCTTCTTCACCTACGACTCGCTGTCCAAGATCGAAGAGGCCCAGCACTCCGCGATCTTCCCCGCCCCCCTCTTCGGCCTGCTGGTCGTGGACGAAGCCCACGCCACGGCCGGCACCTGGGAGAAGAACTGGACTGCGCTGCACGACAACGAGCGCATCCCTGCCGAGCGCCGCCTCTACCTCACCGCCACCCCCTATGTGTGGGACGCCCCCCGCCTGACCGAGCCGCCCACCACCAGAGCGCAACCCAAGCGCACCACCGCCACCGCACCCGCCTGGGACGACCCAGCCCTGCTGGCGACCATGGACCAGCCGCAGATCTTCGGCCCCCGCCTGCACACCTACTCCCACGCCGACGCCATCGATGACGGCGTCCTCGCCGACTACCAGCTCGTCGTCCCCACCGTCACCGACACTGAACTGCACAACGCGCTCACCGATCCTGAAGCCGGGTCCACCGCGCGCCGCACCACCGCCCTGCACTTGGCCATCCTCAAAGCCATGCGCGAGCAGGACCTGCGGCACGTGTTCGTCTACTTCCAGCAGATCGCCGACGCCGCCGACTTCGCTCGCCAGTTCGCCCACACCCTGCGCACCCTCCCCGACGAACTGCGCCCCGACTGGGCGGACGACGTCGTCGTGCAGTCCATCGACGGCACCCACAGCCCCCACCGGCGCGCCGACACCATCGCCCGCTTCAGCAACGCCGAGCGAGGCGTGCTGGCCAACGCCAAGGTCCTAGGCGAAGGCGTCGACCTGCCGGCCGTCGACGCCGTCGTCTTCGCCGACCGTACCGCCAGCGTCCGCCGCATCGTCCAAGCGCTCGGCCGCGCCCTGCGCAAACCACCCACCCTCAAGACGAAGACAGCCAGCCTCGTCATCCCCGCCTACATCCCGCCCGGCACCGACCCCACCGACCTCCTCGGCACCCCCTACGAAGCCCTCTGGCTGGTCACCGCCGCCCTGCGCCACCACGACCAGACCATCGCCGCCCGTACCCCCCGGGCCAAGAACCAGCATCCCGCCCGCGACTCCCACACCTACATCACCCGCCGCTTCCGCTTCGACCACACCCTCGACCCCACCGTGATCGCCCGCGCCCTCGACCTGCTGGTGTGGCCCTCCAGCGGCGCCGTCCTGTCTGCTCCCCGCCGCGCTGGCCTAGCCGCCGCCATCCGCTACCAAAGCGAACACAGCCACCTGCGCGTGAGCGCCGACTACGAGGACGCTTACGGCTACCGGCTGGGGCAATTCATCACCGGCCAACGCACCGCCTACCAGGCAGGCGCCCTCGATCCGGCATGGATCGCCGAGCTCGAGGATCTCGGCATGATCTGGGACGACCACGAGGCCACCTGGCAAGGCCACCTGGCCACCGTCGAGGCCTTCCACGCCGAACACGGCCACCTTGCCATCCCCACCCAACTACCCGGCGGCCAGTTCCTTGCCGACCAGCGCGCCCTAGCCCGAAAGGACCGCCTCACCCCCGACCGCGTCAACCAGCTCACAGCCCTCGACCCAGACTGGAAACTCCCCTACGGCCCCGACTGGCATCGCAAGTACCATCTGCTGCGCCGCCACCTGGAAGCCGGCAACCACCCCAGCACGCTGCGCCGCGACACGGTCATCCACGGAGTGAAGGCGGGCAGCTGGCTACACCGCCAGCTCACCAGCTGGCCCGACCTCGACCCCGGCCAGCGCGACCTGCTCGCCCGCATGGGAATCACCCCCGACCGCGCCCTCCTGGAACAGAAACACGCCGCGGGCAGGCCGAGCACATCGCGGCGGCGCACGTTCGCGCAAACCACCGAGATCCTCGGGCTCTTCGTGGCACGGTGGGGACGCACCCCCGGCGCCCGGGAGTGGATCGAGTTGGACGGCGACCGTGTCATGATCGGTCCCTGGCTCGCCAAGGTCCGCACCAAGCTGAAAAATAATCAACTCCCCTCAGAGCAAGAAGAGTTGGTGTCCGCTACCCTTGCGGAGCACGGCATCGATCTGGTCCGTGCTCCTGAGACCATCGGACCATCAAGCGGCTGAGGTTTGGCCGCTGAGCTCAGTGTGACAGCAGACGCGTTCGCCCGCTCCCGAGTCCCATTCTCCAGTGAGCGGGGGAGCGGCAGAACTCGAATACTCCAAAGTTTTGGAGACAAGGAAGCAGCGGCACACAGGATTGGCACGGCTCGACGTTCTAGTCGTAACTGACGACCCGTCACCAAGCACCCAGTCGGCTAGGCCAACGCCCGCGGCCTCCTACTGCTAGCCGAATTAACCTGTACCCCAGTCATGTTGGACTTGAAAAGCGAAGGCGAGTCGGGGAGGAGGCACGATCGCGGAGCGATCGGGACACCGCACCGACGACCTAACTCGATCCGCGGAGCGGATCCGGTCCCGGAGGGACCGAGCCCAGCAACCCGCGGAGCGGGTTGCTGGGCCGACGCGTAGCGTCGGCGCGTCGTTCCTGCGGAGCAGGACGCGCG
>NZ_JBIRTN010000041.1:0-10897 GCF_044334705.1 Streptomyces sp. NPDC020731
AACGCCTTCCAGATCGCCTTCGAAGGCCGACTCACCCCGGCCGCCAACTGACCCCTACGCAAACTGGATCCGCCGTCTACTGGACACACCCGCTTCACGTCCGAGAGCAGTTGATGTGTGTCCGGATCAAGTTGCGGCGTGCCAGGTCAGAGGACCTCAAATCAGAGAAGCAGCAGGTCAGACGTTTCAGAGAGTCGTCCGGCCCTAGTCGAGATCCCGCAGGCCAAAGGCTCTCAAGTCGTCGACGCAGGCCTCACCTCTGACTGGTCGTGACAGCCGGGCGGCGCGGTACGCCCCGGTGGGCTGACGGTGCCGAGGGTTCTCCATGGCCGTTGAATGCCGGAGTCGTACGAGGAGACGGTGGGGAGACGGCTACCGTGCGACTGCCGCGCGATCGGGTGTTCACACCAGGAGCGAAGGGAGCTCCGTCGGGGCAGGGTGACCAAACGGGTCCCCTGCCCCGACGGAGCTCGGTCGGCCGGGCGGCGGGTCACCGGCGCCCGGCAGGGGCCGGTGTCGGGCGCGGCGCTCTCCGGCTCAGCCGAAGTTCACGTCGCTGCACCACATGTAGGCCTGGTCGAGGTGCGAGGCCTGCCAGATCACGAACAGGATGTGGTGTCCGGTGTAGCCGGAGGTGTTGACGTTGAACCTGATGTCCTGCGCCGGGGCGAAGCGACCGGTCTGCGTGATGAAGTCGAGGTTGCCCCAGCCCAGGGTCTGGGTCTTGGGGTTGAAGCCCTGCTTGCTCACGTAGACCCTGAAGTAGTCGGCACCGTGGGACGCCTGGTCGTGCAGCTGGACCGTGAAGTTGTTGCTGATGTTGGTCGTCTTCCACTGCCCGGGCTTGTTCAGGCTGGCGTTCCTCGAGAGGTTATTGCTGCAGAGCGTCCCGTCGGGGGTCCGTGCCTGGAACTGGCCACCGAGGCCGTCGCGGAGCGCGCTCATCCAGTTCCACATGGTGTCGGGGTTGGCCTGGAATGCCTGATAACACATAGGGTCTTCGGTCTGCATGGTCGGGCTCGTGTGGTTGCTGCCCCACGTTTTCCAGCACTGGTAGGCGCGGGAGGCGGGGTTGACGATGGTGCCGTGAGCCTGGGCGGGGGCCGACCAGCCCAGTGCGCCGACAACCACGGCGAACACCATGACGAGCGCCTGGAGAGGCCGGCGGAGGGACGACCGCGAACGCCCGGTCAACGGATTCTGTTTGCGCATGTGGGGGAACTCCTTCCAGTTGCAAGACTGTTATGGGAGCGCTCCCAACGGTACGTTTTCTGAGTGAAATGTCAATGAAACAAACGGAGTTGATTACAGGGATGGGCGGCGAGCAGAGAATCTGCCGTGAGCCGGGAGTCAGAACCGTTCCCGGGACCGGAAGGCGAGGATGCGGACTGGACCGATGTGCGGGGCGATGCCAGGGAGGGGCGTTCGCAGCATGGCGACGGGACCTGGTTCTGGCGTGAGGGCTGTTCAGTTCCACAACACGTGAAATTCCAGGTCCCGATATGGCACGCAGCGGGAACGTGCGCACTCCTCGGATCTGAACCGACGGCACTGGAGTATGGATGCCGTAGCGAGGGAAGCCGCCAGCGACGTGGATCAGTCTCGGTGCGCTCCCACACACCGGGGCCGTCGCCGCGGCCCCGGGACGCTCGCGGTCCAGGTGCCGGAATACTTCCCGGTGGACCGTCAGCCAGGCCATGGTGAAGAGGCCTGACTGATCACGCCTGGGTTCGTTCCAGGTTTGCCGACACGGCTGTTCCGGACAGGGCTGCCCCGTGGTGAGCGGGCGGCATGGGCTGCGGCTCGGCCGTCGCCAGTTCCTCCTGATGATGGTTCCCCCGCCGAGCCCTCCGCCCTCACCCACGTAGCGGCCACCAGCTCGACGTTTTGTCGGTAGTTCACCGCGAGCACCTCCACGGTCACCGCCTCGTACCAGTGCGACACGACAGCCCCCGTGCCAAGGGCCTCTTCGGCCACCGCCGATGCCGTCCCGCGCACCCGCAGCGGGCACTCCCGCCACGTCCGGAGCGGCCAGGGCCTCGACGAGCTCCTCCCGGTCGATCACCCGACGCTCCAACACCGCTTCCACCTCGGCGAATCCGGCCGCGATCCGTTCCGCCCGAGGGCGAAGTTCCTCCGCCCGCACCGGGCAGCCGCCTTCCGCTCCTCCGGCAATGCCAACCATCGACTGCGTCAGCCGACCCACCTTCGCTGAACCAGGATTGAGCTAGCGGACCCTGCCGCGACGGCACCGGGAACATGCCTGACCGAAGAAGCCCAACCATCACATACGGAGAGACATCGGCTTACCACGACGCCGCGTCAATTCGCGGTCTTGCGGATCCGGACCAGCAGGGGAGACTGCCTCTACGACCGGGTCCGCCCGGTCCCCGGCAGCACCACGTCAAACAGGTCGGTCCACCGTCACTCCACCGGGATGAGATTTCATGAACCGAAATCGAGCCACCATCAGCGCGGTCGCCGTCGTGACCCTGTTCACCGCCGGCCTCGCCGCCGGCCCGGCAACCGCCGCCACCGCCGCCGAGGCAAAGGCCCGCGTCGGAGCCGACTGGGCGACTCAGTCGATCGTCTTAACCGCCGCTGGAGGACAGATCAACAACCTCAACATATTCTCCATGTACACCAGCGACGGGATCCGGCGGATCGGCTTCAGCGACGTGGTCCCGCTCGAACCGGGCGACCACTGTGCGTACTCCAGACCCGAGGACACCACCTCCGTGGTCTGCGAACTTCCCGCCGACAGCCCCCGGCCCGACAGGATCGACGTCTTCCTCGGCGACGGCAACGACACGATCGCCGCCTTCACCCCCGGGATCGGCACCGTCAGCGGCGGCCCCGGCGACGACGAACTGCACGCTCACACCGCGCGCACGGTGCTGGGTGACGCGGGGAACGACATGGTCATGGGACCCGCAGCCCTGCACGGCGGCGACGGCATGGACCACCTGATGGGGGACGGCAGCAACCAGCAGATGTGGGGCGGCCGGGGCGACGACATGATCGAGGGCTACGGCGGTGACGACACCGTGTACGCCGGCCTCGGCGACGACCACGCCATGGGCGGGGACGGCCGCGACATCGTCCTCGGCGGCCCCGGCAACGACACACTGGACGGCGAAGGCGGCGACGACCTCGTCTGCGGTGGCACCGGAAAGGACGCCCTCGAAGGCGGACCCGGCCGCAACATCGTCCTTCCGTAAGTGCGCCTCCGTGCCCGAAGGCCCTGGCCCGCGCGCGAACAGCGTCGCGGGTGCCGAGCCACCGCCGTCGGCGACCCGCCACCCGAGCCGCGTCAACCGCGAACGCCGCAGACGGCAGGTCCCCGCACGACACGAGGTGACCTGGCGGAACCGGACCGGCGGACCTGTCAGCCGGCGCGGGCGCGAGTCTCCACGTTGCTCGGCCTACCCGATCCCGTAGAGACCCAGCAGGGGATCATCGCGGTGGGCCGCTGCGTCCATCAGATCGGGGACCCACCCCGGTGAACCTATGCGGTCACAGCACTAGGCCGTGTATCGAAAGTGGGCCTGTAGCCGACTGCCGAACCCGGATGAGCGCCCGGGGGCGCCCGGGGGCGCCCATCCGGGAGGTATCAGAGCTGACGGAAGTAGACAGTGAGTGGGAGAGGTGTGCATCCGAGCGCCTCGTAGAGAGCTCGGGCAGGAGCGTGGAACTGGTCTCCTCCGGTGCCGATCTCGACGACCCCGGCGCCGAGCGCCCGCATCTCTTCGAAGGCGTACTCGCACAGTGCACGGCCCACGTGGTGTCGTCGATGCTGGGCAGAGACGGCGAGGATCGTGATCTCACCCTTCTTGCGGACCGGGGCGACGCTCCATGCCACGTAGCCCACGATGGTGCCGTCAGCTTCGGCGACGGCGACGTACGTGTGCCGTTCGGGGGCGTGGAGTTCGGCGACCTGTTTGCGGTAGTCGTTACGCCAGTTGCCGTGCTGAACGGCGAAGACGGCCTCGCCCATCAGTGGGCGGAAGGAGTCCTCGTAGAACGGCCGGAACGTGTCGATGGTCAGTTCGGTGAGTGGTGCCAGGTCCTGCTGGGTGAACGCGCGGAGGAGCATGGAAGTGTGCCTCTCAGGCTGAGGGCTTGATACCCGGGCGGAACAAGGGCATCGGTCGGCCCGCTCCCGGCCACAGGATTGGCAGTGAGCAGGGCCTCAGTGACGTGTACGAGAGGCGGGAAAACACTCCATGGTCCGCATCGTAGTGGCCGGCACGCATGTCGAATACTTCGATTACAGCCACTCGTTGACGGCCGCGACGAGTACGGTCGCTTCGTAGCGGACGGCGAGCTTGTCGTATCGCGTGGCGACAGCGCGGTGTCTCTTGAGTCGGTTGATCCCGCACTCGACCGCATGACGCTCGCGGTAGTCGACCGGGGCGAAGTGCGGTGGTCGGCCACCCTGGGAGCCGAGCTTCCGGCGGTTGCGGGCCTGGTCGGACTTGTCGGGGATGATGCAGCGGATTCCGCGGCGGCGCAGATAGGCGCGGTTCCCGCGGGAGGCGTACGCCTTGTCCGCGCGGACCCGATGGGGACGGACGCGTGGTCTGCCAGGCCCGATGCGGGGCACGCGGGCCTTCTCCAGCACGGGTTCGAACTGCGGAGAGTCGCCGCGCTGTCCTGCCGTGATCACGATCGACATTGGCTTTTGGCCCTGCTCGACGGCCAAGTGCAGCTTGGTGGTGAACCCGCTGCGTGAACGTCCGAGCCCGTGATCTCCAGGCTCGGTGAACACACCGCCCGGCGCCTCCTTCTGCAGGTCGCCCCGCTTGCGGGCCCCGGCCGCATGCTGATGCGCCCGGCAGACCGTGGAGTCGACGCTCAGGTCCCAGGTGATCGCACCCTGCGCGTCGGCCAGGGACTGAAGCCGGGTGAGGATCTGGTGCCCGGCGCCGTTCCGCTGCCACCGGCGGAACAAGTCGTAGACCCGGCCCCACGGCCCGTACTCAACGGGCACGTCCCGCCACGGCACCCCGGTCCGGACCCGGAAACGTATGCCGTCGATCAGCCGCCGCCGAGGCCAGACAGGTGGCCGACCCGCCTTCGTGCCCTTGGGTAGCAGCGGCTCTAGCACCGCCCACTGCTCGTCTGTGAGATCTCCCCGACCCATGAACCGTGATCATCCACAGTCCGAGATCCACTTTCGACACACGGCCTAGAGCCTGCCCCTTGGAAGTGTGGTGCGCAGGGTGCCGCATATCGGATCGGCCGGCATCAATGGCTCGATCCTGTCCCACATCGCATCAGTGATCACCCGCCGGACAGACGCATCCGGTCAACCGACGAGCAGATCAAGGAGACGCGCTCGGCAGTACCCCTTCGCCCCGTCAAGCAGCTCCCTTACGATGTCCGCGTGCCCCGCGTGCCGTCCGGTCTCCTCGACGAGATGAATGAGCATCCAGCGGAGGTTGGCGTTGCCGGAGCGGCAGCCGGGGTGGTGACCGACGTCATCCAAAGAGGCCGCGGCCACGATCTCGTCGCTTCGGGCGCACTGAGTCTCCTACGACGCACACGCGCGGCCGGGAGCGCGCCCCATCGCTTCGGGGGAACCTGATGCGCACCACCGGCCGTCGTTCAGGCCCGGGTGTAGCCGCCGTCGGCGAAGAGTTCGGCGCCGGTGACGAACGACGAGGCGTCCGAAGCCAGGAAGAGGGCGGCCTCGGCGATTTCCTCGGCGTCGGCCAGCCGCCCCAGTGGCACGACGGCCTCGGCGAACCGGTCGGCGTCCGGCCCCGCGGCGCCCAGCAGGCCAGGGGTCCGCGTGGGTCCCGGGCTGAGCACGTTGACCCGGAACCGGCGCTCCCGCGACTGCCTGGCCCAGTTGTGCACGAGGTTGCTCACCGTCGCCTTCGAGGCACTGTAGACCTTGAGTTGCTCATTGGGCCGCACGCTGTTGCTCGAGCCGACAACCAGGATGGAGGCGTTCTCCGCCAGCAGCGGAAGCGCCTTCTGAACGGTGAATAGTGGGCCCTTGACGTTGACGGCGAGCGTCAGGTCGACGTTCGCCTCGGTGTGGGCACCGAGCGCGGCGTCCGCGACGATTCCCGCGTTGGCCACCAGCACGTCGATGCGTCCGGCCTCCTCGCGGACTCGCGCGTAGAGCGCGTCCAGGTCGGCCAGGACCGAGACGTCGGATCGTACGCCGGCGGCCGCAGGGCCCAGCTCCTTGACTGCCGCTTCGAGGCGGTCGATGTCCCGGCCGGTCACGAAGACCCGTGCGCCCTCCCGGACGAAGCGGTGGGCGATGGCCAGCCCGATCCCACTGGTCCCTCCGGTGATCACGGCCACCTTCTCCTGCAGCACGCCTGGCATGTCGAACCCCTTCAGTTGTGGAATGGATCGTCCATAACCTAGGCAGTAATGGACGATCGAGTCAAGAATGGGTAGGCTGAGATCATGCCGAGACCACGCGCATTCGACGAACGCCAAGTCCTGGAGCAGGCCCGGGAACAGTTCTGGGCGACCGGCTATGCAGGAACCCGGATGGACGACATCGCCCAGGCGACCGGCCTGGGCAAGGGCAGCCTGTACGGTGCATTCGGCGACAAGGGCAAGCTGTTCCGCCGTGTGTTTGGCGACTGGTGCACTGCAGTCGTCGAGGTGGCCGAAGGACGGCTGGCAGGTGGACCGGACGCAGAAGCCTTGGCCCGGCTGTCGGGATACGTGCACCTGATGGCGGAGAACACCGCCTCCGACACCGAGCGCCGCGGGTGCCTGCTGGCCAAGGGCGTGGCGGAACTGGCCCAGCACGATCCGACGGTCGCCGGACGGTCGGCCGAGACCATGACAGCACTGCTGACCCTGCTGCGGACGGAGATCAGCGCCGCCCAGCGCCACGGCGACATTGACAGCGCTGCCGATCCGGAGCAACTGGCGGCACTGCTACTGACGGTGGTCCGCGGTATCGAGGCGGTGGGCAAGGCCGGCCTGGCCCCGGAGAGGCTGCGGAACATTGCAGACACCGCACTGGCGGTCCTGCCCATGCCCGAGGGGCAGAGACGCCTCGCAACCGGGCGCAGTCCGGCCCGCGAGAACTAACTTGGTGCCATCACGGCCACATGATCCACCGGACAGTGCCTGGCCCTCTTCTCCCCCGGTGAACCGGCTGCCGGGAACTCGCTTCCGCACGGTCTCAGGGACGCTCCCTCATGTCTCCGCCTTCCAGCGGCCGCGTCGGGAATGGGGAGCGGTGCAGGTGTTCGCGGTGTTCTCATCCCCCGCGCTCTCCCCCTGCCCGCTCCCACCCGACGCTCGTCAAGCATTCCGAGCCTCGGCGTGCGGCTCCTTGCGCAACTCCTGTCAGCCGCCGCAGGTAGGTACGCGCGGTGATCGTGTTCCTCGCCTACCACGCCGCCGGTTATCTCAACGCGAGAGAACCCGGCCCTGTCACGGCCACCGCGGCGCGGTAGGTGCTGGGGCTCAGGCCCTTGTGGCGTTTGAACGCGGCGCTGAAGCCGAAAGCGTCGGCATAACCGACGGACCTGGCGATCTGGGCGATGCCGAGGTCGGTGTCGGACAGCAGCGCCTCGGCCTCGTCCATGCGGCATTCGGTGAGGTAGGTGAGGGGCGGGCGGCCCATCAGCCGGGTGAAGCGCTTGGCGAACAACGCCCGGGAGACGCCGGCTCGAGCGGCCAAGGAGGCCACCGTCCAGGGTTCGGCGGGCCGGTCGTGGAAGGACTGCAGGGCAGGCGCGAGGACCGGGTCGGCGAGGCCCCGGTACCAACTGGGCGCGTCGGCGCCCGCCTTGTCGAACCAGCTGCGCAGCGTGCACACCAGAGCCCAGTCGAGGAGCCGGTCCATCAACGCCTGCGAACCGGCCGAGTGATGGGCGGCGTCGGCGGCGGCCGTCTCCAGCCAGGCACAGACCTCGGCGTCCTCCTTGACCACCAGGACGGACGGCAGGGCACGCAGGAGCCGCTCGTGGCGGTGGCCCGAGGCGCGGTAGGCGCCCACGATCAGCGCGGTCGCCTCCTCTGAGTCGGTTCCCCAGTGGATGCCGCCGAGTTCCTGGGCGCTGCACTCGGCGCTCTCGGTGAAACAGGCGATCTCGTACGCGGCGTGGAAGCTGTGCACGGTGGCGGGGTGGTCCGCGAGGTGGAACGGTTCGGGTCCGCACACGATGGCGGTGTCACCCGCTCCGATCGCTCGTTCCGTTCCGTCGGGCAGCAGCAGGGTGCCCCCACCCCGCAGCACGCTGATCATGGTGAGCGGCGTGGCATCGGCGAAGCGGATGGTCCAGGGCACCGTCAGTACGGCGTGGCTAACGACCGATCCCTCGGCCCGGATGCCGCTCAGCAGCGAACTCAAAGGATCCATGAAAGACACCGTAGACGATCTCCTATGCTTCGAAGCGTTTCTCCCATGGATCATCTACAACGTCGCGGCTGTACTGGACTCGTTCATCAGACCGACCGAGACCAGCCGGGAGACACCGTGACGCAGCACGACAGCCGTGCCAGGACAGCCCTCGTCGTCGTCGCACACCACCGCACCGATTCCCTCACCGCGCACACGGCCCGCCGTGCCGCCGCCCGGCTCGAAGCCGCCGGCTACCGCGTCGACCTGCTCGACCTGCACGCCGAGGGGTTCGACCCTCGGATGAACGTGGCGGACCAGCCGGACTGGGGCGACCGGGAGAAGAGGTACTCGGACGAAGTGCACGCCCACATGCAGCGCGTCCTCGACGCCGATGCCGTCGTCGCCGTCTTCCCGGTGTACTGGCAGAGCGTGCCCGCCATCCTCAAGGGCTGGATCGACCGCGTGTGGAACTACGGGTTCGCCTACGGCCGCAGCAAGCCCCGCCTCGCCGGCAAGCGCATCCTGTGGCTGGGCCTGGCCGGCGCCACTGCCGACGATCCCATCGTGGAGGGAATGCAGACCGTCCTCGAGACCAACCTGAGCGAGGGCATCGCCTATTACTGCGGCTTCTCCCGCTCCACCGTCGGCCTGCTCACCGACGCGGAGGAGCGCCCTCAGCGCGTCGACGCCGAAGGTAATCTCCTGATCGGCGACGCGGTCACGGGCGCCGAGCAAGAGGCGCAGTACGCGGCTTTCGACCATCGTGCACAGGAGTTCGTGGAGAAGTTCCTCGCCGAGGAACTCGTGACAGCCTGACCGCCATACGTACGTGAGCGAGGAGCGTTCGGCTTCCAGCCCGGTACGGGTCCACGGCGAAGCTGCGCATGTCCTCGCTGCATGGCGAGCGTCTTCCTCCACTCCCCCTCGCTCACCGGTGTCACCCCTCGGCATGGCGGTCATTCCCGCCCGCCCAGGCCGGAACCCGATCAGGAGCGCGGCCGGGCGCCGGACGGTGGCTGCACACCGGCCGGCGCCGGCCCGCACCGGACCTCCCAAACGGCCGGCGGCCGGTTTTGGTACCAGTCACCGCATCGCCACCACCGGCCGGCCGCGCCGGATGCTGCGCCCGGACGGCACACGGCAGCTCATCTCCCGCGCCCTGAACAAACTGCGCTCCGACGGCTTCGTCGACCACACGGTGCTGCCCGGCCCGGACCGCTCCCGCACCCACGTCTGGTACCTCACCCCCGACGGCGCGCGCCTGACGAGGAACCTGCCCGTCCTGCGGGGGCGGCCGCCCTGCCCGATCACCTCCACGACGGCGGCGTCGCTGAAGACGGCGCGCACCCTGACCGTGGTGCGCGCCCATCTGGCCTTCGCCGCCGATGCCCGCCGGCTCGGGCACGAGCACGGCCCCTGGGACTGGACGCCCGAGGTGTCGCACTCCATCGGCGAAGGACAACGGGTGGTGGCCGACGCCGTCATGTACCACACGCTCATCAAATACGAGGCCCAGCCCGCCGGCCGGCGCAGGCGTGCCGCCGCGGAGCCCGGCTGGATGCGCTGGTATCCGGTCTTCTCCCGCCTGCTGTTCATCCTCACCGGCGTCTCCCGTACCGGCTGAAGGGCAGGATCAACGACCTGCAGGCAATGGCCGCCCAGCGCCCCCTCGTCACCGTGCTCGCCCGTGAGACGCCGCTGGGAGCCTCCGTCCTCGAGGACCCCGAACAACATGGCCCCGCCCAAGACGTCTGGACGCCCTTGCCCGGCGGCGAGGTCCGCCTGGAACGACCTGTGACGTTGCTGGCCGCCCCTGCCGGCAGATAGGCAAGAGCCCCCAGACTCGCTGGCCCAGGACTCGCGTGGTGTGCGGGGACACCTACAGTTCGAACTCCAGGTGCTCAATATCGGCGAAGCGCAACTCCTCCGTCCTGTGGCTTTGTCCACCAGTTACGGTTCTGGCCCAACCTCTGTGACGACGACTGATGCGGACGGTCTTCGAGCTGGGACAGAAATTGCCTTGCAGGTCAGCTACGGCGAGTGCGGCGCAATGGGGAGCCGCCCCCGCTCGCATCAAGGAACCTGCGTCAGGACCCGAGTTACGACAGCAGGTGTACGCCTCACCGAGCAGCACATGGCCGACGGAGTGTTCCGCGTGCACAAGAAGTGACAGCGGCCATGGGGCGGCCGGCCCTGCAGCCGCGGTCATCGGTCGAAAACTGTGCTCGGTCACAGCCCTGTGGCCAGCCAGATGGTCATGGCCGCGGTGGCGGTGAGCCCGACGTTGAGTGCGATCCGGCGGTCTTCACCAGTCAGGTGAACGGCGATCGCACCAATCTGCAGGAGAACGAAGCCGATGGCCGCGGCCGACGCCAGCGAGGGTGCGATGCCTGTCAGCGGTGGCAGGATCAGGCCGGCCGCGCCGAGTGTTTCGACCGTCCCCAGCGCCCTGACGGCGGGCAGGGTAGGGTGTGTCCAGCGAGTGGTGTAACTCGTGGGTTGGTTGTTACCGCTGGGTCGCGGTGAGGCGGCCGTCGAAGGCGATATCGAAGGCTTGGAGGG
>NZ_JBIRTN010000042.1:0-9889 GCF_044334705.1 Streptomyces sp. NPDC020731
CAGGTACGACAAACTCGCCGTCCGCTACGAAGCGACCGTGCTGGTCGCGGCCATCAACGAATGGCTGTGACCAGCACTTTCGCAACAGACCCTAGTGGGCGGGACGGAACGGGCGCAGCAGGCGGATGCCGTCCTCGATGGATCCGTCGATCAGCTCGAGCATCTGCGGGACGAGTTCCCGCATCCGGGGCGCGGCGAGGTGTGCGTCGAGGTGGGCGCGTGTCTCCCAGCGTTCGTAGATGACGAACTCGCCGGGTCGGCCCTCGACTTCGTGGGCCTCGTAGTCGATGTTGCCGGGGTCGTTGCGCGAGGGGGTGACGGCGGCGGTGATGAACGCCTTGAGGTCGTCCTCCCTGCCCGCCTTCGCCTTCGCGTCCCAGACGACGGTCACGTAGCCGGTGGGTGTTGCGGTCATGGTCATTTCTTTTCTGTTCCGGGCTGACGGGCTGTGTGTCGGTACCGGGCCGGTGTCAGCTCTCGATGAAGTCGAGGAGGTCGGCGTTGACGGTGTCGGCGTTCACGGTGCACATGCCGTGCGACAGTCCCGGGTAGACCTTCAGGCGCGCGTTCTTGACCAACGTGATCGCCATCTCGGCGGAGTTGGCGATCGGGACGATCTGGTCGTCGTCGCCGTGCATGATGAGCGTGGGCACGTCGATCGCCCGGAGGTCGTCGGTGAAGTCGGTCTCCGAGAACGCCTTGATCCCCTCGTAGTGCGCCTGCGCGCTGCCGGTCATTCCCTGACGCCACCAGTTCTGGATGACGCCCTGGGAGATGTCCGCGCCCGGGCGGTTGAACCCGTAGAACGGCCCGGAGGCGAGGTCGAGGTAGAACTGGGAGCGGTTGGTGGCCACGGCCTCGCGGAAGCCGTCGAAGACCTCGACCGGCAGCCCTCCCGGGTTCGATTCGGTCTGGACCATGAGCGGCGGGACCGCTCCGATGAGGACGGCCTTGGCGGCCCGCCCGGCACCGTGCCTGGCGACGTACCGGGCGACCTCGCCGCCACCGGTGGAGTGGCCGACGTGGACGACGTCGCGCAGGCCGAGGTGCGCCACCACGGCGGCGGCGTCCGCCGCGTAGTGGTCCATGTCGTACCCGTGGCCGACCTGGGCGGAGCGCCCGTGCCCGCGGCGGTCGTGGGCGATGACGCGGTAGCCGTGCTGGACGAGGAACAGCAGCTGGGCGTCCCAGTCGTCCGAGCTCAGCGGCCAGCCGTGGTGGAACATGACCGGCCGGCCCGAGCCCCAGTCCTTGTAGAAGATTTCGGTTCCGTCGCTGGCGGTGACGAACGGCATGGTCTGCTCCTCGTGGTCTCGCCCGGGTACCGGGCGGATTCGATGTCTCCACGAGAATGGCTCGGCCACCGTACCGACAGCCTCCGTCAGCTGACTGACATCCGGCCGACGGCTCGCTCACGTCAGTACCGGGGCAGTGCTGAGACCCGACCGGTAGCTCTCACAGCCCGGTGGCCGGAAGTTCGGGAGGCAGCGCCTCCAGAGCGTCGCGGAGCCCGGCCCGCGACGTGATCCCCAGCTTCGGGAACACACGGTAGAGATGCGACGACACGGTCCGCGGCGAAAGGAACAGACGCGACGCGATCTGCGGGTTCGACAGCCCCGTCGCCGCCAGCCTGGCGACCTCCAGCTCCTGCGGGGTGAGGGCCTCACCGGCCTTGCCCCGGCCGGTCCGCGTCATGCCGGTGGCGCGGAGCTCCGCCGCGGCCCGGGCCTCCCACGAACGGGCCCCGAGCTCCTCGAAGCGGCCGCGGGCGGCGGCCAACTGCACCCGGGCCTCGCGGTTGAGCCCCTGACGGCGCAGCGCTTCGCCGTACGCCAGATGAGCATGGCCGACCTCGAAGGGCCACTGCTCGACGCCCGGCAGCCCGAGTGCCTCCTCGAAGCACCGGACCATGTCCTCGGCAGCCGATGTCATCGCCGTGACCGTGGCCGAGCTCAGCGCGAGCCGCGACGAGAGGTGGCCGACACCGGCGTCGCGCAGCGCGTCCGCGTGCCGTCGCGCCTCCTCGTGCCGCCCGGTGCGCACGGCGGCCTCGACGAGGTCCGGCGCGGACCACACGGCCTCGGGGTTGAACGGCGGCAGCACACCCGGGGCGCAGATCGCCGTGGCGTGCCGGAAGGCCGTCTCGAAGTCGGCGGCGCCGAGGGCCGCCCGGGCCGCCGCTTGGTGGGCGCAGTTCTCCAGCCGCCGCAGTCTTCTGGGCCCCGACCACCCCCAGACGGCCTCGCAGTGGCGGCGGCACGCGTCGAGGTCGCCGCGCTGGGCCGCGGCCATCGCGGCGATGTAGTGCCCCACCTGGGCGAACAAGTGGTATCCCATCTCCTCGGACAGGGCGATGAGCTCGTCCGCGGCGTCGGCCGACGGCTGCCACCGGCCGGTGTACAGGTCGTCCAGGGCGACGAACATCAGGGCCGGCATGCTCGACCCCACCGCGCCGCCGTCGCGTATGACCCGGGACACGGCCTCGCGACAGCCCGGAAGCCGGTCGAGGTAGGAGGCGGTCAGGGCGGTGCGGATGACCACGTCGGCGTCACTCTGGTCCCTCAGCCGCGCGATCTCCTCGTCCAGGCGGCGCAGCATGCCGTCGGTGAGGGAGCCGAGGTTGTGGTGGACGCGCCCCAGGGACGCCGCGGCGGCGGGCGACGCCGCGGGAAGCTGGGCGAGGACCTTGGACAGAGGCTGCCAGTGCTCGGGCCGGCCCGAGTACTGGCTGGCGAGCGTGAGGGTGAACAGCGCGGTCTCCAGCTCGCCGGACGGCGGACCGGGCGACATCGGCGCCTGCTCGATCGCCTCCATCAGCAGCGCGTGGGCGGTGTCGGCGTCCCCTTCCGTGACGAGCACGAGGAAGCCGGCCGTCGCGGCCGCCGAGAGCGACCGGGCCGCCGGATCGCCCTCGACCTCACGCATGATCTCGTGGCTGACCTCCAGATGACCCGCGACCCAGGCGGCGACGTAGGCGGCCTGCGACAGGCGGCGTCTGCGGACCATCCGGTCGGGGCTCAGCTCGGCCGCGCGCCGCAGCCTCGCGATCGCGCCGTCCGCGTCACCGCGCCGCAGGCTGCTCCGGGCCGCCGACTCCACGACGGCGGCGACCGCCTCGTCGGGCGCCGTCGTGGCTCTCGCGAGGTGATCACCGCGCCGCTCGGGCTGGTCGGCCAGCGCGTCGGCCAGCCGGCGGTGGGCGCTGCGCCGCTGCTCGCCGGTGGAACCGTCGACCACCGCGGCCCTGACCAGCGGATGCCTGAAGCGCACCACGCGGCCGTTCTCCGCGACCATGACCAGGTGGTCGCGCTCCGCGGGAGCGAGCCCGTCGAGCCCGCCCGGCCCGCCGGCCGCCTCGAGAATGCCGATGTCGCCGGAGCCCTCGAGAGCCGCGAGCAGCAGTACCTCGCGCGTTCTGTGCGGCAGCCGCCCGACGCGGGCGCTGTATAGAGCGCGCACGTCCCGTCCCTGGCCGCTCGCCCACCCCGCCCCTTGGCCGTGTTGGCCGCCGGACGCCCCGGCGGACCCGGCGAACTCGAGCAGAGCCAGGGGGTTTCCCTGCGCCTCGTGCGCCACGGTCGAAAGGACCCGACGGGGGAGGTGGGCGAAGCGCCGGGACAGCAGTCGCAGGGCGTCCGAGTCACCCAGCGGCGCGATCTCGAGCTCCGGCAGACCGGTGGACCGGAAGGATTCGCCGGACTCCGCCCGCTGTGCCCCGAGCAGCCCGATGCGGCGGCCCCCCAGTCTTCTGGCGACGAAACCCACCGCGGCCCGGCTCGCCTGGTCGACGACATGAAGGTCATCGACCACGAGGAGCAACGGCCGCTCCTTCGCAGCCTCGTCGAACAGGGACAGTGCCGCGTTCAGGACGGCGATCCGGCTCGGCGCGGGACCGGCGCCGAGACCGAGGGCGACCTCGAGGGCCTCCCGCGTGGAACGCGGCAGACGACCGAGCTCGTCCGGCAGCGAGCCGACGAGCTGATGGAGCCCCGCGAAGCTGATGTCCGTCTCGTACTCGTCGCCGCTCCCGCGAACGACCCGCATCCCCTTCGCCACCGCCAGATCGGCGGTCGCGTCCAGGAGTGCCGTCTTCCCCACGCCCGGTTCACCGGTGAGCAGCAGGACAGCTCCGTCCATCCCGGCCATGTCCAGGAACGCCGCAAGCTCGGCGAGCTCGCCCTCCCGGCCGACCAGCCCGGTCGGGCCGACGCCCATGCCTGTCCCTGACTTCGCCCACATCCGCCGCGTCCCTCGCTCTGCCTCGCGAGGCGGTCGAACCACCAGCCACGCACTTGACCAGCGATTATCGCACCCACCGGCAAACGGAGTGTGAAGCCATCTGCTTCGCCGACACCCGCAGCTCCCAGACGAAGATCATGCAGAACACCCGTCGGGCGCTGCGGCCCCACCGCAACGACAGCACGAAGGTCACGCGGGTCATCGTGCCGGTCTCTCCCCCGGCCTGGCAAAGACCCGGCCGGCATGGTCGCCTCCGCCGGCTATCGCCCCTTCGTCGCCGTCCTCCGAGGCCTGCGCAGTCGTGATGAACGACTCGTCGAGCAGCTCGCCTCCCGCGCCCGCACCGGCGGACAGCGCAAGATCCACGTCCGACGCGACGAAGACGGACGGATCATCGGTGCCGACACCGGCGGCGAGGACGTCGTCCAGGGCCAGCGGGTTCGCGGTGCCGAGCGGGTGCGTCCCCGTAGCCGGTGTGAACAACGTGTCACCGTCGTTGAGCGGTGCACCCGGCGCACGCCACGGGCGCCGTCGTACGCCGTGCCGGCCAGGTTCCCGCGGCGGCGAGGGTTCCCTCACAGAACTGGCACCGCGACGCCTTCCTCGCCCCTCCCACGCTCCGGGCTCGCCCCGAGCGCCGTCAGCGTCACCCCGGCTGCCACCGCCATCGCCGCCACCAGCCCCGCCGCGAGCACCGCCCAGTGACCCAGGAACGTACAGACGACCACCAGCAGCGCCGTGGCCGGCAGCACCGACTGCTGGGCGATCCCCACCTTGTAGAAGCGCGAGTGCAGCGCCCACACCGTGAGCAGGAACAGCGCTGTCGGCAGCGTCACCGCCGCCGACGCCGACAGCGCCGAAAGGTGCGCCTTGCCCACCGCCTGCTCCACCGCCACCTCCAGGCCGGCCCCGATCGCGGCACCCGAGACGAAGATCAGGTAATGGCCGTAGCCCCAGAGGAAGGACTGCCGGTTGGAGCGGAGGTGCCCGTGGATGGGGACCGCGAAGTACACCCACCAGGCGGCGAAGATGATCAGCAGCCCGCCGGCGGCGATGGGCAGCAACTCACCCAGGGCCTCGTGCTCGTCGATCCCCGACTTCACGGCGGCGGTCGCCGCCGCGATGGTCTCACCGAGCACGATGAGCGTGAGCAGCCCGTACCGTTCGGCGATGTGGCGGGGGTGCCACGGCGTGGGGTGGGCCCGCTCCGCATACAGCGGTACGGCCATCTCCAGCAGCGCCATCACCAGGAAGACCCACGGCCGGCCGGCCTCCGGCAGAGCCAGTAGCCCCAGCCAGCCGATCTGGCACAGCCCGATGGCGTACCGCAGCGCCATCGTCCGCTCGGGGCCCTGGCTCGAACGCGCCACGCGCAGCCACTGCGCCGTCATGGCGAGCCGCATGATCACATAGCCCAGGATGACGACCAGGTACGCGTGTTCCTCGAACGCCTGGGAGACGCCTGCCGTCAGGACGAGCACGCCGGCCATCTGGATCAGCGTGACGATCCGGTACAGCACGTCGTCGTTGTCGTAAGCCGAGGCGAACCACGTGAAGTTCATCCACGCCCACCAGATGGCGAAGAAGATCATCAAGTAGTTGAGGATCCCCTCGCCCGTGTGTCCCTCGACCATGGCGTGCACCAACTGGGCGCCTGCCTGGGCTATGGCCACGATGAAGCACAGGTCGAAGAAGAGCTCCATCGAGGAGACGCCGCGGTGGGTCTCGTCGCGGCCTCGCGCCGTGAGCCTGCGCAGTGGTCTGTGGTGTGCTGGCGCCGCGGAGCACACCGGCGGCGGAGCCGGGCTGCTTGTCATCTGGTGAGCCAAGCTCCGAAATGCCGCTGCAGTCGGGGATTGATCTGCCAGACCATCGCTGCTGCCGCCGCCGGGACGAGTACAGCGAGCCGCACCGGCAGGTACAGATCCTCCAGAACAGGGTTCGTGGCCAGGCCCAGCAGGACGATGGTGGGATAGATACCGCACACGGTGAGGAGCCACAGCTTCCAACGCCGGACGGCGGCCGGAACGGTGGGGCCGAGCCGGGGCTCGGCGTTCGCGGACGCGTCCCGGCTCTGCTCCCGGAGCGTGTGCCGGATGTCTGTCAATGCCGGTGGGCTTGGCAGTCCAGGATCGTCGGCACCGTACGCATGGGAAACAATTCTCTCGTTCATGGACCACTCCACATCGAAATGCTGCGTGTCGTTGTGATTCCATCGGCTCCTGCTCGACCGAGGCGATGTTGGCGCTGCGTGATTGGCTGCCCGCGCAACAGCGGCAGCAGTTGCCGGGTGAGCAGCACAGGGCTCAGATGGTTTCGCTGGGTCTCGGCCGGAGCGGACAGGTCGGCGATGTATCGCTCGGCCCCGAAACGTTGCGCGATCGGCACCGGTTGCTGCGGGTTACGATCGTGCAGAAGCAACTGGTGCCCTACTTCCGCAAGCTCCTCAGCCAGAGCGAGACCAAGACCGTTCGTCGCTCCGGTGATCAGAATCGACGGCATGGTGCGGCCTTCTTGTGCGGGGGCCCGGGCCCGGCGCCCGGGCGGGCGCCGGCCGGGTCATGATCTGATCAGTGAGCGGACTGGGTGTGGTCCTGCTCCACGTACACCTTGAGGGCCTGGAACTCCTCGATCGCGCGCGGGCCGCACAGATAGCCGTAACCGCTTCCCTTGACGCCGCCCTCCTCGAAGTCCTCGCTGATGGCTCCCCAGGTGTTGATCCATACCGTGCCGGTGCGGATGCGCCGGGCGATCCGGCGGGCCTTCATCGAGTCCGAGCTGAACACCGAGGCGGCCAGGCCGTAGATGGTGGCGTTCGCCTTGGCCACGGCGTCGTCCTCGTCGTCGAAGATCTCGAACGTCTGGACCGGACCGAAGACCTCTTCCTGCACGATCCGGACGTCGGTGCGGTCCACCTCGATCAGGCTCGGCCGGTAGAACGCACCGGCGGCCAGCGGGCCGTCGGTGACCACACCGCCGCGCAGCAGCACCGTGCCGTACGAGGTGGCTTCCTCGACGATCGCGTCCACCCGCTGGGCGGACGCCCGGTCGATCACCGGGCCGAGCTGGGCCTTCTCGTCGTCGCCCGACCCGAGCCGCACCTGCGCGAGCGAGTTGGTGAGGCGAGTGCGCACCTGGTCGGCGATGTCCCGGTGGACCAGTACACGGGAGCCGGTGCAGCAGAACTGTCCGTTCATCAGCACCAGCGACTGCACCACGGTGGGGATCACCATGTCGAGATCGGCGTCGGGAAGGATCACCATGGGCGCCTTGCCACCCAGTTCCAGGCCGAGCCGCTTGAGCGTGGGGGCGGCCGCGGCCGCGATGTGGCGCCCGACCGGCGTACTGCCGGTGTAGTTGATCACGTCGACCTTGTCCGAGGAGACCAGGAACGGGGCCCCGGTGTTGCCGGACTCGGTGAACACGCTGACCACGCCCGCCGGGATCTCCGGGACCGAGGCCAGGACCTGTGCGAACAGCTCATTGGTCAGTGCCGTCTGAGCCGGAAGTTTGATCACGACGGTGCAGCCGGCGGCCAGCGCCGGGCCCAGTGCCCGCACGGTCAGCATGATGGGGGAGTTCCAGGGAGAAATGATCCCGGCGACACCGAGCGGCTCGGGCACCGAGTGGGTGTACTGGCCGGGTGCCGTCTCGGCGGCGCGCCCGGCGGTCTGAGTGCGCACAGAGGCCGCCGCGTACCGCAGCCACCCAACCGCACCGCTGACCTCCCACGTGGTCTCACCCAGCAGCTTGCCGTTCTCCCGGGACAACATGGCCGCAACCTCGGGTACCCGGGCCTCGAGGGCGTCGGCCAGCCGGCTGAGCGCGGTCGCCCGGAGCGAGGGAGTGCGCGCCCATTCGGTGGTCTCGAACGCGGCGGCGGCGGCGTCCACGGCGGCCGAGGCCTCTGCCTCGCCACCGTCGTAGAACGAGCCGACGACGGTGCCGTCGGCCGGGTTGATCGATTCCAGAACCGAGCCGGAGCCGGTCCACTGTCCGTTGATCCAGTGCTGCGCGATGGTGTTCATGGTCCGCTCCTCGTGGTCTCACCCGGGTACCGGGCGGATTCGATGTCTCCACGAGAATGGCTCGGCCACCGTGCCGACAGCCTCCGTCAGCTGACTGACATCCGGCCGACGGCTCGCTCACGTCAGTACCGGGACAGTGCTGAGACCCGACCGGTGGCTCTCAGTGGACGCCAAGTCCGCTTCTGGTAGCGGCCTCGTCCCGGCTGCTCGAGGAATCCTTGGCGAGCGAGTCGTCCCAGGCGGGAGCAGGTGACGTTGATCGAGGGCTCGTCGGTGGGCAGGTCGAGGTGCTCGTGCAGATCGCGGACACGGAACACCTTTCCGGGGTGCTCGTTGAACATGGTCACGATGCGCTGGTAGACGGTGGCAGTGGCGGTCTCCGCGAGGGCCGTTGTGTGGTGGGGAGGGGTGAGGCCGTCGATGACTTTGCGGGTGGCGGCGAGCTCGGCCAGGCGGGCTTCTGTCTCGGCAAGGTCGGTGGTAAGCCGCTCGATCTACTCGCGCAGGTGGTCAGCGCGAGCTGCGGTTTCATCGTGTTCGGTCTGCAGCAGCCGCAGGAGTTCGCAGACGTTCACGCGGCCAGCTCCACGTCGTCCCGCCAGGTGGGAGTAGGGGCGGTGAAGCGGCGGAGCATGCCGGCGGTGGAGGCCCAGTAGACGCGGGAGGTCGCGTTGTCGGACCGGTGATCGTAGTTTCGGGCCAGGCGCCGCTGCAGCATGAGGGTGCCGTTGACCTGCTCGACCACCCACCGCTTCGGTTGCGGGACGAAGCCTTTCCCCTCGCCGTCGAGGTTGCGGCGAACCACCTCGACGGTGATGTCCTTCACCGCCCCGTGGATGATCACGGCGGCCTTGAAACCCTGGTCGACCAGGACCTTCTCCAGGCGCATCCCGCACCGCTCGGCCGCTTGGTCCAGCAGGGCGATGCCGGCCTCGTTGTCGTGCGCGCTCGCGGCCAGAACCACCACTCCGATGATCAGACCCAACACGTCGACGGCGAGCCTCCGCTTCCTGCCGGGCGTCTTCTTGTTCGCGTCCAGTCCCGTCGTCTCCTTCGGCACCCCGGCCGCCACGCGGACGGACTGGGTGTCGATGATCACCAGGGACGGGTCCTCTAATCGTCTGGACCGCTCCCGCACCTGGCAGCGCAGGATCTCCTGGATCCGCTGGTCGAGGCCGTCCTGGCGCCACAGGGTGAAGTAGTAGAACACCGCCGACCAGGCCGGGAGGTCGTGCGGCAGGAGCCGCCACTGGCAGCCCGTCCGGTTCTGGTAGAGCAGCGCGTTCACGACCTCGCGCAGGTCGCAGGAGCCCGGGTTCCCGGTCGCCGACCGTGCCACCCGCTCCTGCTTCCACGCGGTGACCAGCGGCTCGATCAGCGCCCACTGCTCGTCGGACAAGTCGGTTGCGTACGGCATCCGTTCCATGCCCGAGACCCCACCATGTACACGCCATGACACGAGGACGGAACCGCCCCATCACCCACGAACGGGCGACACCACATCATCGGGAACGGGACTTAACGCCCTCTGAGAGGGCGTTTATGCAGGTCAAGACCTATATGCGGCTCTCGCCCCTGACCCGCTTTGAGGGCCTTCATCCCATAGGCAGCGAATGACGCTC
>NZ_JBIRTN010000043.1:0-8060 GCF_044334705.1 Streptomyces sp. NPDC020731
CCTCCGTCACACCGCCCGCGACCACCTACGGCCCCTCACAGCCCTCGGGCTGGCATGACGAACCCGGACACAAAACCACTTCTCAAAGACCCTGGGGCGCCGCCCAGTCCGCACGCAAAAAATCGGCATGGGGGCTCACGTCCGGCACCGCATGGCTCAACAACAGTCGCTTAGCTCACAGCTGTCTTGGTGGCTGGTGGGAACTTGCCCCGCATCGTCACGGCCTGAAGCTGCACTGCACCCCGCAAGGTGGCCCGCACCATACGAGCCAACGACAAGCGGCCCGGTGCTGGCCGAGTCCGAAGACTCGCCAGCACCGGGCTGCCCGCATCCGCCAAACTGACCGCAGTTACTCCGTTGCGATGGCGTTCAGTACGTTCATCCTGGCCGCCCTGAACGCGGGTACCAGCGCGGCGAACAGGCCCACGAAAGCCGAGCCGATGAAGACTCCAATAATCGTCAACCAGGGGATGTCGAGGACCTTCATTCCTTGCAGGGCGAGGAGCTTATGGGCGGTGGCGCCCCAGCCCATGCCGAGGCCGAGGTCGAGGCCGAGGCCGAGGCCGAGGAGGGCGCCGAAGAGGGCGATGACGACGGACTCCAGGCGGATCATGCGGCGCAGCTGGCGGCGGGAGAGGCCGATGGCGCGCATCAGGCCGATCTCCCTGGTCCGCTCGACCACCGACAGGGCCAGGGTGTTCACCACGCCGAGGACCGCCACGATGATCGCCAGGGCGAGCAGGCCGTAGACCATGTTGAGGAGCTGGCTGACCTGGTCCTTCATCTTCTGTTTGTAGTCGGTCTGGTCGCGGCGCACGCGGTGATGCGGACCGCGCGTCCGGGCATGCGCCGCGCGAAGGCGTCGCCCATGGTGAACCGGCCCGCGTTGCGCAGCGGTTCGGCCAGCAGGAACATCAGCAGCATCAGGGACAGGGCGGTGCTCAGGGCGAGGACGACGCCGTCGTACCCGGCGAGCGCGATGACGCCGCCGGTGCCGAGGACGGTCGCCGCGGAGATGTAGTCCCCGGCGATGGCGAGGCCGTTGCGCATGGGGGAGAGCGACCCGTACCCGGTGTAGAACTCGTCGATGTCGTCGCGGTCGGGGCCCGTCATCACGCACAGCAGCAGCGTGATGGTGGCGACGGCCGTGAAGGCCACCAGGGACATGGCCTGCGCGGAACTGCTGAACCCGGTCACCGCGACTCCTCCCGTCTGACGTCCAGCGCGGACTGTCTGCGGATCCGGTCGGCGATCGGGTCGACGCGCCGGCGGGCCGTGTACTCGTACACCCCGATCGCCAGGCAGGTGACCGGGACTTGGAGCCCTCCCAGCAGCAGGCCGACGGACAGGCCGCCGGAGACGCTCCGTGTCATGAGGGAGGGGACGAACGCGGAGAGCAGGAGGAACAGCACGAAGTAGCCGAGCGCCGTGAGGGTGGCCACGCGGCGCTGCCAGCGGTAGGCGCTGCGCAGCAGGCGGATGTCGCTGTGCTGCCCCAGCGCGTGGTGGCGCGGCCGGCGTGCCCGCGCGGGCGGGGCGGGCGGCGGCTCCCAGGGGTAAGTGGCGTACGAAGGTGAGGAGTTGTACGGGAACTGCTGGTTCGGTTGGTACTCGGGGGACGAGAACGCGTCTGGCATCCCGTTTCTCCTTGCGCGGCTCGGGCCCTTGCGGACCGCAGGGAGCGGGGGGGGGGTGAGCGAGGCACGCTACTCGCAGGTATCCGGCGCGCGCGGCACTTTCCGCAAACTGAGCGGTCGGTACGCGCTTACTTCGATGACCTGCGGTGTTACCCGCGTTAACCCCACCGTCCAGGCGTCCGCCCAAGGGCCGTCCCGGGGTCAGCTCCCCTGGTTCTCCAATACGGAGAACCGGCGCGGCGCCAGCACGAGCAGGACCACGAAGGCGAGGACCGCAGCACCGGCCGCGCCCAGGTAGACGGCGTGCACGGCGGCGGCGACCGCCCTGCTCAGGTGGCCGTCAGCACGGCCGGAGTCCAGCGCGCGGGTCACCGGGTCGAGGTCACCCGCCCCGCCGAGGCGGGCCGCGAGCACCCCGTTGGCGACCGCGCCGAACAGGGCCGCGCCGACCGTCTGCCCGCTCTGGCGGCAGAACAGCACGGAGGCGGTGGCCGTGCCGCGCTCCTCCCAGCCGACGGTGGACTGGACCCCGATGATCAGCGGGAGCTGGAAGAGGCCGAGCGCGCCGCCGAGGAGCAGCATCAGCAGGGCCGGCTGCCACGGTTCGCCCGGGTAGGGGAGGAAGGGGAACGCGAGCAGCAGGAGCGCGGCGACGCCGATCCCGAGCATCGCGGTGTCGCGGAAGCCGATCCGCCGGTACACGTGCTGGCTGAGCGCCGCCGACACCGGCCAGCTCAACGACCACACCGACAGCACGAATCCGGCGGCCACCGGCGCCAGACCGAGCACCGCCTGCGCGTACGTCGGCAGGAACACGGTCGGCGCGACCATGAGCAGCCCGAGCGCGCCGAGCGCCAGGTTGACCGCGGCGATGGTCCGGCGCCGCCACACCCAGCCCGGGATGATCGGCTCGGCCGCCCGCCGCTCCACCAGGACGACGACCGCGACGAGGGCCAGTCCCGTGCCGAACAGGGCGAGGGACGGCGCCGACAGCCACGCCCACGCGACCCCGCCCTGCACCAGCGCCGTCAGCAGGACGCCGCCGCAGGCGAAGACGGCGAGCGCGCCCGCCCAGTCGATCCGCGGCCGCTCCCGGCGGGCGACGCGCTCGGGCTCGTGGAGGTGACGGACGATCAGCCACAGGGCGAGCGCGCCGATCGGCAGATTGATCAGGAAGATCCAGCGTCAGTCCGCGTACGCCGCGAGGAGCCCGCCCAGCGCGGGGCCCGCGACCGCCGACGTCGCCCACACCGTGGACAGCCTGGCCTGGATCTTCGGGCGCTCCTTCAGCGGGTACAGGTCGGCGGCGAGCGTCTGGACGGTGCCCTGGAGCGCGCCGCCGCCGAGCCCCTGCACGACGCGGAACGCGATGAGCGCGGCCATGTTCCACGCGGCGGCGCAGAGCAGGGAGCCGGCGAGGAACAGGACGGCGCCCGCGACCAGCACCGGCTTGCGGCCGAAGGTGTCGGAGAGCTTGCCGTACACCGGCAGGGTGACGGTGACCGCCAGCAGGTAGCCCGAGAACAGCCACGAGAAGACGGAGAAGCCGCCGAGGTCGCCGACGATCTGCGGCACGGCGGTCGACACGATCGTGGAGTCGAGCGCCGCGAGCGCCATGGCGAGCATGAGAGCGGCGACCACGGCCCGCCGCCGGCGGGCCTCCGCCCGTCCGTCCGCCACTGCGCCGGCTCGCGCCTGCGATGTGTCCGTCTCCCCCTGGCCCACCGGATTCCTTCCCCCTGCATCTATCGGCCCCCGACACCCTCTCATCCGGCCGCCCCGCGGCGGGAGGGTGGAAGCCGGAAGGGCCCGCAGGACGGCGACGGCCGACAGGGCCATGCGTCCCTTGTGCGCGAGGAAGTTGCGCATCGAGGTCTTGACGACGGTCATGACGTCCGTCCCCGGGCGTCGAAGTCCTTCATGCGGTCCAGCACGGCTTCGGCGGTGGGCCGGTGCATCTCGTCGACGATGCGGCCGTCGGCCAGGTACAGCACGCGGTCCGCGTACGAGGCGGCCACCGGGTCGTGGGTGACCATCACGATGGTCTGGCCGAGCTCGTCGACGGAGCGGCGCAGAAAGCCCAGGACCTCGGCGCCCGCACGGGAGTCGAGGTTTCCGGTCGGCTCGTCCCCGAAGATGATCTCGGGCCGGGCGGCGAGGGCGCGGGCCACCGCGACGCGCTGCTGCTGGCCGCCGGAGAGCTGGGTGGGCCGGTGTCTGAGGCGGTCGGCGAGGCCGACCGTCTCGACGACCTGGTCGAGCCATCCCTTGTCGGGCTTGCGGCCCGCGATGTCCATCGGCAGCGTGATGTTCTCTATCGCGTTCAGCGTCGGCAGCAGGTTGAACGCCTGGAAGATGAAGCCGATCCGGTCCCGGCGCAGCTGGGTGAGCTTCTTGTCCTTGAGGCCGGTGATCTCCGTCTCGTCCAGGAAGATCTGCCCGGAGGTGACGGTATCGAGGCCGGCGAGGCAGTGCATCAGCGTGGACTTACCGGACCCCGAGGGGCCCATGATCGCGGTGAATCGACCCCGTGCGATGTCTACGTCGACATGGTCCAGGGCGACCACGCGGGCCTCTCCGGACCCGTACGCCTTCACGACCTGCCGCGCTCGCGCCGCGACGGCCGTACGCCCTCCAATGCCCCCGTGCCTGGGAAAAGTTACAGGTGATGTCATGCCATGTCTCCTAAATAGATCATCGGGAAGGCGGTGATGAGACGATGGGATGTGGTTGCTTGTGCACGGTGGCGACGTCTTGACAGTCGGGCCCCGCGAGCGGGGTCGGTGGAGTGGTAGCCCAAGACCCCGGCCATCGACGCGCGCTTCCAGTTCAACCGGTGCCGCAGGAGCGGAGTCCGCCGCCTCGGGGCGAATAGGTGCGGCGGATCTGAGGGAGCAGGGAGCGCCTGATTCGTCGAGGAAGACGATCCAGGCACGTGTGTTCGCGGCCCTTTTTGATGCGCGGCCACTCGTGCGCGATCCATCGGGCGATCTCCGACTCGTCCCGCTCGACCGTCCGCCGCTCGGGCCGTTGCAGGCTCCATCCGAGCCGGCCGGTCAGCAGCCGCCACACCGACGCCCTCGACAACACCACCCCTGTTGCCCGGGTGACGACCACATCGACTCGTTTCAGGGTCCACAGGTCGGCCTCGAAACCATGAGCCTGGGCACCTTGCTCCAACGCGGCCCGGACCATCTCGACCTGGGTGTCGTCCAGCTTGGGTGGGCGTCCGGTGGCTGCCCGTCTCCGCAGGCCCGAAGCACCGTCTTGCTCCCACACCCGCCGCCAACGCCGCACACTCTCGGCACACACCCCCACCGCCCTCGCGATCTCCGCATTCGAAACGCCGCCCTCGAACAACTCGACTGCCCGGACACGACGCGCCTCCGCCAACTGAGGCCGCGACAACGGAGGAAGGGAAGAACCGGCAACCGAAGAGGAAGGTTGATATGCCACCCCGACGCCCTCCCACCCACACGGCCACCACACCCACCGAACTTACGAAAAGATCAGTAGCAGCCTTGGGGGCGGGCCACAGACCTTCCCGTTGCAAGCAGCCCGCAAGCCCAGCCCGAGTTGGACCCGCCCGCAACGGATACTCGCAGTTCTGGCTCGGGCGGCCCAGCTGCGACGTGCGTGTGGACGCTCCGGTGCCTTCCCGGAGCGAACGGATCCTCCGAGCGGCCGCACCGGGGGTGGTAGTGCCTGTGCTACCCCAAGTCGGCAGTGTCCGGGATAGAGGTGAGACGGGGACCAGGGCAGCCTGGTGGGTGTCAGCAGGAACCATCCACCGGAAGGTCTATTCAGTGTCCCCACACCATGCTTCCAGATCTCGTTTGCGTTGGCGCTCGGCTATCGCGGTTTCCGCGATAGCAGCTATCGGTGGAGCCGTGGCCGTTGGGCTGCCCTCAGTGCATGCTGATGAGCTCGCAGGCAGGTCCAGTGCGACGGTCCAGAGGAGCCTGGACGAACTTGTGCGCGACAACGGTTTTCCCGCCGCGCTCGCCTCGGTGCGCGATGCGAAGGGGCATACCCGGAACTACACCGCAGGGGCGGGGGAGCTGAACAGGCCCGAGTCCAGGGTCCCGACCGACGGCCAGGTGCGGATCGGGAGTACCGCCAAGTTGTACACAGCCACCGTCGTTCTGCAGCTGGTAGGAGAGGGCAAGATCGGCCTGGACACGCCGGTGGAAACTTATCTACCGAAGCTGGTGCGCGGTGAGGGGATCGACGGCCGGAACATCACCGTGCGGCAGCTCCTCCAGCACACCAGCGGACTTCCCGACTACACGGACTACATGCCGAAGTTCTCCGAGTGGCACCACACCTTCGTCGACGACTACGACCTGCTTGACATCGCATTCCGTCAGAAGGCGTCCTTTAATCCGGGGGAAGACTGGCGGTACAGCAACACCAACTACACCCTGGCCGGTCTGATCGTGCAGAAGGTCACCGGCCGCCCCATCGGTGAGGAGATCACCCAGCGGATCATCAAACGTCTGGGCCTGCATCACACCTACTGGACCGATGAGGGCGAGATGAGCATCCGGGAACGTCACCCGCACGGGTACGCTTTCGACACACCCGGCGGGCCGCTGATGGACGCTACAGAGGTGGACATGTCCTGGGCTGGGGCTGCAGGGCAGCTTGTCGCCCGTCCCAGTGATGTCAACCGATTTCTTACCGCACTGGTGAAGGGCCAACTGCTCCAGCGTGCCCAGCTCCAGCAGATGCGGACCACCGTCGAGACCAAGGGATTGCCCAACGGTTGGCGCTACGGGCTGGGCATCATGGAGATGCCGCTGAGCTGCGGCGGTGTCGCCTGGGGCCACGGCGGCGACTTCGACGGTTACGAGAATCGCAACGGCCTGACAGACGAGGGCAAGTCCGCCGTCGTCGCCGTCACCGCCATGCCCTCCACCCTCAAGGCTGCCGAAGCTGTTAACGCCGCGCTCGACACCGCCCTGTGCACCCGCTGAGCCATCCCCCCTGCATTCACTGTCCGTAAGGAGAACAAGCATGTTGAACCGTCGCACGCTGACCGCCCTGGGCGGGGTCGTCGCTACTCTCGCCCTGTCCGTGCCCGCCGCCAATGCGCTCACCAACAACATCGCCACGACCGACACTGCCCTCACTCACAGCCAGAATGCCTCCAAGGGCCGTCCCGACGGCGCCGTCCGCACCACCCTGAAGGACCTGGTCAAGAAGGACGACTTCCCTGGCGCACTGGCCTCCCTGAAAGACCCTGGCGGCCGCGTCCGCAACTACACCGCCGGAGTCGGCAATCTGGAAACCAAGTCGAAGGTTCCTGTCGACGGGCAGGTGCGCATTGCCAGCAACACCAAGATGTTCACCGCGACCGTTGTCCTGCAACTCGTCGGCGAGGGCAAGATCAGCCTCGACGCCCCCATCGAGAACTACCTGCCCGGCCTCGTCCGCGGCGACGGCATCGACGGCCGGAACATCACCGTGCGGCAGTTGCTCCAGCACACCAGCGGACTGCCCGACTACGACGAGGAGATCGTCACCGACTACGTCGCCAAGCAGCAGCACCGCTACTTCGAACCCCGTGAGGTCCTCGAAATCGCCTTGAAGAAGAAGGCGCTGGATGCGCCGGGCGTCAGCTGGAGCTACAGCAACACCAACTACATCCTGGCTGGTCTCCTCGTGCAGAAGGTCACGGGCCGGCCCATCGGCGAGGAGATCACTAACCGCATCATCAAACCTCTCAACCTGCGTCACACCTACTGGCCCGGTGTCGGCGATCAAACCATCAAGGGCCTCCATGCTCACGGCTACTTCGCCACCGAACCTAACGCGCCCTATGCCGACGTGACCACCCAGGACCCCTCCGCCAGCTGGGCAGCTGGTCAGCTCATCGGTACTCCGAGCGACCTCAATCACTTCCTCACCGCCCTCCTCGACGGCAAGCTCCTCAAGCCGGCGCAGCTGAAGGAAATGAAGACCACCGTCAACGCGCCCGACCTCGACACCGTCGGCGACGGTCACTACGGCCTCGGCCTTGCCACCTTCAAACTCAGCTGCGGCGGCTACGCCTGGACCCACGGTGGTAACGCCGTCGGCTACACGACCCGCAACGCCGTCACCAAGGACGGCCGAGCAGCCACCATCGCGGTCACCGCGCTCCCCACCACCCTCGCTGCCGCGGAGCACATCGAATCTGCCCTCGATACCGCATTGTGCACGCGCTGATACGACCCGTCGCAGTGCAAACCTCACTGCCCATACAACACCACCACGAAAGGCATGGCGCATCGGTGATGATGGCCAACCGCTACGGCGCTCCATCCGACACCCTCAGCGTGCAGTGAACCGTTCCGGGTTCGGTAGAGATCTCAGTTGTTGGGTGTGACCTGGGGTTTCGTGGTTGCGAGGTAGTGGGTGGTCTCGTATTCGACGGGC
>NZ_JBIRTN010000044.1:0-7435 GCF_044334705.1 Streptomyces sp. NPDC020731
CGCCGTCGGCTCGCTGCCCGGTATCTGCTCGATGGTGGTGTCGCTCATCTGGCGTCTCCTTGATCATCGGATCCGCCGTTCATTGAACACTCCCCTTCCTGGAGCTGGCCGTTCACCAGGACCTTGCCCAGCACGCCGCCGCCGAGGCCGACCGCCTCGAACGAGCCCTGCAGCACCTGCTCGCCCACACCACCCCAGCCCATCTCATCGCGGCCGTCGGGCACTGCCTGACCCGCACCTCCGGAGCCGCGCCGTGCTGAACCCGACCGACGAACAGGCCGCCGCAGCCGACGCCTTCCATGCCGGCGAACACCTGTCCCTGCAAGCCGGCGCGGGCACCGGCAAGACCACCACCCTGACCCAGCTCGCCCACGCCACCCAGCGCCGCGGCCGCTACCTCGCCTACAACCGGGCCATCGCCCAGGACGCCACCAGGCGCTTCCCCAAAAGCGTCTTGTGCAAGACCGCCCACGCACTGGCCTACGCCGCCGTCGGCCACCGCTACACCAGCCGCCTGGGCGCCCCCCGCCGCCCCGCCTGGCAGACCGGCCAAGCCCTCGGCATCACCAAAGCCATCCGTGTCGGCGACCGCGACCTGTCCCAAAAGACCCTCTCCTATGTCACCCTGCGAACCGTGGCCCGCTTCTGCCACACGGCCGACGCGACGATCACCCGCCACCACGTCCCCCAGCTGCGCGGCCTGGAAGAGCCCAGCCTGCACGCAGAACTCGCCGCCCACCTCGTCCCGTTCGCCCGCAAGGCGTGGCTGGACCTGCAGCACCCCGACGAGGGCGCCGTCCGCTTCGACCACGACCACTACCTCAAGATCTGGGCCCTCACCCAGCCGAAGATCGACGCCGACTTCCTGCTCCTGGACGAGGCCCAGGACACCAACCCCGTCGTCGAGAAGATCTTCCTCACCCAACGCGACCACGCCCAGCTGGTCATGGTCGGCGACTCCGCCCAGGCCATCTACCACTGGCGCGGCGCCAAAGACGTCATGGCCGGCTTCGACGGCACCCAGCTCGCCCTGTCCCGGTCCTTCCGCTTCGGCCCCCGCCTCGCTGAGGAAGCCAACCGCTGGCTGCACCTGGCCGACGCCCCCATCCGTCTCACCGGCGCCGACGCCGTGCCCACCGAACTCGGCCCCGTCACCCGGCCCGACGCGGTCCTGTGCCGTACCAACGTCGGCGCCATGGCCCAGGTCATGGAGCTGCTGTCCGACGGACACCGGGTGGCGCTGGCCGGGGGAGGAGACAGCCTGCGCGATCTGGCCCTGGCAGCCCGCGACCTCAAAGAAGGACGCCGCACCACCCACCCCGAACTGGTGCTGTTCACCACCTGGGGCGATCTGCAGGACTACGCCGCCTACGACCCCGCCGGCCGCGATCTGCAACCCCTGGTCGACCTGGTCGACACCCACGGCGCGGACGCCATCCTGGCCGCCGTGGCGCATCTCGCGCCCGAAGACCAGGCCGAGGTAACCGTCTCCACCGCGCACAAGGCCAAAGGCCGGGAATGGGCACAGGTGAAGATCGCCGACGACTTCACCCCACCCTCCGACGGGCCGCCGGACGGCACGGGGCAGGAAACCGTCCGCCGGATCGACGAAAAAGAGGCCTGCTTGGCCTACGTAGCCGTCACCCGTACCCGGCGCCGCCTCGACATCGGCGGCCTGTCCTGGATCAACGAGCATCCGCAAGGGACATCGGCCGGTCCTCTGCCACCGTGGTGATGCCCAGGGCGGGTTCCGGGCCTTTTGGAGCCTCCGCTGGGAAGATGCACGGGGAGCAGCGTTACGGATTGCAAGGGACGGGCGGCTGCCCTGTCGGTGACGGCGCAGGCGAGAAGCCCTCAATGGCAGCCCGCTGTCCACAGACGGCCCCCGGCAGGCTTCTTGAGCTATGGACATCAGCTCGCCGGGCATCGCCCGGAACAACAAGAAGACGCCGCGCTGCGAACGCCACGACGCCCTCCTCCAGGCCGAGGAGCTCACCGAGTTCGCGGCCCGGTTCCCGGCCGGCCACCAGGCGCAGATGGCGTTCCTCCTGGCCAACTACGCCGGCAACGCCTCCCTGGTCGCCGCGCTCTTGGGCACTGGAGTGCGTACGGTGCGCCGCCACTGCCGTGGGTGGACGCCACCGCCCGGGCTCCGGCTGCGCCGGGCCCTGCACCGCCGTGTCGTGGACCTCGTGTGCCCGCGGTGCCTGTCCGATCGTGCGGTGGAACAGGCGCGCCAGGCGAATCGGGAAGCCCGGCGCGTGGCCCGACGGCTTCCGCGTGATCCCGGCGGCATGGATCGCTGACACACCGGGTGCCCGAGAACCTTCAGCTCCCTCAGAACACTGAAAGCTTTTCTGCATTGATGATAGTGAAAAGCTGATTTAGATGCGAAAGTTGCATGGATTCAGGTAAGATGGTGGCATGGGATTGCGCTTGGAGGAGTCGCTGCGGCTGACGGTGGCCGCGTTGATGCAGGTGACGGGTGAATCGCAGCGGTCGGTCGCAGGGGTGCTGGGACTGACGCAGACACAGGTGTCGCGCCGGCAGTCGGGCACCATCTCCTGGAGCCTGCGCGACGTCGACGTCCTGGCCGAGCACTACGGCATCGGCGCGCTGGATCTCCTGGCGGGTCCGACCAGAGCGTGCGAGGCGCTGCCCGCCGACAGGCGCCGTACCGCGCGGACCGAAGCGAGGGGGACGGGCCGGTGAGCGACTTCGACGCGATCGACTCGCTACTTGACGCCGTCGGCCCCCAGGCCGAACTCCCGCCCTGCCACGTGCGCCGCGAGCTGCGGGAGCGGGCTCGGCTGTCCAAGGCACAGGTGGCACGCGCGCTCGGCGTGAGCCCCTCAACCCTCAGCGGATGGGAAAGCGGTCGGGACCCGGCCGGCGAGATCCGCACCAAATACGCCTACCTGCTGGACGGGCTGAACGCCAAGCTCGCCACCGAGACCGAGACCGAGACCGAGACCGAGGCGGCGCCGGCTGCGGAGCAGCCCGTCACGTCAGGCACGGCCGCGACTGTCACCCCTTTGTCTTCGCTCGACCTCGGCCAGGACGAGGAAGGGGACGACGTGGAGCTGCTCGTCGCCCCTGAGCCCTGTGTGCTGTGCGGCCGTCCCGCCGGACAACGCGTGGCGGGGTTCGCTCAGCACCTGACCCCGGCCGACTGCCAGCCCACCGCCACCGGGGCCTCAGCTGCCCCGCCAGCCGGGCAGCCCACCGCGCACACCTCGAAGGCGCCGCTGCGCACGACACGTCCGGCGCGTGCGACGGAGCATTCCAAGGGCCCGGCCCGCCACGTGTTCCAGGAGACGTCCGGCCCGGTCGACCTGATCCGCGAGGCCGTGCAGGGCACGCTCGCCGAGCACCAGGGCGACGTCGACGCAGCCACGGCGGCGCTGGTGAAGCGGGCCATCCCGGACGCGATGCGACTGCTGGACGAGACCCGTAAGGGCGCTCGCTACGACATGATCGCGCACCCCTGGATCCCCGACATCCTCAAGAAGCAGACCGCGCGCGGCGCGGACCAGATCTGGGAAGCCCGCCCCAAGTGGACCCGCCACGAACTCCCGCCCGGCCGGCATCAGGTGACCGCGCTCGACATCAACGGCGCCTACCTCTCCGCCCTCAAGACGCACCTCCCCCTGGGCCAGCTCGAGCACTCCACCGGCCTCGCCCACGACCGCCGCCGCTCCGGAGTCCACCTGATCACCCCGCCCGAGTGGGAGCACGAGGCGGTGCTGCCCAACCCGATCGGCCAGCGGGACGAGCCCGGCCCCCTGTGGGTCACCGAGCCGACGCTCCGCCTCCTGCTGCGCCTGTCCGGCCCCAAGCACCAGCTGTGCGAGCCTCCTCAGATCCACGAGTCGTACACCTCCGGGGCCACGGAGAACCTGCTGGAGAAGTTCCGTATCGCCCTGAAGGACGCCCGCGACACGGCGATCGAGCAGGGCGACAGGGTGACGCTGGAGTACGTGAAGGCGATGTACTCGAAGTTCGTCTCCACCATGGGGGAGTCGAACTACAACCGGGAGCTCTACCGCCCGGACTGGATGCACCTTATCCGCAGCCAGGCCTTCGCCAACCTCTGGCTCAAGGCACTCAAGGCCCATGACGAGGGCCTGGCCGTCGTCCGGGCGATGGGCACCGACGAACTCCACGTCATCGGTGACTGGCGCCGTGTCTTCGCCGAAGGCCGAGCTGTTACCGAGGTCAAGGTCAAGGACACGTACACCGCCGGAACCGACGACGCTGAGCACGAAGGCGAGGGGGAGTAGTGCCGGAGAAGAACATCGACTTCGGGAGGTTCGGCGCCCGGGGCATCAAGGGCAGCGACGCCGTCGCGCGCAAACTCGATGAACTCGCGGGCGGCATCGCCACTCCCGTGACCGCCAAGCGCGGCTGGATGGCGCGCCTGCACTACCTGACGAAGTCGACCCAGACCCTGAAGGCCGCGCAGGACGCCGGACTCACCGTGACCCACCGGACGCTGAAGGCCTGGCTGGAGGGCAAACGCCGCCCCTCCAAGACCAGCCTGGAACGCATCGACCAGGCGTACCGGACGGTGCGCCGGCACAACGTCGCCCGCCATCTCCTCAGACGCCTCAACCGCGACGGACGCGGCACCCGGGTGGAGATCCACCCGCTCAACCAGTCCCAGGTGCCGCAGCAGTTGCAGCGCGTGGTGGAGTACCGGACGATGAACGTGCGCCGCTGGGACCGCATCGTCGGCTCCTGGGCGGCCGGCGACCACCAGAGCCTCGACGCAGCGTGGCAGGACACGATCGTCGACCTCGGCTCGCAGTGGGGCCAGTACGAGTACGTCACCAACGTCGGCTTTGCCGCATAGAGCCCTGCTCTATGAACTGCAGACTCGTAAGCGCTCGCGAGCCACTCACCTGCGGCATCCGAATGGGTAAGCAGTGCTGACGATGTAGTTCGTCGACGGATCATGAGCAATCTGGTTGCAGCAGTTCAGCTGCTTCAGGGTAAGAGCGCTGTCCTGAATCGGCTCGCTTGTCTGGGCCTTCGGAGCGAGAAGGCGCTCAGCGGCTGGCGGCCAGATTCACGGCCGTCTCTTTGATCAGTTCGCGGACTAGAAGAAGCGCCTGGTCACACATCTGCAGTACATCCTGTTGAGCGCGGATCTTCGTCAGTGGCTTGGTCGTGCTCTGACCGACGTTCTCCATGTCGAGCCGGTGTGCAACATCGTTCCTGGCAGTAAAAAAGGCATCGAGGGCGGCAAACCGCGCCTTCGGGATTTGCTGGTTGGAAATGCCCAGCGAAGCGCCAGCGCGGTCACGGAGATCGCTACTTCCTTGGAAACTCGCCTTCGTCTTGCTCACGACGTAGAGGTCGAGCAGTGCGACACCAGGATCCTGCTCCTTCAGTGCTGCCAGGAAGTCCTCGTCTACGTGGGGAGCTTTGGTCTGCTGCTCGATGAAGGTCTCGTACTTGAGTCTCGGGGTACCTGGTTGGGCGATCAGTACCGGCACTGAGTGATGAATCAGCGCCTGAACCGTGGCGTCCAGCCCGGCGGAAGTGAACACGATGGCCGCCCGCAGGAGGTCTTGGGCGTCGGAGTGCAGGCGCCCACGCGTCGTCCTGTTATGTTGCGCCGCGCGTGTCCGGCGAACCAGATGAAGCGTGTCGAACAGGCCGGAGACGCTATCGTGGGTGCTCCGCAGCCGCCACCAGGCAGGTACGATCTCAGGGGCTTTGTAGGGTCGGTTCCCCAGGGGAGTGAGGACGAGCCTGGTGAGGTTCCCAGGCTCTTCAGGGGCCTCCGCGACTGCCTTGGCCGTCTCCGCAGTGACTGCGACGCTGAGACTTGGCAGCGTCACCTCCGCTGTAGCAATGACAGCGCCTGGCTTCGCGGCTGCTGCCTCTTCCGGCTCGGCAGGTTCAGCATCCATGGATCCCCTCACGACGGCGTCGATCACCTCAGTGAACACCACCAAGGCTCCCCGCACGCCAGCTATTGCTCACGAACTGGTGATTTGCTTGCACAGTGCTCGTGATCACGCGGAATTGCTTACGAAGTCGTGGAACCTACACCTGCACCGGAACGTGGTCTTCGGCGGCTGCTGGGATGACGTACGGTGGGGGATACCGACGCGGGGTGGAGCAGCTCGGTAGCTCGCTGGGCTCATAACCCAGAGGTCGCAGGTTCAAATCCTGTCCCCGCTACTGCTGAAGAGGCCCGGATCTACACGATCCGGGCTCTTTCGTGTTCCTGGCACGAGCCCACGTCTGACTCTTGCCCGGCAGGGAGCCCGGCCGTCCTTGCTGCCTGACCGAGGTGATCGATCCCAGGCCGTTCTCGCTGGACGCTCTGCGGCGAACGGAGGAGTCGTCGGTGACGGTGCGCGGATCGCAGTGGCTGGCGTCTGCCTACGGTGCAGGGTCGCCATGTGCGCGGTCCGCGCTGGGATCCCGCAGCACGTCCTGGTCTGCACAAAAGCCGGTCTGCGCATAACCGTCACCGAGCCGCCGTGCCGTGCGGGACCTGCGCCGTGGTCCACCTGGCCGCGGCATGCCAAGCGCAGGCCTGGTGTCTGGGGAACAGCAGTAGTTCTACCGGCGATCGGCGCCATAGCACTGTGGCAGGGATTGGGCGCGTTTTTGGAACGTTTGGACGAGGCGGCTGTGCCCCATCGGGTGGGATAGTCGGGGCCGCCGGGTGCGGCTGAAGTCGGATGAGGCAGGGTGAACGGCATGGTGACCTTGGCCAGCCCGTCGGTGGGCACGTCGGTACGCGCAGCCTCTGCGGCCCTGCTGGATCCGGCCGCACTGTCTGTCTCGCTCCAGCTGATGGGCAGCCAGGCGCTGCTGTTCTACCGGCTTGACGAGGAAGAATGCACACGCCGCGCCCGCGTCTCAGCGGCACGCCTCGACAGTCTTGATGCGCTGCAGACGCTTCTGGAGCTGCCCGTCGACGAGCCCGTTGCACTGGCGTCGCTGCCTGCACGGCTGCGTTCGGCGGTACGTCGGCTTCCGGCCGGTGCCGCCGACGTCGACCGCTGTGAGGTCACCCGTCGCGCGGTGCGGCCGCTCACCGTTGATCTCGCCGTGGTGCGGGCAAGCGCCGCGGGCTGGCGCGGAGGACTCGAGCAAGCCGGCCGTTTCGCCCCCTTCTGCCGACGCGCCCTGTTGCTGGACAGCGCTCCACCGGCGCCTGAGGAGAAGCTGATGGAAGCCGCCTTCTACGGCATCGGCGTCCTGGTGGCCGACGGCGAGAGCGTGGACCTGCTGCTGGAACCCCGGCCCTACACCCCGCGCCGCCATACCCCGGCGGCATGGTGCTTCATCGAGGAGTTCCACCACCGCATCGGCTAGGGTCTGTTGCGAAAGTGCTGGTCACAGCCATTCGTTGATGGCCGCGACCAGCACGGTCGCTTCGTAGCGGACGGCGAGTTTGTCGTACCTG
>NZ_JBIRTN010000045.1:0-5403 GCF_044334705.1 Streptomyces sp. NPDC020731
CCTCCGTCACACCGCCCGCGACCACCTACGGCCCCTCACAGCCCTCGGGCTGGCATGACGAACCCGGACACAAAACCACTTCTCAAAGACCCTGGTCGGATTCTCATCCGTCGTGGTCGTCCGGAGCACCGGTGCGGCCGGACCCTTCAGGGGTCAGATTCCACAAGGAAGGTCCACCTCCAACGTGGTCGGGCCTCCGGGCGGGCTCGTGAGGTGGAGGGTGCCGTCATGGGCCGCGACCCGGCGCCGTATGCCGCCTAGACCTGTACCTCCGCCCTCCTCGGCGCCACCCCGGCCGTCGTCCTCTATCAGCAGCAGCAGTCGGCCACCGCGCCCTCGCACGGTGACGGTGGCCTGCTCGGCGTTGCTGTGCTTGGCGATGTTGGTTAGCGCCTCGGCCACGACGAAGTAGGCGGTGGCCTCGACGGACGCCGCGCACCGTTCGGGAACATCTGCTTCGATTTGGCAGGGCACCGCGCAGTCTGCAGCCAGACCGGCCAGGGCACCCGCCAGTCCGCGATCGGCGAGGACCGGCGGCAGGATGCCGCGCACTACCGTACGCAGCTCGGCCAGGGCACCTTCCGCAGCTGACTGCGCACGTTCGAGAAGTTCGTCGGCGGCGGCCGGGTCACGGGCCGTCATACGACGGGCTGCGCCGAGCAGGACGGTGACCGACACCAGACGGTTCTGGGCTCCGTCGTGTAGGGAGCGCTCGATGCGCCGCAGCTCGGTTGCGTGGGCGTCCAGGGCCCCCGCACGGGTAGCTGTCAGTTCGGCGACGCGCAGCGACAGGTCGGTGTCCGGGCCGGCCGCGAGCAGGGATCGCCCGGGGGCCGCCTGCAGCCGTGCCATGCCAGGGGACAGGCCGAGGACGATGGCTATCCAACCTAGGCCCAGCAGGCCCACAGCAATGGCATCCGGCCAGGCTTGGGCGGAGCCGATTCCGATCGACGTGCTGCTTGCGCCTTTGGGTATGAGGCGCCAGTACAGAGGGAAGGTGCCGTCCCGAAAGGCGAAGACCGGCAGCCAGAGGCCGAGGAGCCCTAGGAGGAAGCCCACGGTGGCGTGCCGCACCAGCCAGTGCAGTTCGCGTCGGGTGGTTGGATCGGCGAGGGCAGCTCGCAGCTGTGTCGGCGCCGGGTCGGGGGCTACGATCTCGAAGCCCCAGCGGGTGAGGCGTTCGCGCTCCCGCCTGGCCAGGGCATGCACGGCGCGTAGCGCAGCGGGCGCGATGAGGAGCCCCACGCCGATGGGTGCGGTCATGGCGGCAACGGCGAGCAGCACCAGGATGGCCAGCGCCAGGGTGGCGGTGCCGAGTCCGCCAGCGAGTTGTCCGGTCGCGGATCCGGCGGCGCGCAGGGTCCGTACGGCGACGTCCTTCACAGACGAGGTCGAGGTCGCCATCCGTCTTCCTTCCGGGTCCTTCCGTAGCTCTCCATCATGGACGACCCTATGCCGTCGAGCGGTTTGTCGACGTCGCGGAAGCGAAAAGTACAGCCTGCTGTACCTCACAACGGGCGGCTCACGGGATCGGCCGAGAAGGGGGTCTGTCCCTAGCATCGAAATCGAACCGGACCATGACGACGATGCCCATGCGGGCCCCAAAGGACACTCTCATGCCGCAGCACGACCCGTACCGCCTGAGCACCACCCCAACTGCAGGACCGGGCAGCGGCTCGGCCCGTGACCCGGGAGGACACCGGGGCCCCGTCTCACGCAGGGACGTCGAACGTACGCTTCTGTGGGCGGTGATCGTGCTCAGCGCGGTGACGAACATGCTGGCCTCCTACGCCGGTACCAGCACCTGGGTGCTCCTCGTGTGCGGCGTGGTCAGCGTGCTCGCCGCGGGGACGCTGGTAGTGCGCGCACTGCGGAGGCGTTGATGAGTACCGCCGTCGCTGCGACCACCGGTCGTAAGGCACAAGCCATCGCACTGGCGCACGTCGCCAAGACCTACGACGGAGGCATACGTGCCCTGGATGACGTGTCGCTGACCGTGGAAAGTGGCACGTTCCTCGCGGTGATGGGGCCGTCCGGGTCCGGCAAGAGCACTCTGATGCACTGCGCCGCCGGGCTGGACTCCCCCACATCGGGCAGCATCCGCATCGACGGACATGAAATCTCCAAGCTGAACGAAACCCGGCGCACTGAACTGCGCCGCGAGCGCGTCGGTTTCGTGTTCCAGGCCTACAATCTGATCCCTTCGCTCAGCGTGGAGGACAACATCACGCTGCCGCTGCGCCTGGCTGGCCGACGCCCGGACCGGGACTGGCTGCGCACGCTGACTGAACGGGTCGGCCTTACCGACCGGCTCGCCCACCGTCCTGCGGAACTTTCCGGCGGCCAGCAACAGCGGGCGGCGGTCGTTCGCGCGCTGGCGGCGCAACCGGCTGTCGTGTTCGCAGACGAGCCGACGGGAGCGCTGGATTTGCGTAGCGCCCATCAGGTCCTGGACCTGCTGCGTGCGCTTGTCGACGACCTGCGACAGACAGTGGTGATGGTCACCCACGATCCAGCCGCAGCAGCCCACGCGCACCGAGCGCTGGTGATGGCTGACGGGCGTGTGGTCGATGCTCTGGACCAGCCGACTGCCCCGCGGCTGGCCGAGCGTCTCGTGGCGTTGGGGGAGCGGTAGACCGTGTTGTATCTTGCCTGGCGCATGGCCGCCCACCGGATCACCGCGCTGGTCGCCGTAGCGTGTGCCGTCTTGGGCGGCGCCGTACTGATTACTGGCACTGGTGTGCTTGCCGAGTCCGGGTTGCGCTCCCAGCTGCCCCCAGGACGGCTCGGCGGCGCTGACGTCGTGGTCGCCGCCGATCAGGAGTACCACGCGAGCGGTGATCTGCCGATTGCGCTTCCTGAGCGTGCTGGAGTTCCGGCGTCGCTCGTACGCCGGTTGGGGTCTTTGCCGGGCGTTACCGACGTGGTGGGGGACATCGGTTTCCCGGCCGCGATGCTCGACGCGCGCGGTCAGGTTGTGGCTGGCGCTGAGGATCCGCGCGCGGCGGGACACGGCTGGTCATCGACGAGGCTGTTGGCGCGGCCGCATGTCCAGGGCCACGCCCCTGCGGGTGCGCACGAAGTTGCCGTGGCCGCCGGGTCGGGGGCCCGGGTCGGTGAACGGATCCAGGTTGTCGTCAACGGTCACCCGGCGGCTCCCTACCGGGTCTCGGCGGTTGTCGATGCGCCCGGAGCTGGCGTGTACTTTGCGGACCGGACGGCCCTTGGACTCGCGGAACGGGACGGCGGAAGACCGTATGCCCGGACCGTTGACCTGGTGGGTCTGCGAGTTGAGCCTGGCAGCGTAGATCGGGTCGCTGCGGAGGTTCGCCACCAACTTGCCGACACCACCCTTAAGACGACCACCGGCGCCGACCGGGGCGAGGCTATCGAGCCCGGCGTGGGCTCGGCACGCTCCCTGCTCATTCTGATAGCTGGCTCGCTCGGTGGGATCGTGCTGTTGATCACCGGGTTCGTGGTTGCCGGCGCATTGGGTGTGACGATCGCAGGGCAACGCCGCGACCTGGCACTGATGCGAGCCGTCGGGGCGACGCCGAAGCAGATCCGCCGCCTGGCTGCCGCGCAGTCGACGGTTGTCGCGGCTGTGGCCCTGGTGCCGGGAGTGGCGGTCGGCTATCTGCTGGCGGGCCAGTTCAGGCAGATTCTGGCCAACCGGGGCGTGCTCCCCGCGGGACTTCCCCTCACGGTCGGACCGCTCCCCGCACTCGCCACGCTGCTCCTGGTGGCTGCAGCCGTTCAGCTGTCGGCGCGGTGCGCGGCTTGGCGCACGTCCCGCATGCCGGCTACCGAAGCGGTCGCGGAGTCCCGCAGCGAACCGCGCTACCCCTCGCGGTCACGTACCCTTGCCGGCGCGCTGCTGATCCTTGCCGCGAGCGCGTTGTCTGCGGCGCCGCTGCTGTCGCGGAGTGTAATGGGGGCCACTGGCACATCCATCGCGGGCATCGTCGCCGCGATTGGTCTGGCCCTGTGTGGTCCGGCGCTGGTGAAGTATGCGGGTGACGCGGCTGTCCGGCGGTTGCGGCCCGGAGTGGGGGCACCGACGTGGCTTGCGCTTTCTAACGTACGCGCCTACGCGCTGCGCTTGTCAGGGGTTGTTACCCCGCTTGCTATGGGCATCGTGTTCGTTCTCACGTACACGCTCACACAGACCACGGTGCTGACCGCCACCTCGGACGACACCCGCGCCGGTACCCTCGCCCAGTACGAGGTGACCGCGCCAGGCTTGGGCGGACTGCCCAGGGACATTGTTTCTGAGGTGCGGGAGGTACCGGGCGTGCGGGCCACGGCGCCGGTCGGCACCACTGCGGTGGTATGGGAGTACCGCCAATTCGGCGAGACGACGGCCGAGCAGGCCTCATCGATGGTCCTCACACCGGATGCGGGCGACGTCCTCGACCTCAAGGTGCGAAAGGGGGCTCTCAACCAACTCAAGGGTGCCACGATTGCTGTCAGTAACGAGGCAGCCAGTACCCAGGGGGCCGGACTCGGGAAACGTGTGCGCCTGGTCCTTGGCGACGGCTCGCCTGTCAATGCCAAGGTGGTCGCAGTCTACGAGCGTAGTTTGGGTTTCGGACCGGTTGTCCTTTCCCGCGACCTGACCGCCCGACACACCACGACGGACCTCGACCAGCGCCTCCTTGTCCGCACCGATGGCACGTCCGCCGTCGGGCAACGTCTGAACGCGCTGGTCGCCAGTCATCCCGGTCTGGCCCTGTCGACCACGGCGCCCGGCCCGGGTTCCCGCGATAAGGACACACCGCCCGAGGTATGGGTCAACCTGGCCGTTGTCGTGGTGCTGCTCGGCTACTTGCTGCTGAGTATCGCCAATAAGTTGGTCGCCGCCACCGCACAGCGCCGGGCCGAGATTGCCGCTCTTCGACTGGTGGGTACCACGCCCCGGCAGATTCGCGCGATGATGCGCCGTGAGGCAGCGGTGATTGCGGCGGCGGGACTTGCCTCAGGATTGCTCTTGTCGGCGTTGCCACTTGCTCTGCTGGGTCAGGGCTACCTCGGCCACCCTTGGCCGGCAGGCCCAGTGTGGCTGCTGCCAGCCGTGGTGGTGACGGTCGTCGTGATGTCCTTCCTCACTGTTGAATTGCCCACTCGGCAGGCCCTGCGGACACCTCCCGCGGACGCACTGCGTACTGCGTAGGTTGTCAGCTTTCAGAAGCGGGGCCATGACCTGGTACTCAGTCATGGTCCCGCAGCGGCGTCTCTCGCTCCTGCTGGTCCAGTGGGTTACCCGGCTGGCAGGGCCGAGTTGTTTGACGGATGTGCCGCAAGACCATGTGAACCGTTCCGGGTTCGGTAGGGACTCGATCATTTGAGAGGATCGAGTCATGGCACGTCCTTCCCAGTACCCGCTTGAGCTGCGCCGTCGTG
>NZ_JBIRTN010000046.1:0-3385 GCF_044334705.1 Streptomyces sp. NPDC020731
GTTCGGCGGCGTCCTACTCTCCCACAGGGTCCCCCCTGCAGTACCATCGGCGCTGTAAGGCTTAGCTTCCGGGTTCGGAATGTAACCGGGCGTTTCCCCTACGCTATGACCACCGAAACACTATGAAACACTTCAACCGCACCACACCGTGACCGGGCATGGGGTTGTTCGTGGTTTCAGAACCAACACAGTGGACGCGAGCAACTGAGGACAAGCCCTCGGCCTATTAGTACCGGTCAACTCCACACCTTGCGGTGCTTCCATATCCGGCCTATCAACCCAGTCGTCTACTGGGAGCCTTACCCTCTCTAGGAGGTGGGAGTCCTCATCTCGAAGCAGGCTTCCCGCTTAGATGCTTTCAGCGGTTATCCCTCCCGAACGTAGCCAACCAGCCATGCCCTTGGCAGGACAACTGGCACACCAGAGGTTCGTCCGTCCCGGTCCTCTCGTACTAGGGACAGCCCTTCTCAAGACTCCTGCGCGCGCAGCGGATAGGGACCGAACTGTCTCACGACGTTCTAAACCCAGCTCGCGTACCGCTTTAATGGGCGAACAGCCCAACCCTTGGGACCGACTCCAGCCCCAGGATGCGACGAGCCGACATCGAGGTGCCAAACCATCCCGTCGATATGGACTCTTGGGGAAGATCAGCCTGTTATCCCCGGGGTACCTTTTATCCGTTGAGCGACGGCGCTTCCACAAGCCACCGCCGGATCACTAGTCCCGACTTTCGTCCCTGCTCGACCCGTCGGTCTCACAGTCAAGCTCCCTTGTGCACTTACACTCAACACCTGATTGCCAACCAGGCTGAGGGAACCTTTGGGCGCCTCCGTTACTCTTTAGGAGGCAACCGCCCCAGTTAAACTACCCATCAGACACTGTCCCTGATCCGGATCACGGACCCAGGTTAGACATCCAGCACGACCAGACTGGTATTTCAACGACGACTCCCCCTGAACTGGCGTCCAGAGTTCACAGTCTCCCAGCTATCCTACACAAGCCGAACCGAACACCAATATCAAACTGTAGTAAAGGTCCCGGGGTCTTTCCGTCCTGCTGCGCGAAACGAGCATCTTTACTCGTAGTGCAATTTCACCGGGCCTATGGTTGAGACAGTCGAGAAGTCGTTACGCCATTCGTGCAGGTCGGAACTTACCCGACAAGGAATTTCGCTACCTTAGGATGGTTATAGTTACCACCGCCGTTTACTGGCGCTTAAGTTCTCAGCTTCGCCACCCCGAAGAGTGACTAACCGGTCCCCTTAACGTTCCAGCACCGGGCAGGCGTCAGTCCGTATACATCGCCTTACGGCTTCGCACGGACCTGTGTTTTTAGTAAACAGTCGCTTCTCGCTGGTCTCTGCGGCCACCCCCAGCTCACCGAGTAAATCGGATCACCAGTGATGGCCCCCCTTCTCCCGAAGTTACGGGGGCATTTTGCCGAGTTCCTTAACCATAGTTCACCCGAACGCCTCGGTATTCTCTACCTGACCACCTGAGTCGGTTTAGGGTACGGGCCGCCATGAAACTCGCTAGAGGCTTTTCTCGACAGCATAGGATCATCCACTTCACCACAATCGGCTCGGCATCAGGTCTCAGACTATGTGCCAGACGGATTTACCTGCCTGACGTCCTACACCCTTACCCCGGGACAACCACCGCCCGGGATGGACTACCTTCCTGCGTCACCCCATCACTCACCTACTAACCGCTTGGGCCGGCGGCTCCACCACTTTCCTTTCCCCGAAGGGTCCGGAACGGCTTCACGGCCTTAGCATCACGATGCTCGATGTTTGACGCTTCACAGCGGGTACCGGAATATCAACCGGTTATCCATCGACTACGCCTGTCGGCCTCGCCTTAGGTCCCGACTTACCCTGGGCAGATCAGCTTGACCCAGGAACCCTTAGTCAATCGGCGCACACGTTTCTCACGTGTGTATCGCTACTCATGCCTGCATTCTCACTCGTGAACCGTCCACAACTGCCTTCCGGCGCTGCTTCACCCGGCACACGACGCTCCCCTACCCATCACAGCCGGCGTTGGCCGTATATGCTGCAATGACACGACTTCGGCGGTACGCTTGAGCCCCGCTACATTGTCGGCGCGGAATCACTAGACCAGTGAGCTATTACGCACTCTTTCAAGGGTGGCTGCTTCTAAGCCAACCTCCTGGTTGTCTGTGCGACTCCACATCCTTTCCCACTTAGCGTACGCTTAGGGGCCTTAGTCGATGCTCTGGGCTGTTTCCCTCTCGACCATGGAGCTTATCCCCCACAGTCTCACTGCCGCGCTCTCACTTACCGGCATTCGGAGTTTGGCTAAGGTCAGTAACCCGGTAGGGCCCATCGCCTATCCAGTGCTCTACCTCCGGCAAGAAACACACGACGCTGCACCTAAATGCATTTCGGGGAGAACCAGCTATCACGGAGTTTGATTGGCCTTTCACCCCTAACCACAGGTCATCCCCCAGGTTTTCAACCCTGGTGGGTTCGGTCCTCCACGAAGTCTTACCTCCGCTTCAACCTGCCCATGGCTAGATCACTCCGCTTCGGGTCTTGAGCGTGCTACTGAAGCGCCCTGTTCGGACTCGCTTTCGCTACGGCTTCCCCACCCGGGTTAACCTCGCAACACACCGCAAACTCGCAGGCTCATTCTTCAAAAGGCACGCAGTCACGACGCAAGGACAAGTCCTTGCGCGACGCTCCCACGGCTTGTAGGCACACGGTTTCAGGTACTATTTCACTCCGCTCCCGCGGTACTTTTCACCATTCCCTCACGGTACTATCCGCTATCGGTCACCAGGGAATATTTAGGCTTAACGGGTGGTCCCGCCAGATTCACACGGGATTTCTCGGGCCCCGTGCTACTTGGGTGTCTCTCAAACGAGCCGCTGATGTTTCGGCTACGGGGGTCTTACCCTCTACGCCGGACCTTTCGCATGTCCTTCGCCTACATCAACGGTTTCTGACTCGTCTCATGGCCGGCAGACCATGAAAGAGAGATCCCACAACCCCGTAAACGCAACCCCTGCCGGGTCTCACACGCCTACGGTTTGGCCTCATCCGGTTTCGCTCGCCACTACTCCCGGAATCACGGTTGTTTTCTCTTCCTGCGGGTACTGAGATGTTTCACTTCCCCGCGTTCCCTCCACTTGCCCTATGTGTTCAGGCAAGGGTGACAGCCCATGACGACTGCCGGGTTTCCCCATTCGGAAACCCCCGGATCAAAGCCTGGTTGACGACTCCCCGGGGACTATCGTGGCCTCCCACGTCCTTCATCGGTTCCTGGTGCCAAGGCATCCACCGTGCGCCCTTAAAAACTTGGCCACAGATGCTCGCGTCCACTGTGCAGTTCTCAAACAACGACCAACCACCCATCACCCT
>NZ_JBIRTN010000047.1:0-5060 GCF_044334705.1 Streptomyces sp. NPDC020731
GGACCGGCGCGGATCACGTCTCCCGGAGGGGGTGCGGGGCGCGGACGCGCCGGCCACTGCGGGCGGCCACCCCCGCCCCGTCCCCTTCCCGCCGTGGGCGGCATACCCGCCGCCACGGCCTCCGTCCCCGCCCCCCTGCGCTCCCCGCACCCCCGGCCCTGCGGGCAGCCGCTGCTGCGGGCAGTCGCTCCCGCGTGCCACCGCTGCCGCGGGCCTCCGCTCTTGCGGGCCCCCGCCACCGCTCCCGCGAACAGCCGCATGTCGCCGCCGGCCGCGGTCAGTCGTGTCTCCCCCAGTGCCTCATGGGCCTGGGAAGTGCCCCTCAGGGCGATGGGGGTACCTCCCGCTCGAGCGCAGCCGAGATCGGGGGAGGGCGGGCCGGGGGTGACCCCTCCGGGGGAGGCGCCCCGCAGGCGCCGGGCCGCGCGAACACCCCCGCCCCACACCCACGCGGGGCACCCCGCAAAGCGCCGGAGTGCGTCGGCCCAGGTCGCGTCGACGTGCCGCACCTCGTGAAGCGGGCCGCGTCTACAGGCGGCCGAGGACCTGCGCCAGCAGGGAGCCCATCCGGGTGGCGGAGTCCCGGCCCGCCTGGAGGACCTCCTCGTGATTGAGCGGCTCGCCCGTCATCCCCGCGGCCAGGTTGGTGACCAGGGAGATGCCCAGAATCTCCGCCCCCGCCTCACGGGCGGCGATGGCCTCGAGAACCGTCGACATGCCGACCAGGTCCGCCCCGATCACCCGGGCCATCCGGATCTCCGCCGGAGTCTCGTAGTGGGGGCCGGGGAACTGCGCGTAGACCCCCTCCTCCAGCGTGGGGTCGATCTCCTTGCACAGTGCCCGCAGGCGGGGCGAGTAGAGATCGGTGAGGTCGACGAAGTTGGCACCGACGATCGGCGAGGTCGCCGTGAGGTTGATGTGGTCGCTGATCAGGACCGGCTGACCGGGGCGCATGCCCGCACGCAGACCTCCGCAGCCGTTCGTCAGGACGATCGTCTTCGCCCCCGCGGCCACGGCCGTACGGACCCCGTGGGCCACCGCGGCGACCCCGCGTCCCTCGTAGTAGTGCGTACGGCCCAGGAACACCAGGGCCCGCTTCGCGCCGATGGCGTACGAGCGGATCTTGCCACCGTGGCCCTCCACCGCCGGCGGCGGGAAACCGGGCAGCTCGGTGACCTGGAACTCGGCCTCGGGCACGCCGAGGGCGTCCACCGCCGGGGCCCAGCCGGAGCCCATCACGAGGGCGACGTCGTGGGTCTCGGCGCCGGTGAGTTCGCGCAGGCGCGCGGCGGCGGCGTCGGCTGCGGCGTACGGGTCGCCCTGGATGTCGTCCGGAAGAAGAGAAGCGTTCACGCGATGAGGGTAGCCGGTATTCGCCTACGCGCGTAGATGTCGGAGCCGACGGGTTGGCGATCGTTGTCTTGTCGTTTCCCGCGAGGAGGCGTCAGCAGGGACGCTTGCGGAGCTCCATCACATAGTCGTGGGGCGCGCCCGCGGACTCGGCCGCGTCGGCGATCTCGCCCAGGTAGCGGGCCGAGGGAAGGCCGCCCTCGTAACTGTCGAGGACGTAGGTCCAGGCCGGCTCCTCGCCGTCCAGGGTGTGCACGCGCACCCTGATGCGGCGGTAGAGGTCCAGGCCGCCCGCGCCCTCCCAGCGGTCCAGGGACTCCTCGTCCATCGGGGCGATGTCGTAGAGGGAGACGAAGACCGCCGAGATCGGGTCCTCGACCAGCGTGGCCAGCGCGCCCTCCCCGCCCATGAGCTCGCCTCCGAACGTCAGTCTCCACCCGTTCAGCCAGCCGGTGGCGCGCAGCGGCGAGTGCGGGGCGCGGCGGGACATCAGCCGCGCGTCGAGATGGGCGGCGTACGCGGCGTAGAGCGACATGGGGGAAGGGTACGGCAGCGGGAACGGGCGCCACCTTCGGTAACGGGGGAGCCACGGCTGAGGCCCCCGGGCGGTCGCACGGTGAAGCGTGCGGGACAATGGAGTACGTGACTCGGATCGTGATCATCGGTGGCGGACCCGGCGGATACGAAGCGGCGCTGGTCGCCGCACAGCTCGGCGCGGAGGTGACCGTCGTCGACTGCGACGGCCTGGGCGGGGCGTCGGTGCTCACCGACTGCGTGCCGTCCAAGACCCTGATCGCCACGGCCGAGGTGATGACCACCTTCGACTCCTCGTACGAGGAACTGGGCATCATCGTCGCCGACGACACCCCGCCCATGGAACAGGCCGCCCGGGTGGTGGGTGTGGACCTGGGCAAGGTCAACCGGCGGGTGAAGCGGCTCGCACTGGCCCAGTCGCACGACATCACCGCCTCGGTGACCCGGGCCGGCGCGCGGGTGCTGCGCGGGCGGGGCCGGCTGGAGGGCATGCAGGCCCTCGACGGGTCGCGGAAGGTCGTGGTGCGTGCCGCGGACGGGACCGAGGAGACGCTCACCGCGGACGCCGTACTGATCGCGACCGGCGGGCACCCGCGCGAGCTGCCGGACGCCCGCCCCGACGGCGAGCGGATCCTGAACTGGACCCAGGTGTACGACCTGAACGAGCTCCCCGAGGAGCTCATCGTGGTCGGATCCGGTGTCACGGGCGCCGAGTTCGCCGGTGCCTACCAGGCGCTGGGGTCGAAGGTGACGCTCGTCTCCTCGCGCGACCGGGTACTGCCGGGTGAGGACCCGGACGCGGCCGCCGTGCTGGAGGACGTCTTCCGCCGTCGCGGGATGAACGTCATGGCGCGTTCGCGGGCCGAGTCCGCGAAGCGGGTCGGGGACCGGGTGGAGGTGACGCTCGCCGACGGCCGCGTCATCACCGGCTCGCACTGTCTGATGGCCGTGGGCGCCATTCCGAACTCCGAGGGCATGGGTCTGGAGGAGGCCGGGGTCAGGCTGCGGGAGTCGGGCCACATCTGGACCGACAAGGTGTCGAGGACGACGGCTCCCGGCGTCTACGCCGCGGGTGACGTCACCGGTGTCTTCGCGCTCGCCTCGGTGGCGGCGATGCAGGGCCGTATCGCCATGTACCACTTCCTGGGCGACGCGGTGGCCCCGCTGAACCTGAAGACGGTCTCGTCGAACGTCTTCACCGACCCCGAGATCGCCACCGTCGGCTACTCCCAGGCCGACGTCGACGCCGGCAAGATCGACGCCCGCGTGGTGAAGCTGCCGCTGCTGCGCAACCCGCGCGCGAAGATGCAGGGCATCCGCGACGGCTTCGTCAAGATCTTCTGCCGCCCGGGCACCGGCATCGTGGTGGGCGGCGTGGTCGTCGCGCCGCGCGCCTCGGAACTCATCCACCCCATCTCGATCGCGGTCGACAACAATCTGACGGTGGAACAGATCGCGAACGCCTTCACGGTCTACCCCTCGCTGTCGGGCTCGATCGCCGAGGTGGCACGGCAGTTGCACACGCGGAAGGCGGGCGTGGAGGCCTGACGGCCGGAAACGGCGGCCCTATACCACTTGGTGCGGGGCAGTGCGAACAACTTCTGCTATTCAGCGCAAACTGCTGAAAGCAGACGGTCGTCGGCGTTACTGTCAGTTTCGTGTTCGCTGCAGAACGTCGCCAATTGATCCTCGAAATGGTGCGAGCGAACGGGGCCGTGTCGCTCCGTGAGCTCGCCCGCGTCGTCCAGACCTCCGAAGTGACCGTACGGCGGGACGTGCGCGCGCTGGAGGCAGAAGGACTCCTCGACCGCCGGCACGGCGGTGCGGTACTGCCGGGCGGTTTTACGCGAGAGTCCGGTTTTCCGCAGAAATCACATCTCGCGACCGCCGAGAAGACCGCCATCGCCGACCTCGCCGCGAATTTAGTGGAAGAGGGCGAGGCGATCGTGGTCGGCGCGGGTACCACCACGCAGGAGCTGGCCCGCCGGCTGGCCCGGGTGCCCGGCCTTACGGTCGTCACCAACTCCCTGCTGGTCGCCCAGGCGTTGGCCCACGCCAACCGGGTGGAGGTCGTGATGACCGGCGGTACGCTCCGCGGCTCGAACTACGCCCTTGTGGGCAGTGGTGCCGAGCAGTCCCTGCAGGGGTTGCGGGTGTCCCGGGCGTTCCTCTCCGGAAGCGGCCTCACCGCTGAGCGCGGGCTGTCCACGTCCAACATGCTGTCGGCGTCCGTCGACCGGGCGCTGGTGCAGGCCGCGGCGGAGGTGGTGGTCCTCGCGGACCACACCAAGCTCGGTACGGACACGATGTTCCAGACGGTGCCCACGGACCTGATCACCCGGCTTGTGACGGATGAGCCGGCCGGGCATGACGACCGGGCGGGGACCGAGTTGCAGGCGCTGGCCGATCAGGGTGTGCAGATCGCTGTCGCGGGGGCGGGGGGTGAGGGGGGCCCGGCGGGGCGTCAGCGCCGGGACGTCCCTCTTCCCGGGCCGCGGCGGCAAGGGGCCGGGCTGCGGACGGCTGTGGCGTTGGGGGCGGCGGAGTCGCCCCAGGGGGCCGGGGCCGAGCGGGGGCGGGTGGCGGACCTGCGGAGGCGCTGACGGTCTGCTCGGGGGTGCTTCGTGGGGCGCCCTGTGTCGTTGCTGCGAGGGCGGGGGAGGGTTTGCGCCGCCCCCGCGCTTGTGGGGTGCTCCGCGTTCGTGCGGGCCGGGGGTGCCCTTACGGCCCGGCGTGTTTGCGGGGTGCCCCGCGTGGGTGTGGGCCGGGGGTGTTCGCGCGGCCCGGCGCCTGCGGGATACCTCCCCCGGAGGGGTCACCCCCGGCCCACCCTCCACCACTCCCGACTGCGCTCGAGCGGGAGGTGCCCCATCGCCCTGAGGGGCACCTCCCAGGCCCTTGAGGCACTGGGGAGGCACGACTTGCCCACGGGAGCACCGGCATGCGGCGACTGTTCGCGGGAGCGGCTGCCCGCAGGAGCGGCTTGTCTGCGGCAGCGGTGGCACGCGGCAGCGGTTGCCCGCAGGGGCGGAGGCACGCGGATCGCAGGGGGGCGGGGACGGAGGCCGTGGCGGCGGGTATGCCGCGTACGGCGGGAAGGGGACGGGGCGGGGGTGGCCGCCCGCAGTGGCCGGCGCGTCCGCGCCCCGCACCCCCTCCGGGAGACGTGATCCGCG
>NZ_JBIRTN010000048.1:0-1752 GCF_044334705.1 Streptomyces sp. NPDC020731
GCACGACGGCGCAGCTCAAGCGGGTACTGGGAAGGACGTGCCATGACTCGATCCTCTCAAATGATCGAGTCCCTACCGAACCCGGAACGGTTCACCTTGCTCCTGGAGCAGGGGGTTGAGCTGGTCGTGATCAAGGAACTCCTCGGCCACGCCCACATCGGCGTCACCGCCACCGTCTACGCCCACGTCCGGCTCCGCCTCCAACGCGACGCTATCGACATCCTCGGCCACGCCCTCCGTAACCCCGCCGCGAGCACAGGCCAGCCCGACGACGGTGACGACCCACCGCTCTGCGCAGCCCCCGTCCGCTGACGTTGCCGTCAACTACTGCCGTCAGACCGCGCTGAAGCCCCGCCAGGACGTACCTGCCGGGGCTTCAAATTTGCACCTGCGCGCGGGATCTATCGCCCCCAGGCGGACTCACGGAACCGCCGCACCTGAGAGGTGCCCGTCGACCACTCAGAGATGCGGTTTCCATCCTCGTCGACCGACGATCGAGCCTCTACGTACCGCCACGGCTCCTGCTGGTTGAACTGTTCGTGGAGTTCGTCCAGGAAGATGATCGAGTTCTGCACGTAGACCTCTTCCCCGTCTCGATACATCGGCCAACAGGAGATGAAGTTACTGGCCGCCGGATCGGTGATTGAGGCGATGAGGCAGGAGGTCGAATTCTCGGCCTCTTCAAGTTTCCTCAGCGCACCATCCCAGCTTCGACGGTAGTCATCCACCGTCCAGAAACTCAGGTCCATCAGGAACGTCTCCGTGAACTCGCCGACCCTGATCCGGCCGACCGCCTTGGAGGGCAGCGAACTCGCACCCTCTGAGGTCGGGTAATCGATCACCTCGATCACGAAGTCGTCATTCCTTGAGGTAGTTGAGGTCCGGGTCATAAGTTCCGATCCGTTGTCCCTTGCGATTGAACATCTTCCAGCCATCGGACACGTTATGCCCGTCAACATCAGGCGTGATGTAGTTCTTTCCGTTGGAGAAGACCACCTGGCCGTGCGAATTGAACGGGGCCTTTTGTGCGGGAATTCTCGTTCTGTATCCCAGAGCCCCGGCCCGATCCCCTACGGTTCCCGCGTACAGCTCTCGGTTCTGCTGACTCCGTGCAGCCACCGAGTCCGGATGATACGGATCACCCTTGAGCGCAGGGGAAGAGGTGTATCCCTCAGGAAGATCACAGTTGCTGTTGTGAACGAGTACCGGCGTGGCACCCGCAAGCACATAGTACGTGTGCAGGTCTTCGACGGTGAGGTTGTACGTCCGGGCGTGTTTGGTGTATGCCCGGTTGCTGATGATGCGGACGGTGGTGCCGTCGGGGGTTCTGAGGGTCATGCCGGCAGCAAGGTTGCGGGCTTCGACCCAGTCGCCGATCTCGGGAACCCAGAAGGGGTGTTCGTGTGTAGCAGTGAGCTTCTTGGGCCCCTCGAGTGTTTTGATGGTCAGTTCGTTGAAGTGCTTGTCGTGCTCGGTGACGATCAGGCGGGTGACTTTCCGGAGGCGGGTCTCCCCTTTTTCCGGGTCTGTGGCGACAACCTCGTCGCCGACCTTGATCTTCTCGATTTCCTTGGTCTTGCCGTCGGCCATGAGGACTTGGGTGCCGGCGAGGAAGCAGTTATTGCATTCCGGATGCTTCTTGAGCCATTCCTCGATGGGGGAGTGTTCAATGAACGGCGGATCCGATGATCAAGGAGACGCCAGATGAGCGACACCACCATCGAGCAGATACCGGGCAGCGAGCCGACGGCG
>NZ_JBIRTN010000049.1:0-1695 GCF_044334705.1 Streptomyces sp. NPDC020731
GCCCGTCGAATACGAGACCACCCACTACCTCGCAACCACGAAACCCCAGGTCACACCCAACAACTGAGATCTCTACCGAACCCGGAACGGTTCAGTGCGTGGAATGTGCGATCCGCGACGACAGGATTCACCTCCGTGACTCCAAGGACGCGGAGGGCCCTGTGATCGCAGTGGGCCACGGCTCTTGGGTGCCCTTCGTACGGACGATCCGGCGGAAGTAGCCGGCACGCTTACCCGCCCGCTGCCCGGCAGCGTCATGTGTCAAGGTCAGAGGGCAGTGCTCTGCCCCTCATGCACCCGTAGAAACCTGGGAGCCGTCCCTTGTCGAGACTCCTACCTTCACTCTTGAACGATCACTGCGCAGGATGCGGACATGTAGGACGCTCTTCGTAGGACGGGGGAGATCAAGGAGCGAGAGATCGTGAGCGCAGAGCACGTAGAAACATCAATCCCTGCGCCATTGCCGTTGAGGACCATCGGCGGCATCCGGGCCGCTCTGCGGTCCGGACACGGCTTCCCCGGCGACCGGGAAACCTTCGAAGCGGATCTCCAGCGTGCACTGGAGGCCTCGTCGGAGACGGACCTCAATGCCGTCGCCGCAGTGATCGTCGACTACCGAGGGCGGATTCGCCTCTACCAGGACCCTGACTTCGACATCGCCATACAGGAGGGCCTCGACCTGGCGGCACAGTTGAAGCAGGAGAATCCACGCGCGTGAGCGGTGTGAAGGCGGCCGTCACCGTACGGGCCGCCCAGCGTGCGAAGGAGCTGGGAGCCGAGCAGGATCTGGAGGCTCTGCGGCAGGAGCTCGAGCAGGCTCCGCGTCTCGGTGTGCGGCTCGGGCCTCCCCGTCACGACGGCACAAAGGTGCGCAAGACGAGGATCGAGCCCCGGGGCGGCGTGCCGGGGTTGGCAGTGGCGTATGCGTACACGCCGTCTCCGCCGCCCCCGACCGTGGCGGTCGTCGCTGTGACGCCGGACGACGGAGCCCGTGAAGAGGAAGAGTAGGAGCGGCCTCGTCGTACCGGGGCAGCCGGACGATGCGCTTGAGGTGCCGATGTCCGTGAGGTGCGGCTTCACGCGACCGCCGGCCCCGTGGTGATCGGCAGCGACGGCTCACTGGACCAGGTCGGTGTGCGGATGCTCCGGGGACTCCGGGCAGACATAGAGCTGCAGGTGGTCGCCTCTGGTGACCTGGACCCGGGGCGGGTTCGACTCTCTGATGCCGTTGCGCGGGGTGACGGATCGGTCCTCGTACGGGATCCAGCTGTGGTTGTTGCTGCTCCATTCGCTCGAGGCGACGGTCAGCAGCGGGACCATGCCGGCGTTACAGGTGACGCAGAACCGGGCGACGGGATCGGTGAGGCCCCACGGGGGCCAGCCGCCGGCCTTCCAGCCGGGGGCGAGAGAGAGCGCGTCCCCGTAGAACGACTCCGGGTGAGGAGCGTAGGAGCTGTCCACACCGGAACCGGCTGCCTGCCACCTGCTCCAGTCCCCCAGCCGCTGCCGCAACTCCTTACTCAGATCCATGAGGTTGGGATACTCGTTGACGTGCTCCCTGGCCTAAAGTCCAGGGATTCCGGCCTGGGTCGGCTGACCCTTCCGGGGGCTTCCTGCTTCACCGCGCTGTGCGGGTACGTGTGCCCGTCTTACCGGCGCTCCACAGGCGTTTAGCGTCTCCGCCCGTCCGGCGGC
>NZ_JBIRTN010000050.1:0-1574 GCF_044334705.1 Streptomyces sp. NPDC020731
CAACCTCACCAGGCGCATAACGGACGAGACGACACCCACCTGGCGAGGAACGTACTAGGACGTAAACGGCAAGTTGCCCACTTCAAACGCCCTCTTAGACTTGCAATGTAGCCCGAAACTCTGGGATTTCAACTTCTTCAGGGTCGAAGCAGGTTTCATCCTCGCGACCTTCAAGAATGAACCCGAAGAACTCCCTCAATGCTTCATTTCCAAAGTCGATCGGATGGAAAGGCAAGCCGTAGCTGGCTTCATCTCGAACCGAATGCTCACCTTCCCAGAAGGGAACTTCGAACGGAAGTCGCTCACCCACATCCTCGATGATCCCGGAATCTGGATTCACACTCAGGGACCTAAGCAGATGGTCGCCTGACCAGACGGCGAAAGCACCCCAGTCTTCAACGCTGTGCATGAAAACAGCGTAGGCATCCCTCCCTCCTGCCAACCGCGATATCCACTCAGTCAACTCACTGGGTCGATAGCGTGCGAGTTTACGAGAACAGATAATCTCAAACTCAGGAAGGCTTGCGGCGCATACGCTCCCGCTATCGGGCCAAACGGCGAGGTCAAGTGCGCTTAGTCCCGTCTCGCGCAAAGCGACTCCGAGGGCCATCTCCGCTAGGTGCTTTGACTTAGCGTAATCGATCACTTCAATATTCCGGAAAGCCTTTTTGGGGTCCGCATCAGTAAACACCGCCACGGCGGCTTTTGATCCCATCGAGCGCCTCCTAGCTCTTCTGGCCGCACTTTCCGGGTGAAGTATCCTATGGGTCACACGCAGGACAATGCCACAAATCTACTTCTACTTTCATGGTGACCTTTGAGCCCTTCTTCAGGCCTGGCACCCTGCTAGTATTCAGCACTGCACCGCCGTGACCGAGCTCAGCATATCCCAGCGATTGATTGTCGGTCAGAGACGCCCCCTTTCCAGTCTTCACCTCGACTGCTACCCAGTTTCCCGAGCGATCCTTCGCAATGAAGTCGGCGCGGAATACATCCCCTTTACTGTTCTTGAATCTGACTTCTCTTGCAATATTTGTGTACCCTTCATTCTTGAGCCTTTGAAGAGTGGCGCTTTCACCAAGAGGGCCGTGCGGCAATCCATCGACAGGACATTCGCCAGCGTTATGCACCAGGACCGGAGTCTGTCCTGCCAGCACATAGTACGTGTGCTACGCGGACACCTTCTACCTGTTTCTTTGCAGGTCAGCGCCTGTTTCGGGTTCCTCTGGTGTCCGTGGTTGTGCGGGGGAATCCGTGGGTGTTGCCGTCGCTACTGCCGTCAAGGGCTCGGGCCGCGCGGTCGCGTTGCCGCTGGCGTGGTGTCACCCTCGGGGACTTCACTGCCATGCGCCAGGCTCGGCACGGACGAGGGCGCGCACGGTCTGCTCATACAGTTCGTGGCCGCTCTGGGCGCGGTGTCCGGCGATCCAACGGGTCAGCTCGTCCGAGGTGTGCAGCGTGCCTGACGTGGCACCGCAGCTGAACCGTTCCGGGTTCGGTAGAGATCTCAGTTGTTGGGTGTGACCTGGGGTTTCGTGGTTGCGAGGTAGTGGGTGGTCTCGTATTCGACGGGC
>NZ_JBIRTN010000051.1:0-1522 GCF_044334705.1 Streptomyces sp. NPDC020731
TCCTTGGCGTACTCCGCCCACATGTAGTCGCGTTCCTCGTCGGTGACCATCTCCAGGGTCAGCTCGTCGTGGTTGCGCAGGAAGATGCCCCACTGGCAGCCCGACGGGATGGCCGGTGTCTTGGCCAGGATCTCCGAGACCGGGTAGCGGGACTCGCGGCGTACGGCCATGAAGATGCGCGGCATGACCGGGAAGTGGAACGCCATGTGGCACTCGTCGCCGCCGGCGGCGTAGTCGCCGAAGTAGTCGACGACGTCCTCCGGCCACTGGTTGGCCTCCGCCAGTACCACCGTGTCCGGGTACTGCGTGTCGATCTCCTTGCGCACCCGCTTCAGGAACGCGTGCGTCTCCGGGAGGTTCTCGCAGTTCGTTCCCTCCCGCTGGTACAGGTACGGCACCGCGTCCAGCCGGAAACCGTCGATCCCCAGGTCCAGCCAGAACTTCAGCGCGGAGATCATCTCCTCCTGGACCGCCGGGTTCTCGTAGTTGAGGTCCGGCTGGTGCGAGAAGAAGCGGTGCCAGTAGTACTGCTTGCGCACCGGGTCGTACGTCCAGTTGGAGGCCTCGGTGTCGACGAAGATGATGCGGGCGTCCTGGAACTGCTTGTCGTCGTCGGCCCACACGTAGTAGTCGCCGTAGGGGCCGTCGGGGTCCTTCCTCGACTCCTGGAACCACGGATGCTGGTCGCTGGTGTGGTTCATGACGAAGTCGATGATCACGCGCATCCCGCGCTGGTGCGCCGCGTCGACGAACTCCACGAAGTCGGCGAGGTCGCCGAAGTCGGGGAGCACGGCGGTGTAGTCGGAGACGTCGTAGCCGCCGTCGCGCAGGGGGGACTTGAAGAAGGGCGGCAGCCAGAGGCAGTCGACGCCCAGCCATTGGAGGTAGTCCAGTTTGGCGGTCAGACCCTTCAGGTCGCCGATGCCGTCACCGTTGCTGTCCTGGAAGGAGCGGACCAGGACCTCGTAGAAGACGGCACGCTTGAACCAGTCCGGGTCCCGGTCCTTGGCGGGAGTGTCCTCGAAGGTGTCCGGGACGGGTTCGTTGACGATCATGTTGTGGGTGACCCTCCGATCGACGGGCTGGACGGTCGCAGGACGCGGCTCTGCTCACCCGGGGGCTCACTCCCGGATGCCCGGCCGACGACGAGCACATGCGCTCCCCCCGGCTCCAGGCGCACGTAGTTGGCTCTGCCCCATTGGTAGGTCTCGCCGGTGAGCTCGTCGCGCACCGGTACCGACTCGTGCCGGTCCAGGCCGAGTCGCGGCATGTCCAACGAGACCGTGGCCTCCTGGGTGTGGTGGGGGTCGAGGTTGGCGACCACCAGAACCGTGTTCGAACCCTGCCGCTTCGCGTACGCGATGACCTCCTCCTTGTCGGTGTGGTGGAAGTGGATGTCGCGCAGTTGCCGCAGGGCCGGGTTCTCCCGCCGGATGGTGTTGAGTTTGGTGATGAGGGGGGCGATGGTGCGGCCCTCGCGTTCGGCCGCTTCCCAGTCACGGTGCCTGAGCTGGTATTTCTC
>NZ_JBIRTN010000052.1:0-1364 GCF_044334705.1 Streptomyces sp. NPDC020731
AAGGAGTTCGACCTCACCCGCAAGGAGGCCGAACGCAGCAAGAACATGTTCGCCCTCGGGCTGCTGAGCTGGATGTACCACCGGCCCACCGAGGGTACGGAGAAGTTCCTGCGGTCGAAGTTCGCCAGGAAGCCCGACATCGCCGCCGCCAATATCGCGGCCTACCGGGCCGGCTGGAACTTCGGCGAGACGACCGAGGACTTCGCGGTCTCCTACGAGGTGGCCCCGGCGGCGAAGGCGTTCCCGCCCGGCGTCTACCGGAACATCTCGGGGAACCTGGCCCTGTCCTACGGGCTGATCGCCGCGTCCCGGCAGGCGGACCTGCCGCTCTACCTCGGTTCCTACCCGATCACCCCGGCCTCGGACATCCTGCACGAACTGAGCCGGCACAAGAACTTCGGTGTGCGGACCTTCCAGGCCGAGGACGAGATCGCCGGCATCGGCGCGGCGCTGGGTGCGGCGTTCGGCGGTTCGCTGGCGGTGACGACGACGAGTGGCCCGGGTGTGGCGCTGAAGTCCGAGACCATCGGGCTGGCGGTGTCGCTGGAGCTGCCGCTGCTGATCGTGGACATCCAGCGCGGCGGCCCCTCCACCGGGCTGCCGACCAAGACCGAGCAGGCGGACCTGCTGCAGGCCATGTACGGCCGCAACGGCGAGGCCCCGGTCCCCGTGGTCGCGCCCCGCACCCCGGCCGACTGCTTCGACGCCGCCCTGGAGGCGGCCCGGATCGCACTCACCTACCGCACTCCCGTCTTCCTGCTCTCCGACGGCTACCTCGCCAACGGCAGCGAACCCTGGCGCGTCCCGGACCCGACCGAGCTGCCCGACCTGACCGTGCAGTTCGCGCAGGGACCGAACCACACCCTGGACGACGGCACGGAGGTGTTCTGGCCCTACAAGCGGGACCCGCGGACCCTGGCCCGCCCCTGGGCCATCCCGGGCACCCCGGGTCTTGAGCACCGCATCGGCGGCATCGAGAAGCAGGACGGCACGGGCAACATCTCCTACGACCCGGCCAACCACGACTTCATGGTCCGCACCCGGCAGGCGAAGATCGACGGCATCGACGTACCCGACATCGAGGTCGACGACCCGGACCGGGCGAAGACCCTCGTGCTGGGCTGGGGCTCGACCTACGGACCGATCACGGCCGCCGTGCGCCGTATCCGCAAGGAGGGCGGCCGGATCGCCCAGGCCCATCTGCGTCACCTCAATCCCTTCCCGCACAACCTCGCAGCGGTGCTCGCCAGGTACGACAAGGTGGTGATCCCCGAGATGAACCTGGGGCAGCTCGCCACCCTCATCCGGGCGAAGTACCTGGTCGACGCCCGCTCGTACAACCAGGTCAACGGCATGCCGTTCAA
>NZ_JBIRTN010000053.1:0-1337 GCF_044334705.1 Streptomyces sp. NPDC020731
GGGTGTGTCCAGCGAGTGGTGTAACTCGTGGGTTGGTTGTTACCGCTGGGTCGCGGTGAGGCGGCCGTCGAAGGCGATATCGAAGGCTTGGAGGGCCGGCTTCCATCGCCTGGTCCAGCGTTTCGCGCCGTTCCCGGTCGGGTCCAGGCTCATGACCGCGAGGTAGACGCACTTGAGGGCGGCCTGCTCGGTGGGGAAGTGCCCGCGGGCGCGGACGGCCTTGCGGATCCGGGCGTTCACACTCTCGATTACGTTCGTCGTGCACACGATCTTGCGGATCTCCACGTCGAACCGGAGGAAGGGAACGAACTCCGCCCAGGCACGTTCCCACAACCGCACGATGGCCGGGTATTTCGCTCCCCATTCCTCGGAGAACTCCAGGAACCGCTCCATGGCGGCCTCCTCGGTCGGTGCCGTGCAGACCGGGCGGAGGGCCTTGGCGATCTTCTCCCAGTCCTGGCGGCCCGCGTACTTGAAGCTGTTGCGGAGCAGGTGAACGACGCAAGTTCGCACGATCGTCGCAGGCCAGACGGTGTTCACCGCGTCCGGGAGTCCGGTCAGTCCGTCGCAGACCAGCATCAGGACGTCCCGCACCCCCCGGTTCTTGATCTCGGTGAGGACCTGAAGCCAGTACTTGGCGCCCTCGCCGCCATCGCCGACCCACAGGCCCAGAATGTCGCGGGTGCCCTCGGCGGTCACGGCCAGCGCCATGTAGACAGGACGGTTGGCGACCTGCCCGTCCCGGACCTTGACGTGCACACAGTCGATGAAGACCACCGGATACACCGCGTCCAGGGGCCGGTGCTGCCATTCCAGCATGCCGGCGACCACGCTGTCGGTGATCGTGGAGATGGTCTGCTTCGACACCTCGGTGCCGTAGACCTCGGCGAGGTGTGCGGAGATCTCCCCGTGCGTGAGGCCCTTGGCGGACAGCGACAAGACCATCTCGTCGATCCCGCCGAGCCGCCGCTGCCGCTTCTTGACCAGCATCGGCTCGAACGTGCCCGCCCGGCCCCGGGGCACCTCGATCTCGACCGGGCCAACCTCGGTGACCACCGTCTTCGCCCGGCGCCCGTTGCGGTAGTTCTCCCGCCCTCCTTCAGACTTCTCGCCGTGCTCGTGGCCCAGATGGCCGGTCAGCTCGCCCTCCAGGGCGGACTCCAGCACCCGCTTGGTCAGCTGCTGCAGCAGACCTCCCTCGCCGGTCAGCCGCAGCCCATCGGCCTGGGCCCACGCCACCAGTTGGGCGACCAGCTCGTCATCCACACCCGCCGCCGGCTCCTCTGCCCGACCCTCGGTCTCGGTGACACTCACGTCGGTCATCAACTTCCGCTTCC
>NZ_JBIRTN010000054.1:0-1330 GCF_044334705.1 Streptomyces sp. NPDC020731
TGAACCGTTCCGGGTTCGGTAGAGATCTCAGTTGTTGGGTGTGACCTGGGGTTTCGTGGTTGCGAGGTAGTGGGTGGTCTCGTATTCGACGGGCGGGACGTGGCCTATCTCACCGTGGAGTCGTCGGTGGTTGTACCAGTCGATGTACTCGGCGGTGGCGAGCTCGATGTCGGACAGCGTCTTCCACGGCCGTCGGGGCTTGATCAGTTCGGTCTTGAACAGCCCGATCGTGCTCTCCATCAGGGCGTTGTCGTAGGCGTCGCCGACCGATCCGATGGAGGCGGCGATGCCGGCGGCCTCCAGGTGGTCGGCGAGCCGGAAACTCGTGTACTGCGACCCGGCATCGGAGTGATGGATCAACTCGCCTGGCTGAACGGGATGTTGGTCACGGTCGCGCTGCCAGATCGCCATCTCCAGGGCATCCAGCACGAAGACCGTTTCCTTCACGGTGGCCGCCGACCAGCCGACGATCCGGCGGGAGAAGGTGTCCACGACGAAGGCGACGTAGACGACGCCGGCCCACGTTCTGACATGGGTGAAGTCCGCGACCCAGCAGCGGTTCGGGGCGCCGGCGACGAAGTTGCGGTCGACGAGGTCGGGAGCCCGCCCGGCCTGGCCGCCGGGAAGCGTGGTGATCACGCGCCGGCCGCGGACGGCGCCGGTGATGCCGAGCTCGCGCATCAGGCGTTCGACGGTGCAGCGGGCCACGGCCTGGCCCTGCCGGTTCAGCTCCCGCCAGATCTTCCTGGCCCCGTAGACGCGGTAGTTGGCCTCGAAGACCTCGCTGATGTGCTCCTTCAGTTCGGCGTCCCGCACGGTCCTGGCGGACGGCGCGGTCCGGCGTTTGTGGTGGGCGTAGTAGGTGGCAGGGGCGATCTTGCAGTCGTGCATCGTCAGCACGCGGCAGATCGGCTCGACACCGCCGAAGCGGTCCTTGTGCTCGTCGATGAAGGCTACGAGCGTATGTGTGGCCGGTCGAGCTCGGCCGCGAAGAAAGACGCCGCGGCTTTGAGGATCTCGTTCGCCCGCTTGAGCTCGGCGTTCTCCTTCTTCAGCCGCTTCAGCTCGGCAGACTCCTCCGTCGTCGTCCCCGGCCGGCTGCCTGCGTCGATCTGGTCCTGCCGCACCCACTTGCGCAGCGTCTCGGTCGTGCCGATCCCGAGCTTCGCGGCGACCGCTTTCATCGCGGCCCACTCGGTGTCGTAGTCGGGCCGCACCTCGGCGACCATGCGCACCGCACGACGGCGCAGCTCAAGCGGGTACTGGGAAGGACGTGCCATGACTCGATCCTCTCAAATGATCGAGTCCCTACCGAACCCGGAACGGTTCA
>NZ_JBIRTN010000055.1:0-1279 GCF_044334705.1 Streptomyces sp. NPDC020731
TTCCGGGGGCTTCCTGCTTCACCGCGCTGTGCGGGTACGTGTGCCCGTCTTACCGGCGCTCCACAGGCGTTTAGCGTCTCCGCCCGTCCGGCGGCAACGATACGGCGTCCTTCGACGAGGACATTGCGGGCTGCGTTGTGGTCGCGGTCGTGCACAGTGCCGCACTCGCCGCACGCCCATTCCCGGACGTGGAGTGGCTTGGGGCCGTCCCGGAATCCGCAGGCCGAGCAGACCTGGGAGGAAGGGAAGGCCCGGTCCACCTTGGCGAAGGTGCGTTTGTGCAGAGCCGCCTTGTATTCCAGCATGCCGACGAACGCGGACCATCCCGCGTCGTGCACGGACTTGGCGAGCCGGGTGCGTCCGAGACCGGACACCGCGAGGTCTTCCACGTACACCGCTTGGCTGTCGCGGATGATCTGTGTGGATGCCTTGTGGTGGAAGTCGCGGCGCCGGTCCGCCACACGCGCGTGCTGTCGTGCGACCTTGATGCGGGCCTTGGCCCGGTTCTTCGATCCCTTGGTCTTGCGGGACAGTTCCCGCTGAAGGCGCTTGAGCTTCTTCTCGGCCCGGCGCAGGAAACGCGGGCTGTCGATCTTCGTCCCGTCGGACAGGACGGCGAAGGCGGACAGGCCGAGGTCGATACCGGTGTCGGTCTCCGCCTCGGGCAGGACGTCCGGCTCGGTGTTCACGACGAAGCTGAGGAAGTACCGGCCCGCACTGTCCTTGGTGACGGTCACAGAGGTCGGGGCTGCCGGAAGTCGGCGCGACCACGTGACCTTGAGGTTGCCGACCTTGGCCACGTACACCGTGCCGTCGTCCTTCAGGCAGAAGGCGTTGGTGTTGAGGCGGACCGACTGACGGGTGTCCTTCTTCGACTTGTAGCGGGGCGGACCGGTCTTGCGGCCCTGCCGCTTGCCTTTGATGCTGTCGAAGAAGTTCTTGTATGCGGTGTCGAGGTCCCGCAGGGACTGTTGCAGGACGACCGCGGAGACGTCGGCGAGCCAGGCGCGCTCGGCGGTGCGCTTGGCCTGGGTGATGCGAAGCCGGGACAGCTCGGCCGACGTCACGTACGGCAGCCCCGCCGCGTGTGCTTCCTTGCGGTCGCGCAGGCAGTCGTTCCACACCACGCGGGCACACCCGAACGCACTCGCCAGCGCGCGGCGCTGTGAGGCGTCCGGATAGGCCCGGTAGTTGTAGCGGAGCTGCATGACCAAAATCCTACTACGGTTGGTCTCATGGATGGGCAGAATGACTACAGGCGTGGCAGGCATGTGGTTTC
>NZ_JBIRTN010000056.1:0-1180 GCF_044334705.1 Streptomyces sp. NPDC020731
CGCCGGATGGTGTTGAGTTTGGTGATGAGGGGGGCGATGGTGCGGCCCTCGCGTTCGGCCGCTTCCCAGTCACGGTGCCTGAGCTGGTATTTCTCGGAGTCGAGGTACTCCTCGCCGCCCTCGCGCAGGGGGGTGTTCTCGCAGAGTTCGTAGCCGCTGTAGATGCCCCAGGCGGGGGAGAGGGTGGCGGCCAGGACGGCGCGGACCTCGAAGGCGGCACGTCCGCCGTGCTGGAGGTAGGCGTGCAGGATGTCGGGGGTGTTGGCGAAGAAGTTGGGCCGCATGAAGGAGGCGGCGTCCCCCGCCAGTTCGGTCAGGTACTCCGTCAGTTCCTGCTTGCTGTTGCGCCAGGTGAAGTAGGTGTAGGACTGCTGGAAACCGATCTGGGCCAGGGTGTGCATCATCGCGGGACGGGTGAACGCCTCCGCCAGGAAGATCACATCGGGGTCGGCGCGGTTGATCTCGCCGATCACCCGCTCCCAGAACACCACCGGCTTGGTGTGCGGGTTGTCCACCCGGAAGATCCGCACCCCGGTGTCCATCCAGTGCCGCAGCACCCGGCAGGTCTCGGCGACCAGGCCGTCCAGGTCGGCGTCGAAGGCGATGGGGTAGATGTCCTGGTACTTCTTCGGCGGGTTCTCCGCATAGGCGATCGAGCCGTCCGGGCGGTGGTGGAACCACTCCGGGTGCTTGTGCACCCAGGGATGGTCCGGCGAGCACTGCAGCGCGAAGTCCAGCGCCACCTCCAGCCCCAGCTGACCGGCCCGGCGCACGAAACGGGCGAAGTCCTCCAGCGTCCCCAGCCGCGGGTGCACCGCGTCGTGGCCGCCCTCGGGGGAACCGATCGCCCACGGCACCCCGACGTCGTCCGGGCCGGCGTCCAACGTGTTGTTGGGGCCCTTGCGGAAGGTGGTGCCGATCGGGTGGATCGGCGGCAGGTAGACCACGTCGAAGCCCATCGCGGCGATCGCGGGCAGCCGCCGGGCGGCGGTCTCGAAGGTGCCGTGCGGCCGCTCGGGGGTGCCCTCGGAGCGCGGGAAGAACTCGTACCAGGCCCCGTACAGCGCCCGCTCGCGCTCCACCAGCAGCGGCAGCGGATCACTGCTGGTCACCAGCTCCCGCAGCGGATGCCGGGCCAGCACCGCCTCCACCTCCGGCGTCAACGCCGCCGCCAACCGGG
>NZ_JBIRTN010000057.1:0-1105 GCF_044334705.1 Streptomyces sp. NPDC020731
AGAGGGCGTTTGAAGTGGGCAACTTGCCGTTTACGTCCTAGTACGTTCCTCGCCAGGTGGGTGTCGTCTCGTCCGTTATGCGCCTGGTGAGGTTGTCGAGCGAGGCGATGTGGATCATGGCCTCGGAGCTGGAGGTGAGGGTCTCGTAGTCGCGGGCGAGGCGGCGGTGCATCATGATCCAACCGATGCTCCGCTCGACTACCCAGCGCCTTTTCACGACCTGGAAGCCGCGGGCCTCTGGGTTCCTGTTGACGACTTCGACGTCGATTCCGAGGCGGGCGCCGTGCTCGACGACGGCGTTCTTGAAGCCGGTGTCGACCCAGCTCTTGGAGAGGGTGGGGTACGTCTCCTTCGCCTGGTCGAGGAGGCGGATTCCCAGGGCGTTCTCCGACAGGCCGGCGGCGGTGACGGTCACGGCGAGTATGAGGCCGATCGTGTCGGTGAGGATGCCGCGCTTCCGGCCGACGATTTTCTTCGCGGCGTCCGTTCCCTGGCTGGTCACGGGCACGTTGGTGGAAGTCTTCACGCTCTGGGTGTCGATCACGGAGGCGGTCGGTTCGGGCTTGCGCCCTTCCTTCACGCGGGCCAGTCCGGTCAGGTCGTAGTTGAGCTGGGCGAAGATTCCTTCGTCGCGCCAGGCCGCGTAGTAGGCGTAGACGGTGCCGTGGTTCGGGAAGTCATGGGGGAGGTATTTCCAGGGGATTCCCGTGCGGTTCACGTAGAGGATCGCGTTGAAGACGTCCCGTAAATCGACTTTGGCCGGCTGCCCGGTTGGTCTGCGGTCGAGCCGGGCTTTTCTCCAGGCCGTCAACGTCGGCTCGATCAGGGCCCATCGGGCGTCGGACAGGTCGCTGGGGTATGGCTTGCGCTCGCTCACGACGTAGCGTGATCACGGGTGAGGCGGAGTGCTCGGTTCCGCTGTTCATTGGGCGATTCCGCGGCAACTTCAAACCAGACGGACTTCAAGGTGTAGAAGCGAACGAGACGGATGACCGAGCATCCACCGTGGAGAGCGTCATTCGCTGCCTATGGGATGAAGGCCCTCAAAGCGGGTCAGGGGCGAGAGCCGCATATAGGTCTTGACCTGCATAAACGCCCTCTCAGA